>JAFDEK010000145.1 GCA_019310385.1 Deltaproteobacteria bacterium
CGAGCAGCCACGCCAGCTCGCCTACGACGAGAACGGCGTCAAGATCTACGCCTTCCCGGTCATCCACGCGCTCGCCGGTTCAATGGGCTACCGGCTGGAGTGGAATGGACTGACGTTCGTCTACACCGCCGACAGTCAGCCGAGCACCTTCGAGGCTGAGCAGGGCAAGGGTGCGGACGTATTCATTCATGAGATCTTCCCGTCCGCCGACGAGTTCGCCTACTACAACCACATGCCGATTCAAGCCGCCGAGGGCGTCATGGGAGAGCACACCACCCCTGCGGAGCTGGGCCGCGTGTACGCCATCGCGAAGCCCAGACTAGGCGTGGGGATGCACTTCACGCTGGACGACAGGTTGATCGACCCGCTCTTCCAGCGCTGGAGCACGACCTACAGTGATCCTGTGCTGCTGATGCAAGACCTGACGACGATCAACGTCACATCTGACTACATCGTTGTCAGACAAACCAAGGCCGACCTGCTCGCCTGGCCTCCGCCGCCGCCAAAGCCTCAGAAAGGAATGGACATGAGTACGGGCGAGCCGAGCAAGGCACAGAGACCGTCCTGGCTGACCGAAACGAGGCTTCCCCTGGAACCGTAGTTTTCGGGCGCGAGCCGAACGGACGTACAGCCCGACGCTTAGAGAAGCCGTCCTCGAAGCCTGTGCGTCGAGGACGGGGCGGACCTTCGCCGCTTGCGGCTCGCCCACGGCGCGGCCGAAGCCAACCCGACCCCGCCCGCGAAACACCTAGATCGCTCCGCACCCCCGATGTTTTCGGGCGTCGGGGAAATCGACGAATTCATAACAAAAACAGTGACTTATGTACCCTACCCGCCTATCTGGTACATCTCCAGCCGCTCCCGCTTGCCCTTCCCTTCTGCCATGCGTGCCGTGCGCTCCTCGGAGTAGCGGTCCGTGCGGCCGCCCCACACGCTCGCGACGAGCTCCCGCAGCTCGCCGTCGCTGGCGCCCTGGCGTAGGGGGCCGCGCAGGTCGGTGCCGCCGCTGGCGAAGAGGCAGGTGACGAGTTGTCCGTCGGTGGTGAGACGCGCCCGGCTGCAGTCCCGGCAGAAGGGCTGGCTCACCGAGGTGATGATGCCGATCTCGCCCTCCCCGTCTTTGTAGCGCCAGCGCCTGGCGACTTCGCCGGTGTAGTTGGGGTCGACGGGCTCGATGGGGAGCTCGGCGGCGATGAGTCGGACGAGCTCGGCGGCGGGCAGCACCTGGCTCAGGTCCCAGTCGTTGCGGGTGCCCACGTCCATATACTCGATGAAGCGCAGGATGTGGCCGGTGCCCTTGAAGTGGCGCGCGAGGTCGAGGAGGGTGTGATCGTTCACGCCCTTCTGCACGACGCAATTGATCTTCAGGGGACCGAAGCCCACCCGCTCCGCGGTCGCGATGCCCTCGAAGACCTCTTGGACCGTGAGCCTGCCGCCGTTCATGGCGAGGAAGACATCGGGGTCGAGGCTGTCGAGGCTCACGGTCATGCGCGTGAGGCCGGCGCGCAGGAGCTGCCCCGCCATGCGCTCGAGCAGGCTGGCGTTGGTGGTGAGCGCGATGTCATCGATGCCCTCGATGGCGTCGAGGCCCTGGACGAGGTGGTGCAGACCGTGTCGCAGCAGGGGCTCGCCACCGGTGATGCGCACCTTGCGAACACCGAGGGGCGCCATCACGCCCACCAGCCGCTCGATCTCTTCGAAGGTCAGGATGTCAGCCCGGGGCAGGAACTCGTACGCGTCGCCGAAGATCTCCGCCGGCATGCAGTAGTCGCAGCGGAAGTTGCAGCGGTCGGTGACCGAGATACGCAGGTCGCGCAGGGGGCGGCCGAGGGTGTCGGTGAGAAGGGTGTCCGTGAGAAGGGTGTCGGCCCGGGGCGCACCCGAGCTGCCATCCCCCCTGTCTTCAACGCGAGTCTTCATGCTTGCGGCAATGGCTCCTGGGTTCTTCCGTCACGGTCCGTCACCGGAGATCGACTGGCCTTGGCGCTGGACGAGGGCGCGAGACCCAACAGGCTAGCGTGCCGGCTCAGCGTGCCCGGTCAATCTTGACTCATGGGTACAATATCCTATTCTCCCGCTCGTGCATCTGCTGGCCCGGGAAGAAATCGGTTTGCGCTGCCTGTTGCGCGTGGCGAGCCGCCATGGCCACGGGCCCGTCTCCATCTCGGCCGTCGCCGGCGCGGAGGGGCTCAGCAACGAGTACGCGGCGAAGATCCTGCGCTGTCTGCGCCTCGGAGGGCTGCTGAGCAGCACCCGCGGCGCCAGCGGGGGCTACCGGCTTGCGCGCCCGCCGGAGGCGATCACGGTCTGGCAGGCGATCCGGATTCTCGATCGCGATTCCCTTCCCGAAAGCTACTGCGATTGCAGCCCTGGCGAGCGCAGCGACTGCGCGCGCACGACCGGATGTGCGATCCAGTCCCTGTGGCGCCGGGTCGGCGAGAGCCTGCGCGTGACCCTGGAAGGCATCACCCTCGCGAGCCTCCTCGACGAGGTCGCAGAAGGGGTCGAACAAGAGCTCGAACAAGAAACCAGTCTCCTGGTCGTCGACCGCGCCGCGACTCGACCGATCGTGAACGGTTGAGTAGAAAGACCGAGTAGAAGAGCTGAAAGAGCAGGAAAAGAGCAAAAAAAGAGCAAAAGAAGGAAGTCCCCATGATCGATCTGCAGCTCACCGAAGACGCCGCCCGCAAAGCCCTCGAACTCCTCGCCAAGAGCGAGAGCCCCGGTGACGCCTTGCGCGTCCGCGTGAAGTCGGGCGGCTGCAGCGGCATGCGTTACGAGCTCGCCTTCGACGGCGAGCAGGCCGAGGGCGACACGGAGCTCGACCTGCACGGCCTGCGCGTCGTGATCGACGCCGAGAGCGCCCCCTACCTCGCCGGCATCACCGTCGACTACGCGGACGGCCTCAACGAGGCCGGCTTCAAGATCGAGAACCCCAGCGCCCAGGAGACCTGCGGCTGTGGCGAGAGCTTCAGCTTGTAGTGAGCCGGCCCGATTCTTCGGGGCCTCCGCCGGTGCAGCCCACTCCCCCAATCGGCGCTAGCGTCCGCTCCGGCACACCGGGAGGAACGAGTGCTCCGCACCCTGATCGAGATTGCGCGCCACGAGCTCGTGGTCGCGCTGCGCACCCGCCGCGCGCTCATGGGCGCCGCCCTCTACCTCGGTGCGGCCAGCATCGGCGGCCTCGCCTACGCCCGGATCGTGAGGCGCATCGAGCAGACCGCCATCGATGTGATCCAATCCCAGTCGGGCATGGATTCCGCGCAGGCGGCCGAGGCCGTGCGCCTCAATGCCGAGTCCGGCTACCAGGACGTCCTCGCCTGGTTCGCCGGGGTTCCCATCGACGAGCTCGCGCCCAGCCTGGTCGGCTCTCCGGTGCTGCCCATGTTCCTGTGGTGCTCGCTCTCCTTTCTTCCCTTCCTCATCCTGCTCACGAGCTTCGATCAGCTCGCCAGCGACTTGCAGGCGCGCTCGCTCTGCTACAGCACCCTGCGCGCACGGCGCAGCGAGATCCTCCTGGGCAAGGCCCTCGCCCACACGGCCATCTTCGTCGTCCTCACGGCGGCGAGCTCGGTCGTCCTGCTCCTCATCGCCGGGAGCGCCTTCGCGAGCGGCTCCTTCAGCGAAGCGGTGCCGGGAATGCTGCGGATCTGGCTGCTCTTGATTCCCTTTGGCATCACCTACCTGGGCATCACGAGCTTCAGCTCCGTCATCGCCCGGCAGCCCTTCTCTGCGCTGCTGCTCGCCATCGGGATCGCGGCCCTGCTGCGCATGCTCTCCTGGCTGGGCGGGCTGCCGGAAGGACATCCCCTCGCACTGCTCCGCCCCCTCGAATGGATGAGTCCCGCCATGCACCAGAGCGGCTTCTGGCGCGCGGGCATCGCGGCACCAGCGGGCAGCGCCCTTGCGTACGCGGTCATCGGCGGGGCCTTCCTGCTGGCCGCCGCCGCACAGCTCGAGCGACGTGACCTGTGACGAATGCCGCACGGGCAAGCGCCATGAGCGCCACAAGAATAGAAGCGGGCGAGAGCGTCGTCTCGGTGCGTGGTCTCCACAAGCGTTACGGCAGCACCGTGGCGGTTGAATCCGTCGACTTCGACGTGCCCCGCGGCGCGGTCTTCGGCCTGCTCGGCCCCAACGGTGCGGGCAAGAGCACGACCCTCGGCATCCTGTGCGGCTGGCTGCGTGCAAGCCAGGGAAGCGCCACCATGCTGGGGCGGCCCTGCCACGCCCTCTACGCCCTGCGCGGCCGGGTCGCCTCGCTGCCCCAGGACGCGGGCTTCCCGCCGCAGATCGCCGTCGGCGAGCAGCTCGCACACTTCGCGCGCCTCCAGGGATTCTCCTCGAGCGCGGCGCGCAAGGAGGCCGAACGCGCCCTCGACCTCGTCGACCTGCGGGACGCAGCGGCCATGCGCGGCCTCGAGCTCTCCCACGGCATGCTCAAGCGCGTCGGCCTCGCCCAGGCGCTCATGGGCTCGCCCGAGGTGGTCATCCTCGACGAGCCGACGGCCGGCCTCGATCCCAAGAACGCCCGGCGCATCAAGGATCTCATCGCCTCCCTGGCACCCGAGCGCACCGTGCTCGTCTCGAGCCACAATCTGGCCGACATCCAGGAGATCTGCAGCCACGGCCTCATCCTCGACCGGGGCCGTGTCGTGGCACTGGGCGACATCGCCGCCCTCACGCGACGGGGCGCCGAGATCACCATCGAGTTCGCGGCCGGCGCCGAGCTGCCGAGCGCGGCGCTCGTCGCGCGTTTCGGCCAGGACCAGGTGGAGATGCGCGAGGGGAGCCTGCGCATTCGCTTCGCCAGCGAAGAAGAGACCGCCGAGGTGATCGCCGACGCCCTGCGCCTGCTCCTCGACGCAAACACCCCCATCCTCGGTGTCGACCGCGGCACCTCCCTCGAGAAGACCTTCCTCGAAATCACTTCCTGAAGCCGGCTACACGGCTCCGCACGCGACGCGCGAGTCGCCATGAGGGCGCGATGGATCTGAGCGGAATCGACATCAGCGAACCCAGCAAGCCACGGCGCCGCTGGCCGCTGCGGCTGCTGCTCGCTGTCCTCTTCATTGGGATTGGGATCATTGGGATTGGGATCGGTCTCGGGCTCCACCGTTTCCTGCCTTTCGCGGCACCCGGGACACCCGAGCAGGAGATCGTGCGGCCGCTGCCCCCAGTCGTGCCGGCCCAGGAGAGGACGCGGCCGCCCGCGCCTCCAAGGGCGCCCGCCGCGCCTCCCGAAGCGGCCGCCCAGGCGCCGGCTCCCCTCGCGCCGGCCCCGCCTCCCCTGCCCCTTCTCGACGCCAGCGATCCGCTGGTGCGCCAGCTCGTGGGCGCTCTTTCGCGGCGACCCGAGCTCGCTCGCTGGCTCTCCCACGAGGAGCTCGTGCGTCGCTTCGTCGCCAGCGTCGACAACGTCGCCGAAGGGCAGAGTCCGGGCAGCCACATCGCCTTTATGCGGCCCGAATCCCGCTTCCCGGCCCTCGCCGGCAACGATCGCATCGTCGTCGGCCCCCGAGCGGGAGAGCGCTACGACAGCGTGACGGATGTCTTCGTCTCCCTCGATGCCCGGGGAGCTGCCGCGCTCTACCAGCGCCTGAAGCCCGTCATCGACGAAGCCTGGGTCGAGCTCGGCTATCCCGATCGAGATTTCGACGAGACCCTCGAGGCGGCCTTCGCCGAGCTTCTCGCGACCCCGATCCTCCAAGGTCCCGTCGAGCTCGTCCCCTTGGTCCTCACCTACGCTTACGCGGATCCCTGGCTCGAAGAGCTCGCGCCGGCGCAGAAGCAGCTGCTGCGAATGGGTCCCGCGAATCAGCGCCGGGTGCAGGCCAAGCTGCGCGAGCTCGCCGCGGCCCTCGGCATGCCGACCGGGTCCCTCCCAAGGGCATCGCTCTACACGCCGCTGACGACCGCGGAGGCAAGAGCGGAAGCAGCGGCCCCGTGATTCAGCTCCCGTCCCGCTCGAAGTCCTTCGTCGCTTTGCCCTGGGCGGGCGGCATGACGAGGCCGCGAATCACGCAGAGCCCGTTGCTGCCCACGAGAGTGAGGGCTCGCCTGCCCTTGCTGCGATACTCCATGCTCGCCACGCCGCTCTTGATCGGGCCGCTGCACACCTCGTCGACGGGGACGACGGCCACGATGTCGTCAGCATTCGCAAAGCGCAGCTGCCTCGCCTGGGGGAAGAAGCCCCGAAGCAGCACGAACTCGGGGTCCGAGTACACCAAGCGGTAGGTCGCCTGGGAGCGCGGAATGATGCTCTCGTGGGACCGGGTCGAACGCGAGCTGCGGTCGCGCCACAGCTCGAGGTTGCCGATCCCGAGCGCCTGGCATCGATCTTCTGCGCGCATATAGCTGCCCAGGGGCCCATCGTCGACGTAGCGAATGGACTCGCCGGGGACGAAGACCCCACGGCACACCTCGCTGGGCAGGGCGTAGGCCTCCAGCTCCCAATGGTCGAGGGTCAGATGGGCCTCGAGGTAGGGACCGAACTCCCGCACCGACACCACCTGCATGGAGCTTCGGATCGTGGGAATGCCCGAGTCGAATGCGACCTTGTCCTTCGACGAGCAGGCCGGCGCCACTGCCACCAGCCCGAGGGCCAAGGGGGCGAGCAGCGCCCACGAGCGGAGCCCGGGCCGGCCGCGCACGCCGGCACTCCAGCGGTCCATCTCTCCAACTACCATCGCACTCTCCTGCGAGCCCCCCCGCGACCTCGAGCACGATTCTACACCGGATCCACGAGTGGCCCCAAGTCACCCCGCGCTGTTGAGCGATTCGCAGCCACGGTTATCATCGACTCCCGGGGGCGCAGCACCGGCGGCGCCCCCGCCGATGTCAGACCATGGAACGCGTGAACGGGGCGCGAAAGGAGAGGCCGTGCAAGTTCCCCTGCTCGTCAACGATTTCCTTCACCGGGCCGTGCGCCTCTATCCCGACAAGATCGCCGTGGTGGACGGGGAGCAGCGCTACAGCTACGACGCCTTCGGCCAGCGCGTGAACCGCCTCGCCAACGCCCTCGCGCAGCTCGGCATCCGCAAGGGCGACCGGGTCGGCATCGTGAGCCCCAACTCCCACTTCTTTCTCGAGAGCTTCTACGGCACCAGCCTGCTGGGGGCCATCCTCGTCCCCATCAACTACCGCCTCAAGCCCGCGGAGCACGAGTACATTCTCGAGCATGCCGGCGTACAGGTGCTGCTCGCCGATTGGGAGCACACCGGGGAGCTGGACGCCCTGCGCCCGCAGCTCCCGGGCGTGACCCACTGGATCGCGGCCCGCGACGAAGGCGACGGCGACGGAAAGGGAGAAGGAAAGGACCACACACCCGACGGCTGGCAGGATTGGAACGAGCTCATCCAGCAGGCCTCGACGGCGGCGCCCGACACGCCGGAGATCGACGAGAATGACGCCGTCTCGATCAACTACACCTCGGGAACGACGGCCCGGCCCAAGGGTGTCATGCTCACCCATCGCAACTGCTACCTGAACGCCTACAACATGATCGCCCATGCCAGCCTGCGCCATGACGACGTCGAGCTCTGGACCCTGCCCATGTTCCACTGCAACGGCTGGGGTGGCGTCTACGCACTCACCGCCATGGGGGGCACCCACGTGGTGCTGCGCGCCATCGACGGCCGCCGGATCTTCGAGCTGATCGAGCGCGAGAGGGTCACCTTCGCCTGCATGGCGCCGGCCGTGCTGCGCACCATCCTCGACTTTCCCAACAAGAATTCTTCCGGGAACGAGGAGTTTCGCATCGAGACGCGGCCCCGCTTCATGGTCGCGGGGGCGCCGCCCCCGGCGGCCTTCATCGAACGCCTCGAGCAGGAGCTGGGCTTCGAGTTCATCCAGATCTACGGCCTCACCGAGACGGCGCCCATTCTCACCGTCTCCCAGCCCGATCACTACACCGACGTGGAGGACTGGAACCGGCGCTCCCACGCCGGCGTGGCGGCCATCGGCGTCGAGGTCCGCGTTCTCGACGACTCCGACCAGCCCGTCCCCAAGGACGGAGAGAGCGTGGGCGAGATCTGCGCCCGGTCCAACGTGATCTTCGCGGGCTACTGGGAGCAGCCCGAGCAGACCGAGGCCGCGATCCGCAACGGCTGGTTCCACACGGGCGACCTGGCGGTCTGGGACGAGACCCAGAGCATCCACATCGTCGACCGCAAGAAGGACGTCATCATCTCAGGCGGCGAGAACGTCAGCTCCTCGGAGATAGAGGACGTGCTCTACCAGCACCCGGCGGTGCTCGAGTGCGCGGTGATCGGCGTCCCCTCGGAGAAGTGGGGCGAGACCCCCAAGGCCCTCGTCGTACTGCGCTCGGGCAATGTTCCGGGCCAGGACGAGATCATCGCCCACTGCCGCGAGCGCATGGCCCACTTCAAGTGCCCCAGCTCGGTGGAGTTCGTCGATTCCCTCCCCCGCACGGCCACCGGCAAGCTGCAGAAGTTCCGCCTACGCGACAAGTACTGGAAGGGAAGCGAGCGGAAGATCGGCTGAGGGTCGGTCGAAAGTCGGCTGAAAGCGCGTCGCGTCAGGTGCGGCGACGGCGAGCCAGGAGGCCGAGGCTCGCGAAGGCGGCGAGCGACATGCTCCAGGCCCCGGGCTCGGGAACCGGCTCGGAGCCCCGGGCCGCGAGGCCGCCGAAGGCGGCGAGCTTCAGACGCACCTTGAAATCGGGCTCCACCAGGCCGGTCTCGAAGTGGGGTGGCGCCGCGGGATCGATGACGCGATAGCTCAGTCCGCTGCCGCTACGACCGGTGAGGTAGAGGCGCCCGCTCGCGGGATCGACCGTTAGCGCGCTCTCCAGCCGATTGGTCTTCGTCACGATGCTCCAGGGACAGAGCTCTCCCGGACCGCAGGCGGAGAGATCGATCTCGATGATGTCGGCCTGGGAGGCGCCGTAGAGCAGCTTCGCGACGTCGTCGTAGGCGAGCCCCGTGAGTCCGCCGGGGACGAGGTAGCTGAGCCGTCCGCGCTCCGTAACCATGGCCGTATCGGGGTCGATGGAGACCAGCGTACTCTCGTGCCAATCGACCAGGTTGATGACGTCGTAGACGTCGATCTCCACTCCGTAGAGCCGATCGATGTCCTCGTCCCAGGCCAACGCGGTGATGGGCGCACAGTCGAGTTCCGGGTCACTGCAGCTCAGAGGCTGCTCGCTCTCGATGGAGTGGATGGTCGGATTCAGCTCCATCAAGTGATCCTCGTCCCCGCTTCCGGGGCCCACCGCGTAGCTGATGTCGCGGCTACGTGCATGGGCGAGCCCCGTGAAGTCCACGCTGGGAGTGGGGCCGCCGTTCCTCGACCAGCCCCCGGTCAGACCGGAGAGCCTGAAGTGGGACGGCGACTGGCTCAGCGGCTCTCCGACCGGCCCGGGAGTCCAGTCGCCCACGGCGAACACCGTGACGCCCGCATCGCCCGCCGGGTCGCCGCACACGCCTCCCGAGCACACGCCGCCCTCGGGATCGCTGCACGCGGTGGTGTCGGGGAGCTGCGACATTTCTTCGTAGGTCAGGACCGGCGGGAAGACCTTGGTCTCGCTGTCCATGCAGGTGCACGGCGCTCCCGTGTGGGAGGCCCGATCCCGGAACTCCATGCATTCCGGGAAGGAGATCATACAGCCGCCGCCCACCACCTCGTCCATCAGAAGGCAGGTCTCGCTGAAGCTGTGGGCGAGGCCCACGTTGTGACCGCGCTCGTGGGCGATGGTGATGCCCAGCCCCTCGAGGTTGTGCGCGTACTTGGGGTCCTGGGCGTTGTCGTCGTCGACCACATCCACGACGATGTAGTCGCCCCCCTGATCCGCACATCCGACGATAGTCGTGCTCGTCGTGGCGCCGCACGCTTCGAGGGACAGGATGATGTAGACGCCGGGCGCGGGAAACGCGACCTTGAGCGCGTCGTAGTCGGCCGCGCTCGTCAAGACGCTCCAGCCATCATCCACCTCGCCGAAGACCTCCAGCTCGACCTCGGGATCCGCCGGCTCGATGCGCGTACAGCAAGGATCGTCGGCGCCCTGCCCCTGCACGCCCTGGAGTGCGAGGGTCGCTTGCGCGA
>JAFDEK010000146.1 GCA_019310385.1 Deltaproteobacteria bacterium
ATGATTGGGGCCGTCTGTGTCGCTGGAATCATCACCAATGTAGATCATGCCCGAACGGTCACGAGCTGCATCGTCAACGATGCTCTCGATGTACATATCCATGGAGACCGTGAATCCGCTGCTCTGAGGTGAACCGAGGTTGTGGGCAAGGTAGGCCCAACCACTGCCGCCCGGGCCGGAGTACTTCAATGCAGCCATGTTGTCGGCCGGAACGCTCGTATCGAGGGTCAGCCTGGTCGGAGCATCACCTCTGCTTTCGTACCAGCCCGGCCCGCTCTCGTTCTCCCTCAGCTCGGCGCTGTCACTGCTGGCCTCGAAGCCAGAGTCGATCAGCAGCAGCGGGCCTTCGAAGAGCCCGAAGTACTCGTTTATCGCGAAGGCGGCATATCGTCCCTCCGCCCTCATGCTCTCTTCTGTCCAGGATGCGAGATGGGGCGTGGGTTCGAAATTGAAGTAGAGCAAGCCGAGGTACAGGGTCGCATACCCCCTGGAGCTGCAAGAGCTGAACGAGCAGCTCGTTCCTGGGGTTTCCTGGTCGTCGAAAGCCGTCCAATCAGACAGAGTCGTGAAGAGAAGATTGCCTGATGGCGCATACATGAAGTTCTCCCAGACGCCATCGTCATTCATCTGGGAGTGCCAGTCGATGAACATGTCGATGCCATAGGCTGCGTTCCTGCCTGCCACATCGTTTCTGACCAGGTTGACCTCGACGGTATCCGTGTTGCTCGGGTGCCAGTCCCTGTTGGGATCGTTTCCCTCCGAATTGGCCCTGGAGTTCCCTGCATATACCCCATCCGGATTCACCATGGGCACGATGTACCACACATAGTTGTCCCTGAACCCGGCGGCATACACATCGTCAGCGACGAGGAACTCGATCAATCCCTCCAGCATGTGGGAGCCCGCGGCCTCCGCAGCGTGCTGCCGGCCTATGATGTAGATCACCTTCTTGTTTCCGATTGGGATTGCTGGATTCGTGATGATCAGCAGATCGATATCCCTGAATTGATGACTCGGACCCAGAATCGCCTTGGCGGCCCACTCGCTGCCGCTGACGGTGTCCACGAAACTGCTCATCCTTTCATGGGAATAGGGAAAGAAGGTGGCGATCTGCACGTCATTCTCTGTAAAGGTCTGCGTAACCGTATAGACGGGACTCGCGTAGCTGTGACTCGTAAGTCTGGACCAGTTCTCACCGTCGTAGCTGTAGACCATCTGCACTTCGCCGGATGGGTCGTCGTTGTACAGGAACGGGACCTGATCTGCATTGGTGATGTTGAGAGTCACTTCCAGGCCCAGAACGCCTGAAAGCCAGAAATTCGTCCAGTACTCGTAGCTCAGCGCATCTGACACGACCTGAAAGTCGATCACGTGATTCTGATCATCGATGGTGGCAGGACCGATGCTCGCGCTGTCGAAGCTGGAATCGATCTGCAGTTGCGCACGGGCACCTGTTTCGAACAGCGCGACAAGAAGAAGGATCGATACGCACAGGATCGGTCTCGCTTTCCTTGTCATGAGCTCGGCTCCTTGATTGATCGATGCTGATTCTCTTCTCCTCAGGCTTCTCTCTTCAGGCTTCCCGGGGACGTATAATTGTATAGTGTAGGCCTCCAGTGAATCGGGGCAGGCTCAATCCTGCTACTCATCGGACATTCGAAAAGCCCGGCTTTTCTTTGTGTCTTCCGGATCGATATGGTGGGAAACGCCCCCGCGGTGGCCGAGCCGGAAGAGCACTCGCGGACTCCCCTTCTTGTTGCCATTCTCTGCGCATGGTGAAATCCCAGGGCAACGTGCCCTCCATCACGACGGCCCGCGGGGCCGACTCACCCAGGATCGACTCGTCCGCGGTCTCGGTCGTCATCCCCTGCCGAAACGAGCAGGCGACGATCGGCCAGGTCGTCCGTCGGATCGGGGAGATCTTGCCGGACGCCGAGATCCTGGTGGTCGACAACGCCTCGACCGATGAAACGGCTCGTGAAGCCAGGGCGGCCGGCGCGCGAGTGGTCGTGGAATCGCGCCCGGGGAAGGGCTTCGCGCTCTCGACCGGCTTCGAGGCCGCCCGCGACGCCGACTACTACGTAATGCTGGACGGGGACGACACATACCCGGCGGATGAGGTCGTCAACCTGCTTGCCGCCGCAGCGGAGACGGGCTTCGACATGGTGGTCGGGACGCGTCTCGCAAGCCGGGAGCCGGGAGCCTTTCGCCCGGGTCACACCCTGGGCAACCAGCTCTTCGTCGGACTCGTACGCATGCTCTTCGGCATCCGTACGGACGATCTCTTCTCCGGCTACCGCGTCCTCACTCGGCGCTTCCTCGCGATCGCCCCTCTCGTAGCCGAGGGCTTCGATATCGAGGCCGAGCTCACGATCAGCGCGCGGGTGCACGGCTTCCAGGTGGTGGAGATCCCGGTCGCCTACCGCGCACGGCCCCCCGAGAGCAGCAGCAAGCTGCACACCTACAAGGACGGCTTCCGGATCCTGAGGGGGGTGATGATCCTCTTTCGCGACTACCGCCCGCTCGTCTTCTTCGGATGGCTGGCGGCGGTGCTCGCGGTCGGGTCGCTGTGGAGCGGAAGGGCGCCGGTCGAGGACTACTTCAGCACCGGGCTCGTGCGCTACGTGCCGCGCGCGATCCTGGCTGCCACGATGGGGCTCAGCGCGATCCTCTCGCTCTTCGTCGGGGTGCTGCTCTCCTCCATCAATCGCCGTGCAGAGCAGCTCGCTGCGCTGATCCGGAAGCGCTCGGGTTGACCCAGGCGCGAACCACCGACCCTGCGGTCTCGCTCGTCGTCGTGAACTTCAACGGCGAGGACTGCATCCGCGCATGCGTGGAGTCGCTGCTTGCCGAAGATCGGCCCGCGAAAGAGGTCATCGTCGTCGACAGCGCCTCCCGGGACGGAAGTGCAGCCGTGCTCGACGCCCTGGAGCGCGATCACCCGCAGCTCCGGGTGATCCGGCTCTCGGAGAATGTCGGCTATGCGGGCGGCGTCAACGCGGCGCTGCCCTTCTGTCGGGCCGAGCTCGTCGGCGTCCTCAACATGGACATCGTCGCCGAGCCAGGCTGGCTCGCGCCGCTGATCGAGCTCCTCGCCTCTCGTCCCGAGGCGGGCGCGGCGAACCCGATGCTGGCGCTCCTGGATGGCGAAGGGGTAAACGCGCTGGGCCAGGACATCCACGTGACCGGTCTGGGCTTCAACCGTGCGCTCGGGCTGAGGCGCGAGAACGTAGGACGGGAGCCGATCCCGGTCTCGGGGATCCAGGGGGCGGCTTTCCTGATCCGCCGGCGGCTCCTAGAGGAGATGGGGGGGATGGACGCCACGGGCTTTCTCTACCACGAGGACGTGAATCTCTCCTGGCTCCTCCGCATGATGGGCTACGAGCTCTACTGCGTGCCGCGCTCGGTCGTCCGTCACGACTACTTCCTGTCGATGTATCCCGAGAAGCTCTTCCTGCTCGAACGCAATCGGGGGTCGCTCCTGCTCTCCTACCCCTCCCCGCTGACGCTCGTTTTCCTCTCACCGATGTTGCTCGTGACCGAGCTCATGCTGTGGGGCTACGCACTCCTGCGCGGTCCCGCCTTCTTGTTCGCCAAGGCGCGCTCGTACCAGGCCTTGTGGCGGGAGCGCGCCGCGCGTCGCGAGCGTCGCCAGCTGGCCGGGCGGCTCCGCCGCAGGAGCGATCGCCAGCTCCTGCGGCACATGAAGTGGCGCTACGCGTGGCGTCAGTTCGCCGTTCTGGCACGTGAACGCGGCCCTTCCACCCGGCGGCGGGATGCGAGTAGCCCCGGCTGAAGCGAGCCCTACTCCTCTGCGTCCTCCGAAGCTCGCGCTCCGGCGGCCTCCGGCCCGAGCTTGGCGCGCATCTCCCGCTCGAGGGCCTGGATGCCCGGCCCCGCGTGAATCTCCTTGAGGGCCTCCAGCTTGGGATAGCCGGCCTCGCCCTCGGCGTCCCACTCGTCGGCAAAGCGGCCCGAGGCGATATCGTCAGCCAACTTCTGCATGATGGGCGCAAAGTCGAGGGCGTCGTAGGAGCCCCGGCGCGAGAGCTGGCCGTACTGACTCGCGGGCGAGTGGTGCTCGAGCTGTCCCGAGAAGCCCTCCTTGCGCAGCAGGCGATAGGTGCGCTCCACTTCGCCCGAGAGAAAGAGCTCGGTCATGATGGCTTCGAGGGGGATGCCGTGGCCCAGCATGGTGCCCACGAAGGCCGTGTTCACATGGGTGAGGGCCGGTGACAGGATCTGCTCGACGGCCAGGTCGAGGACCGCCTCCTGCCTGGGCGTGAGCTCGATGGCACCCTCGCGCAAGCCGCCAATCCCCTTGGCGACGGCCAGGATACGCGCCAGCGCATCACCGGTGGCGTCGTGCTGCACGCCCACTGCCGTGATGAAGCCGGCGCCCTCCTCGTAGCAGCGCCGCACTTCGGGGCCCAGCATGCGCGGCGCCACCATGCCGAGATCGCCGGCGGGCGCGAAGCGCTCGAAAGCGAAGGAGTAACCGCTGGCCACGAGGGTGAGGCCGTCGTCGCGGCGCCGGAGGGGAAGCGCGGGAATCGCGTCGTCGGGAATCAGCACGCAGACGATGTCCGCCGCGCTGGCCTCCTCGAGCTCGAACACCTCGAAGCCGTCCTCGCGCGCCCGCTCCCGGCTCTCGTCCGCACGCACGCAGACCCTGAGATCCGTGCAGCCCGAGTCGCGCAGGTTGAGCGCCCAGGAACGTCCCTGATTTCCGTAGCCCACCAGCGCGACCGAGCTGCTCGTGAGCCGCTCGAGGTCAGCGTCCGCGTCGTAGTAGACCTTCGTCACCTCGGTACTGCGCGCAGCACGAGCAATGACTCTGTCATGGATGAGAACGTCATGGATGAGAACGTCATGGGCGAGAACGTCATGGACGAGAGTCTAGCGAGTCCAGCCGACCGGGGCGGCCGCAGGGATTCCCGCCGCCCTTCCAGCACACGCCTGCGGCATTGCGAAGCCTCCCGCCTCCTGCGAGCATTGAGGCTGCGAAGGAAGGGGAGGACGCAAGCGATGCGCTTTGGGGTGCCCCTCCTGGGGGTCTGCTCGCTGCTCGCCCTTTCGCTGGCAGGAAGCGTGGCAGGGACGGTGGCAGGGACCGGCCCCGCCATGGCGGCCGAGTCAGACGAAGGCCTCGACCTCATTGGAACCTGGTTCGTGCTGGTCCACTACCGTGACTCGGCGACCAACAATCCCGACTCGGACCGCTGGGAGGACCGGGTCTGGGTCTTCGAGCGCAGCGACTCCCGCATCAAGTGGACCGATTTCCCCATCGTGTTCTTCCAGGACCGGAGCGGCCGCTTCGAGGTACGCGCCGGCAACCCGCGCGCGCGCACCCTCGAGAAGTGGGAGCCCAACGAGGGGCAGCTCGACGAGATCCGCAACGGCCCGAGGGTGAACACCCGAGGCTCCAAGTCGAAGACCTTGCGCGGCAGCAAGAAGCGCGGCTACGAGTCCGCGGGCGGCTCTCGAGCCCGCTCGGCCGTGACCATCAGCTACCACGAAACCTGGAAGATCGAGTCCCTGTCCGAGCTTCCCGTCTTCTCGCGCCAGGACGTCATGGGAAGCGGCCTGACCCAGTCCACGGACAACAGTATCGACGGCATCACGCGCTACGCGACCACGAAGGTCGTGAGCCCCAATCTCCTGCAGGGGAGCTTCACCCGGGACGAGAGCCGCGAGGGCGAGTTCAGGATGATGCGCACCGTCGCGGCCCGCGGCCTGCCGGCCAGTGACAAGACGCCCAACGAGAAGCTGTGGGAGCGGGCCAGCAAGGAGATCGAGGAAGACATCGTACGCCGGGCCCGGGAAGGCGACCCCGAGGCCATCGAGATCATCCAAGAGTACATGCGCGAGCAGGGCGAGCTGGCCGACTGACCCGCCTGGTCCCCGAACCCATCGAATCGGAGAATCGATGCAAGACGGCAGCCGCCGAGCGGTGATCGCCGCGCTCCTCGCCAACCTCGGTATCGCGATCGCGAAGTTCGCGGGCTTCGCGATCACCGGCGCGAGCTCCATGCTCGCCGAGGCAATCCACTCGTGCGCGGACACGGGCAATCAGGCGCTGCTGCTCTGGGGCGGCACCCGGGGCAAGCTCGAGCCGACGCCGCGGCACCCCTTCGGCTATGGGCGCGAGCGCTACTTCTGGGCCTTCGTGGTGGCGCTGATGCTCTTCACCCTCGGCGGCCTCTTCGCCGTATACGAAGGCGCTGGGAAGCTCATGCACCCCCACGCTATCTCGTCGCCTGGCGTCGCCATTGGAATCCTGCTGCTCGGAGTCGCCCTCGAAGGCTACTCCTTCCGCACCGCGATCGTGGAGGCCGGGAAGCAGCGAGGCCAGCACAGCTGGTGGGAGTTCATCCGCCACACCAAGAGTGCCGAGCTTCCGGTGGTGCTGCTCGAGGATCTGGGTGCGCTCCTCGGCCTGGTCATCGCCATGCTGGGCATCTTCCTGGCCATGCTGACCGGCGATGCGCGCTACGACGCCATGGGGAGCATCGCCATCGGCGTCCTGCTGGTGGCCATCGCCGTGGTGCTCGCCGTGGAAATGCAGAGCCTGCTGATCGGCGAGGCCGCGAGCCTGCGCGACCAGGAGGCGATCCGCTCGCAGCTCGAGGGCAGTGAGCACGTGAGCCGCATCATCCACATGCGCACCCTGCATCTCGGCCCCGACGAGCTGCTCCTGGCCGCGAAGGTGGAGTTCGACGAGCGGCTCGCCTTTGCGGATCTCGCACGAGCCATCGATGCCGCCGAGGCCCGGGTGCGCGAGGCCGTCCCCGCGGCCCGGCTCATCTACATCGAGCCAGACGTCCACCGTGCAAACCGGGAAGAAGCCAGCACCTGACACCCGCTGGCAGCGCGCTCGTCATCGGCACCCCCCGCGGCACCCCCCGCGGCAGCGGCCGCGGGGCGGATCCGGAATCCGGCGCCCCTGGCGGGCTCAGATGTCGGTCGCGCCCTCGCGCAGGGCGTCGCGCAGGTCGGGATGCGCGACCTCGATGAGCGCCTCGGCGCGCTCCTCCACGCTGCGGCCGCGCAGCTCCGCCGCGCCGTACTCGGTGACGACCAGGTCCACTTGATGCCGTGGCGTGGTCACGATGGAGCCCCGGGGCAGGGTCGCCTGGATGCGCGACACCACCCGGCCCTCCACCTCGGCCGTCGAGGGGAGGCACACTATGGAGTGTCCCCCCTCGGCCAGGGAGGCGCCGCCGACGAAGTCCTCGTGGCCGCCGATCCCCGAGAACTGCCGCCCCTCGATGGTGTCGGCCACGACCTGGCCGGCCAGGTCGAGGGAGAGCGCCCCGTTGATGGAGATCATCTTGCGGTTGTGGGCGATGATGGCCGGATCGTTGACGAGCTCCACCGGTAGGAAGCGGACCTCCTCGTTGTCGGCCAGCCAGTCGTGGAGTTCCTGGGTGCCGAGGGCGAAGGTCACCGCCGAGAAGCCGTCGTAGACCCCCTTGCAATTGGTCACCTTGCCCGCCTGGTGGAGGTGCATGAGCCCGGTGGTGAACATCTCGCTGTGGATCCCGTAGTCGCCGCCCTCCCCCTCGGCGAGCAGCTGCGCCACCCGGTCGGGCACACCGCCGATCCCCGTCTGCAGGGTGGCCCCCGGCTCGACGAAGCGGCGCACCTGCTCCGCGATGGCGCGCTCGGCCTCGCTGGGCTCGGTCTGCGGCAGGGTGAAGACGGGCAGATCGCTCTCGATCACCACATCCACCTCGTCGGCCGCGAGCGAGTGGGGATGGGCGGGAGGCAGTCCCAGGGTGCGGGGCAGCCCGGGGTTCACCTCGACGACGAGCACGCGCTCGGGATCCCGACCGCACTGCTTCAGGGCCTTCACGAAGGCGCCGGCGTGCAGGGAGAGGCTGAAGCGGCCCTCTTCGTCGGGTGGCGCCACGGCGGTCACGATCACCCGGGGCGCCAGGTCGTCCACCATGCCCGAAAAGCGCCGGAAGTCGCCGGGCACGAACTGCACGTCGTGCCCCGCCGCCCGCAGGGCGCGCTCAGCGGGCCCGAAGAAGCCGCTGCGCAGCCGCACGCCGGGCTTGGCGAAGAGGGAATAGAGGCCCGTGAAGAGCGCACCGAAGACCCGCAGGTCGTCGAAGGCGTCCCGCTTGCCGAGGGCCTGGAGGAAGGCGGCGGGCTGCCCGGGGCCCAGGGGCACGGCAAGGGTGTCCACGGATCGGATCAGGTCGGCGGCCTCTTCGAGGCTCAGGTGCTTCATGGCAGCTCCGTGGGTCGCGGCCCGTCTTGCGCTCCGTAGGCGCAGGGCTCAGTAGATGACCTCGTCCTCGACCAGCTTGGCGTAACGCTCCGCGGGAACGCCCAGAAGCCCCTTGAAGACCTTCTCGTTGTCCTGGCCGATGACGGGGCCGGGGAGCACCACGGGCTTGCTGCGGCTCATCTTCACGTAGGCGCCGTAGATGGTCTCGCGGAAGCCCAGCGGATGATCCACCTCGATGAAGGTCTCGCGCGCCTTGTAGTGCGGATCATTGAGGAGATCGGCGACGTTGAGCACCGGCGCCGCGGCCACGCCCTCGGCCTGGAGCTGCTCGGACAGGTGCTGGTCGTCAAAATCGGCCGTCCACGCGGCGAGCTTCTCGTGCAGGGCTTCGATGTGGGTCACGCGAGCCTCGGGGCTCGCGAAGTCCTCGCTCGTCGCCCACTCGGGGCTCCCCATGGCGGAGACCAGACCGTCCCACTCCTCGGGCTCGAATACCGCGATGCTGATCCAGCGATCGTCCCCCGCACAGGGAAAGACGCCGTGGGGCGCCGCGGCGGCCAGGGGATGGCGGTTGCCAATGGGACCCGCCACGCGGCCGTTCATCACGTAGTCCATGAAGGCCGGGCCCACCATCTGCATGATGGCCTCCTGCTGGGAGAAGTCCACGTGCTGCCCTTCGCCGGTGCGCTTGCGGTGCTGCAGCGCCGCCACGACCGCAAAGGCGCCAAAGATGCCGTTGAAGGGGTCCGAGTAGGCGTTCTCCACGGGCAGGGGGCCGCCGCCCACATAGCCCGTGATGCTGTCGAGGCCGGTGGTGCTGGTGAGGCTGAGGCCGTAGGTGCGGATGTCCTTGAGCGGACCGTCGAGGCCGGCCGCCGGCATGGAGAACATGATGACGTCGGGCTTGATCTTCTTCAACACCTCGTAGCCCAGGCCCATCTTCTGCATGACACCGGGACCGAAATTCTCCACCACGACGTCGGACTCGGCGATGAGCTGCTTCGCCAGCTCCAGGGCCTCGGGCTTCTTGAGATTCAAGCTCACGCTGCCGTTGCCCGCCCAGCAAGCGTGGTTCGAGAGGCTGCGATTGGGATCGCGCTCGCCGCCGCCGAAGGGCGGCAGGTTGCGCGTCATGTCGACCCGGGCGTAGGACTCGACCTTGTAGACCTCGGCGCCGAGGAAGGAGAGAGTCTGGCCCGTCACGGGCCCCGCCCACACCCAGCCGAAGTTGGCGACCCGGATGCCTTCCAGCGGAAGGCCCGAGGCTTTGCCGGAAGCGGCGCTGCTCGCGGGCGCCGGCGCTGCGACGGCCGCCTTCACCTCGTCCCTCACTTCCTGCCCGTGCTGACCGAGCAGGGGCGCGGCCCGGGTCGGGCCACCGGGGCTGGCCGGGAGCTTGAAGGGCGCGCCGAGGTCGCGGAAGCGGCCGAGCTCGGGATGCTCGAGCTCGACGATGTAGCCGCGCTCCTTGAGGTGGGGATGTTCGGCGGCCTCCTGCACGGTAAACACGGCCGTGATCGGGCAGCCCGCCGCCTGGCAGCGCTCCATGATCTCCATCTTCCCGTGCTCCATGGTCCACTCTTCGATGAAGGGGTAGATGAGATCGGCGTTCTGGGCGCGCATGAACATGTCCTGGAACATCTCGAGCTGCGCCCACTCGGGGTCGCCCATCACCTCGCGCAAGGCCGTTCCACTGGCCGGGCTCGAGGGCGAGCATCCAGACGTGGCCGTCCTTGCAGGGCACGATGGTGGCTGGCGCGCCCAGGGGCATGCCGACGCCCGTGCGCTTGTCGAAGACGCCGTCCTGGGCGTAGCCGCCGATGTTCTGCCCGCCGACGAAGCTGGCCGCGATGGCCTCGGCGCAGGAGACGTCGATGTGCTGTCCGCCGCCCGTGTTCTTGCGTCCAAAGGTGGCCGCCATCCCCCACGAAGCGGCAGTCACGGCCCCGAAGAAATCGGCTGCGAAGGTTCCGTGCTCGAGGGGCGCCTCGCCGGGCAGGCCGCAATAGCGGCTGCTCGCACCGGAGAGGTGATACGCATTGAGGTCGTAGGCCTTCCAGTCCGCGTAGGGACCGGTCTGGCCGAAGGGCGTAATGGAGATCATCACCAGGTTGGGGTTCAGCTCGGCGAGGGATGCGTAGTCGAGGCCCCACTCGCGCATCTCGCTCGGGCGGTGATTCTCGATGAAGACATCGGCCCGGGCCAGCAACGCGAGGAGCTGCTCGCGCCCCTCGCCGTCATTCGTGTCGAGGGTCACGTCGAGGGTCACGGAACGCTTGTTCGTGTTGAGGAAGTGGAAGAGCCCGCTCTTCTCGGGGTGGGGTTGGTCCCCGGGGAAGGGGCCCCACTGCCGCGCGACGTCACCACTGCCCGGCGGCTCCACCTTGACGACGTCCGCTCCGAAGTCGGAGAAGAGCTTCCCACAGTAGGGGGCCGAGACGCCCTGCCCCAGCTCGACGACGGCGATTCCTTGCAGGGCCCCGCTGGCCATGGCTTCTACCTCCCGATCACCCGCGCTCCCGATCACGCGCGAAAACCATCAGCTGGGTTTCATTCCGAAGAGGCGGCGGAAGAAGTTCACGATGCCGGCCCAGAGGGTCTTGAAGAGGAGCGCCAAGGCGTTGACGGGGGCGGCCTCGACGGGCGCCGCAGGGGCCGGCTGGAGCGCGCCCTCGCCTGCTTCGCCGGGGGCGACCTCGAGCTGGGCCTTGGCGCTCTTCACGAACTGCAGGAAGAGCTGGTGGGAAACGCCCTTGATCATGCCGCGCCCCACTTGCATGACCCGCCCCGTGAGATTCACGTTGGCGTTGGTGATGAACTCGATCTCGCCGTCGGGCAGGCTCACCAGATTGAAGGCGATGGTGCCCTTCAGCGTGCCACCGCTCTGCTCCCGGCCCTCGGCAACCATCGTGACGCTGCGCCTCGACTCGTCCACCTCGGAGAAGTTGATCTTGCCCTTGTAGGAGGTCGTGATGGCGCCGATCTTCACCTTCACCTTGCCGGTGAAGTTGCGCTCGTCCACCACCTCGACGAGCTCGGCGCCCGGCATGCAGGTCACCACCCGGCTGGGATCGGTCATGAAGCCCCAGACCACCTCGATGGGGGCCTTCACCTGAAACCGCTCCTCGATCTCGATCGCCATGGGCTTCCTCTATTACCTCTCTACCTAGCGAGGGCGCGCGGAGACCCGGTCGCAGACGCGACCCGCTTCGCGGGCAGTTTATGGCCCTCCCGCCGATCCTTGTCAAATCGCAGCCCGGCGCGAACACGAGCGCTACTGCAGAGCCTCGCAGCCCGCGCCCCAGGCCGCCATCGACGGGAAGATTCCCTGCCACGGCGTATACTTGCGACGCAACCTTGCGAGCTGGTAGCCTGCTCGACACCCACCGCGCCGGCTCCCGCAGCCGGCCCTTCATACGCGCCCCATACACGCCATACGAGAGGCCACGGCATGGAGCCGACCCGAGAGATCTACTGGAACATCTCCTACGGCGGGCTGATCTACGCCTTCGCGGTGGTGGCGGTGGGCTTTCTCGCCTGGGGGATCTACCGGCGTACCCAGCTGTGGCAGCTCGGCGGTGCCGAGGCCCGCTTCGACCGCATCCCCGAGCGCCTCCAGGGGCTGGTGGTCGAGCTCTTCGGCCAGCGCCGGCACCTGCGCGACCCGGTGCCCGGTATTGCCCACCTCTTCATCTTCTACGGCTTCGTCGCCATGATGGTCGCAACGGGCATCATCGCCATCCAGGAAAACACGGGCATCCACTTCCTGAAGGGCACCTTCTACCTCTGGTACTCGCTGATCAGCGACCTCTTCGGGATCCTCGCCATCGTGGGCCTGTGCATGGCGATCTGGCGCCGCGCCGTGACACGCCCGGCGCGCCTGCACTCGGTGCTGGATGACTGGGTCTCCCTGGGGCTGCTGCTCCTCATCTTCGTCCAGGGCTTCGCCATCGAGGGCATGCGCATTGCGGTCACCGAGCTGCAGCAGCAGCCCGACCTGGCCCGCTGGTCGCCCGGTGGCTACGTCTTCGCCCTCGCCTTTCAGGCTATGGGGTCGGCATCCGTCGAAACCTTGCATCGCTTCGCGTGGTGGTTCCATGCCTTGACGGTCTTCGCCTTCCTGGCCTGGTTCGTCTTCGGGAAGTTCAAGCACGTGCTCTTCGGCATGGCGAACATCTTCTTCCGCAACCTCGGCACCACGGGCAAGCTCAGCTACCCCGACATCGAGGCCCTGGTCGAGGAGGACGAGGACGCCCTCGAGAGCCTGGGCGTCGACCGGATCGAGCAGCTCAGCTGGAAGAGCCTGATGGACCTCGACGCCTGCGTGAACTGCGGGCGCTGCGAGGCCGTCTGCCCGGCCCACGCCAGCGGCGTCCCCCTCAATCCCCGCAAGCTCATCCAGGACATGGACCTGCACCTCAGCACCGTGGGGCCGAGCCTCCTGGGTGCGAGCGGCGCGGCCGCAGGCGAGGACGGGGCCGCCGAGGGTGCCCCCCTCTCCCGCCCGCCCCTCTTCGGCGACGGCGAAGACGAGGGCGCGAAGCCCGCAGTGCTCGAAGCGGAGCTCTGGGGCTGCCGGACCTGCGGCGCCTGCATGCAGGAGTGCCCGATGTACATCGAGCACATCCCGAAGATCGTCGACATGCGGCGCTACCTGGTGATGAGCGAGGCCAAGATGAGTGAGGAAGCCCAGATGTTCCTCACCAACATCGACGAGCGCGGCCACCCCTTCGTGGGCACCACTCACGACCGCGAGGGCTGGTTCCGGGACCTGGACGTGAAGGTCTTCGGCCGGGGCGATACTGCCGAGTACCTCTTCTGGGTGGGCTGCTCGGGCGCGCTGGTGGACCGCAACATCGAGGTGAGCCGCGCCATGGTGAAGGTGCTGAAGGCCGCGGGGATCGACTTCGCGCTGCTCGGCGCCGAGGAGGCCTGCACCGGTGATCCAGCGCGGCGGGCCGGCGGCGAGCTGACCTTCCAGGACAGCGCCAAGGGCAACATCGAGATCTTCGAGCAGTACGGAATCACGAAGATCATCGCCACCTGTCCCCACTGCTTCAACACACTGGGACAGGAGTATCCGGACTTCGGGGGCCGGTACGAGGTCATCCACCACAGCGAGCTCATCCGAGACCTCATCCACGAGGGCCGCTTGAATCTGCGCAGGGAGCTCGACTCGGTGACCTACCACGACCCCTGCTATCTGGGTCGCCACAACGACGTGTACGATGCGCCGCGGGAGGTGATCGGCGGGGTCGCAAAGGCCGGGGGCTTCCAGGAGCTGGCCAAGAACCGCTCGTACTCGGACTGCTGCGGCTCGGGTGGCGGCTACGCCTGGATGGACGACGACCCCAAGAAGCGCATCAACCACACGCGCCTCGAGCAGGTGAAGGAGTGCGGCGCCAAGACCACCGCGCTCTCCTGCCCCTTCTGCATGCAGATGTTCGAAGACGCCCTCGCCGCCCTCGACCCGGAGCAGACCCTGCGGGCCGCCGACATCGCGGAGCTGATCGCAGAGAACCTGGTAGACGACGGGGGCGCCCGGGGAGGGGCCCAAGAAGGAGCACAGGAAGGAGCCCAATGAACACGGAAGACGAAATCCGCCGCCTCGCCGACCTCGAGGCCATTCGCGATCTCGCCCGACGCTACGCCCACTGCGTGTGGCAGCGCGACGCCAAGGGCTGCATCGACCTCTTCACCGAAGATGCCGTGATGGACACCGGCGACCGGCCGCCCATCGTCGGCCGCAAGCATCTCCTCGCCTCCTACGAGGCGATCTTCGCGCAGACCGAGCTCAACCCCATGGTGCACAACCACGTCATCGAGCTGGCCGGCGACCGCGCCAGCGGCCACTGCTACCTCGACCTGCGCGCCGCTACCCCCGACGCCCCCATGAAGGGCCACGGCTTCTATGTGGACGAGTACCTTCGCACCCCCGAGGGATGGAAGTTCGCTTCGCGCTGCCTGACCATGGCCGACTATAGCGAGGCGGATCAGGGCGAGGCGGGATCGTCGGCGGGTGAGTGATCCGTTATTCTACTGACCAATAGATTTATGAGTCGCGCCCCGGCGTGGAGACGCCCCAAGCCCGGTGTCGGTACGCGCAACGCGAGCCCGAGCGGGGCCAGTCCCGAGCACTGGATCACGCATCCGAACCGGAAAAGGAAGCCCCATGTCATCCATCGACATCGAGATCGACCTGCTGGACGAGGATCGCGAGATCGTCGACCTGAGCCACAAGTTCGCCGAAGAGGTGCTGCGCCCCGCCGGCATCGCCCTCGACAAGCTGGTCGATCCGGCCGACGTGATCGCTCCCGACTCGGTGCTGTGGGAGGTCTTCGAGAAGTACCAGCAGACCGGGCTCGGCGCCCTGGCGATCGACACGGAGATGGATCCCGTCCGCAAGGCGCGCCTCTCGTGCATCATCAACGAGGAGCTCTCCTGGGGTGACGTCGGCCTGGCGATCAGCGTCGGCCTCTGCGGCTTCCACCTGCCCTGGGTAGAGCAGTCGGGGGACGCCGAGCTCATCGAGCGCTTCTGCAACCCCAAGAAGCCCACCATCGGCTGCTGGGCCCTCACCGAGCCCGACCACGGCAGCGACACGGTGACGCTGACGGAAGCCCACTTCTCCGACCCGGCCCTCAAGGCCAACTGCACGGCGAGCAAGGACGGCGACGACTACGTGATCCGGGGCCAGAAGGCCGCCTGGGTCTCCAATGGCAGCATCGCGGACATGATCATCCTCTTCTGCACGCTGGATCAGAGCCAGGGCTTCAAGGGCGGTGCGATCTTCCTGGTGCCCAGCGACCTGCCCGGCGTCGTGCGCCCGAAACCCCTCGACAAGCTGGGCCAGCGCTCCCTCAACCAGGGTGAGATCTACTTCGAGGATGTCCGGGTGCCGGAGCGCTACATGATTCTCGGACCCGAGCTCTACAACATCGGCCTCGAGACCATGCTCGGCCACGCCAACGCCGCCATGGGGCAGCTCTTCGTCGGCCTGGCCCAGGCCGCCTACGACCACGCCCTCGCCTACACGAAGGAGCGGGTGCAGGGAGGCGTGACCATCTTCGAGCACCAGAGCGTGAAGTCGCGGCTCTTCGACATGTTCCGCAAGACCGAGGCCGCCCGGTCCCTGGCCAGGCGGATCGCGGTCTACAACGCCCGGACCGGCATGCCCAAGGTCGAGTACAGCATCGCGTCCAAGACCCTCTCGACCAACACCGCCTTCGAGGTGGCGAGCACGGGACTGCAGCTCTTCGGGGGCAACGGCCTGAGCCGCGAGTACCCCATCGAGAAGATCCTGCGCGATGCCCGAGCCTCCATGATCGAAGACGGCTGCAACGAGGTGCTCAGCATCGTCGGCGCCTCGCGACTCTGACCTCTCGAAACCAGACCTCTCGAAACCAGACCTCCCGAAACCAGACCTCCCGAAAAGAGACAGCCTGAAAGGAGCCCCCCATGAAGCTCAACGCGGTGATCGCTGGCGTCGGCATGACACGTTTCATGAAGTACCCCGACAAGGGCCTCAAGGAGCTGGGCACCGAGGCTACCCGGGCCGCCCTTGCCGACGCGGGCCTCGAGCCCGCGGATCTCGACGGCGCCTTCGTGGGCAACTGCGCGGCCGGCCTCGTCACCGGCCAGGAGTCGATCCGGGGACAGGTGGTGCTCGACAGCATGGGGATCGGGAAGATCCCCATCGTGAACGTCGAGAACGCCTGCGCGAGCGGCTCTACAGCCTTCGTCCAGGCCAGCGCCATGGTGAGCGCGGGGCTCCACGACGTGGTCCTCGCCCTCGGCGTCGAGAAGCTCAGCCACCCGGACAAGAGCAAGAGCTTCGCGGCCTTCGCCGGCGCCATGGACGTAGACGAGCTGAAGCAGATGATGGAGGACCTCGCCAAGGCCGCGGCGGAGAGCGCCCGCGGCGGTGATGGCGGCGAGGGAGGAGGCGGCGCCGGCCAGAGCCGCTCCATGTTCATGGACGTCTACGCCGGCGCGGCCCGGTCTCACATGGAGAAGTACGGCACCACCCGCGAGCAGTTTGCCATGGTGTCGGCCAAGAACTCCCTCCACGGCAGTCTCAACCCCAACGCCCAGTTCCACGAGGTGCTGAGCGTCGAGGACGTGCTGGCCGACCGCGAAATCGTCTATCCCCTCACCCGCTCCATGTGCTCGCCCATCGG
>JAFDEK010000147.1 GCA_019310385.1 Deltaproteobacteria bacterium
GACGTGCAGTTCTTCGGCTCCTTCTATTTCATGCGCCACTTCTGCAACGCCATGGCGGACGGCGACGGCGGCTCCCTCATCAACATCACCTCGGCCACCGCCATCGCGGTTCCCGAAGGCATCTCGCCCTACTCGGGCTGCAAGGCCGGCATCAACTTCGTCACCAAGATCGCCGCCCGGGAGTACGGCGCCGAGCAGGTGCGCGTCAACGCGCTGGCACCCTCTTTCGTCCCCACGGCGATGAACAACTACGGTGGGATGCAGCCCATCGACGAATCCCAGGTCGCCCTCGACGAGGAGGCGCCCATCGCCAAGGCCTTCCTCGACGAGACACCCCTGGCCCGCATCACCACCGTGGACGAGTGCGCCGACGTGGCGGTCTTCCTCGCCAGCGACATGTCGTCCGCCATGACGGGCCAGATCATCCCGGTGGACGGCGGGAATCATCTTGCTCGGCTCCCCAACTTTGGTCCTCCCAAGCGCCGCAAGGGCTCGGGCTGAATCCCGCGCAGCTCGCAGAATCTACCGCCGGCGCCCCGCGCTGGCGACCTCCCAGCCCACGACACAGATTGAGCCACCCTGTGCAAAGCGGCGCCTCGCACGAGGCTGCTATTTTCAGTGGAATGAGCGATTTCGGGACTTTCGGCGACATCGGCGTGGAGATCGACGGGGATTTCGTGGCCACGGTGGAAATCCGCCGCCCGCCCCACAACTACTTCGATCTCTCGCTCATCGACGACATCGCTTCCGCCTTCGAGGCGCTGGACGCGGAGCCGCGCTGCCGGGCCATCGTTCTCTGCTCCGAGGGAAAGAACTTCTGCGCCGGCGCGCAGCTCGGCGGGGGAGCCGGCTCGCGCAAGCCAGGGGCATCCGCGGCAGCGTCACCGGACGCGCCCCCGAGACACCTCTACGACGCCGCGGTGCGCCTGTTCAGCACCCAGAGCCCGGTCGTTGCGGCGATCCAGGGTGCGGCTATCGGCGGGGGCCTCGGGCTGGCCCTCATGCCCGATTTTCGTGTCGCGGCTCCCGAAGCCCGCTTCGCGGCAAACTTCGCGCGCCTGGGCTTCCACCACGGCTTCGGGCTGTCCGTGACGCTTCCCGATGTCGTGGGCCGGCAGCGCGCCATGGAGCTGCTCTACACGGGCAGGCGGGTGCGCGGCGAGGAGGCGCTCGGGATGGGCCTCTGCGACCGCATCGCTCCCCTCGCCGAGCTGCGGCAGGCCGCCACGGACTTCGCGCGGGAGATCGCGCTCTCTGCGCCCCTGGCGCTTCGCTCCATCAGGGAGACCCTGCGCGGCGACCTGCCCGAGCGAATCCGCGCCGCGACCGCGCGTGAGCGGGTCGAGCAGGAGCGGCTGCAGAAGACCAAGGACTTCCGGGAAGGCATCCGTGCCATGGGCGAACGCCGCACGCCTTCCTTCACCGGGAGCTAGCACCCTGCTAGAGCGCGAGACGCTCGGAAGGAGCCGATGTTCGATTTCGAGGTGGGAGAGGATCTCGAGCTCATCGTCGAGACCGCGAGGAGCTTCGCGACCGACGAGCTCTTCCCAAGGCTACGCGAGCACGAGAGCACGCGGTCAATACAGCCTGCCGTCCGCAAGGCCTATTCGGAGATGGGGCTCGCAGGCCTCGAGCTGCCCGAGTCGCTCGGGGGAGCGGGCCTGGGCGCCCTGGCCCGGGTGTTGGTCAACGAGGAGCTGGCAGCCGGAGACGCGGGAGCGGCCCTGGCCCTCGATCCCCTCGGCCCCGCTCTCTATCCCTTGCTGGAGGTCGGCGGCGACGAAGCGCTGCAGTCCTTCGCGCTTCCGCTCCTCGAGCGGGAAGGTGCGCGCGCGGTCCTCGTGAGCGAGGCCGACGCGCAGCTCGAGGTCGGGCCCACTCTTTCGGGCCGGGTGCCCTGGGCTCCCTCGGGTCGGGTCGACCTGCTCGTCGTGCTGCGCGAGGACGAGGTGCTCGTCGTAGAGGAAGGCATCGAGGCGGACGAGCTGCGGGGTAGCGGCCTGCGCGCCGCCGGCGCCTCGGAGCTGCGGCTCGCTTCAGCTCCCATCGCGGCGCGCTGGAAGGACCCCGCCGGAGCCGCACGCGCCCGTGCTCGCGCGCGCCTCTACGCGGCCTCCCTCCTGGTCGGCGTCATGCGCCAGGCCGCGGAGTTCTCCCGCACCTACGCGCTCGAGCGCGAAGCCTTCGGCAAGCCCATTGCGCACCATCAGGGCCTCGCCTTCCTGATCATCGACATGCGCTCGGCCGTCGACGGCGCGCGCCTGCTGCTCCACGAGGCGGCCTGGCGGATCGACCAGGGCATCGAGTGCGAGGCCCCGGCGGCCATGGCCTTCGCGGAGGCCATCGACGCTTCGCTCCTCGTAGGGCCGAACGGCGTCCAGGTCCTCGGCGGCCACGGCTTCATGCAGGACTACCCCGTCGAGAAGTACATGCGCGAGGCCCGCGTGCTGGGCCTCACCCTGGGAGGCGTCGACGCGGCACGCGAGGAGGCCGGCCAGGCCCTCGTTGCGGACGTGTCCGAGCTGTCCCTCTCCTACGCCGAGTACGTCGAGGAAGCCTGATGGACTTCGCCGTCGACAAGTCCACACTCGAGACCCTCGAGCGAATCCGGCATCGCGGCAAGACCGAGGCCCGCCCCATCGGCCTCGAGGCCGATCGATTGGGACGCCCCATTCCGGCGGACGATCCCTACTTCGCGAAGCTGATCGAGCGCGGCGAAGGGCGAACCCGCTGGCGTGGACTGGAAGGCGAGAAGAAGGCGAAGAGCAAGCCCAGGAAGACCCGCTCCCGCCCCTCGACGCGAACGGTAACGACCCTTCTCGTCGTCGAAGAGCTGGCCTACTGGGACCGCGGGGTCATGGTCGCCAACCCGGGTGTCGGCCTGCCCGAGACCAACGTGCTCGCCATGGGGACGGACGAGCAGAAGGAGCGCTTCCTCGGCCCCTTCCTCGCGCCCGATCGGCCGCGCTGGGCCTCCTTCGGCCTGACGGAGCCCGGCGCAGGCTCGGACGCGGCTGCGATCCAGACGACGGCCCGCAAGGACGGCGATCACTGGATCCTGAACGGCGCCAAGTGCTTCATCGGCAACGCGACCCGCTCCGACTGGATCCTGGTGCAAGCCACCCTCGACCCCTCCAAGGGAAGGGCGGCCCAGCGTTCCTTCTTCATCGAGCAGGGCACGCCCGGCCTGGGGGGCTTCCGGATCGAGAAGAAGATGGGACTCAAGGCCTATGAGTCCACCTCCTTCAGCATGCAGGACTGCCGGGTACCCGCCGCCAATCTCCTCGGCGGCGAAGAACGCTACGCGACCCGCGCGGGCTTCAAGTCGACCCTGAAGGCCTTCAATGCGGGCCGGCCGGTCGTCGCCGCCAACGCCGTCGGGATCGGGCGAGCGGCAGTCGACGAGGCCCTCGCCTTCGCAAGGGAGCACGACCGTCTGGGCGACGTCAGGGTGCGCGATCGCCTCGAGCAGGCGGCCCGCAAGTTGAAGATGGCGCGCCTGCTCTGCCTCGAGGCAGGCTGGCTCGCGGACCAGCAACGCCCGAATCGGGTCGAGGCCTCCATGTGCAAGACCGTTGCAGCCCGGGTGGGCCAGGACGTGACGAGCCTGGGTATGGAGCTGATCGGCAGCGTCGGCGCCCGGGGCGACCACCTGATCGAAAAGCTATACCGCGACGTCAAAGCCATGGACATCGTCGAAGGGACGGGACAGATCCAACGGATCGTCATGGGACGCGAGCTGCTGGGACTGCCGAGATAGGGCGTCCGGGACGGCCGACTCGCCAGGCCACCCCGGAGCAGCACTCTGCGCGTCGCGACGCCGCACTGAAGAAGGGAAGCACACGATGAAATTCGGAATTCACCTCCCGCAAGCGGGTCCGGCGGCTACGGCCGACGCCATTCGAGCCGCGGCCAGGCAGGCGGAGGAGCTCGGCTTCTCCGACGTCTGGGTCAGCGATCATCTCGCCGTGCCGAAGAACGCCCCCTACCCCCCCTCGGCGTACATCCTCGAGCCCTTGATCGCCCTGACCTGGGCCGCGGCCGCCACCGAGCGGGTGGGCCTGGGCACCACGGTGCTCGTGCTGCCCCTGCGCCCGCCCGTGCTGCTGGCCAAGATGCTCGCGTCCCTCGACCTCATGAGCGGCGGCCGGGTCATCGTCGGTGCGGCGGGCGGCTGGCTGAAGGAGGAGTTCGACGCCCTCGGTGTGCCCTTCGAAGAGCGGGGCGCGCGAACCGACGAGACCATCGACATCCTGCGGCGCTGCTGGACCGAAGACCCCATCGACGCCCAGGCGCCCCTGACCGGTGTGAGCATGGTCGAGATGCGCGCCAAGCCCCAGCCCGAGCGCGCGATTCCCATCTGGATCGGCGGCCACAGCGAGCCCGCCTATCGGCGCGCCGTCCGCGTGGGCGATGGCTGGCATGGCGGATTTCAACCTCCCGACAAGGTGAAGGTCATCGTCGAGCGGCTGCGCCGGGATCGTCCCGAAGAGAGCTTCACCCTCTCCATGAGAACGCGCTGGGATGCCCTGAAGGACGACGCCGACGAGATCCTGCGCGAGCTCGAGCAGTACGCAGAGGTGGGCATCCAGCACATCGTCGCCGAGCCGGCCCAGCGCGACCAGGATTCCTGGCTGCGCTGCGGCGAGGCCTTCGCGAAGATCTTCGAGCGCATGGGTGGCTGAGGCGGCGCGCGTCCCGGGGAGCAGAGGCGCGCCGGTCGCTCCGTCGCGCTTCAGACCCTTGCGAGGGGCACCGCAAGCCCCGGGGCGGGGGCCCGCGTCCGGAAGATGCTGCCGCCGCGGGCGTGCTCGCTGCTCTTGTCCGCCGTCGCGACGTAGAGGTCCCGCAGGTCGGAGCCGCCGAAGCACACGCTCGCCACCCCGCGAGCCGGAACCTCCAGGTGCCGTTCCAGATCGCCCGCGGGCGTGAAGCGCGTTACGCCGCCGGCGCCGAAGGCCGCGACCCAGACACAGCCCTCCTCGTCCACCGCGAGCCCGTCCGGTGCACCGCGCGGCAGCTCGACGAAGACACGGCGATTCGTCACGGCCCCGTCTTCCGCGACGTCGTGGACCAACACTTGATTGCGTGCGCTGTCGCTGTGGTAGAGGCGGCGGCCGTCGGGTGAGAAGCCGATGCCGTTGGTGAGCCCCACGTCGTCGTAGAGCGTCTCCGCCTTGCCCTCGGACCCGATCCGATAGAGCTCGCCGGGGATCACCTCTGCGTCCTTTGCGAAGGGGCTGTAGCGCTGGGAGCCGACCAGGATGCGTCCCTGGGAATCGGTGAAGAGATCGTTGAAGCCCGGCACATCCTCCAGCTCGAAGACGATACGCGAGACCCCGTCACGAACGTGGCAGATGTTCTTCCCGGAGACCACGATGCCGCCCGCGGCGTGGAGCGCAATGCCCCCGACACCCCGCCGCTTGGGAATCACGGTCTCGATCTCGCCACCGGGTGCGCGGCAGTACACACCGCCGAGACGCGCATCGCTGAAGTAGAGCCGGTTCTCTGCGTCGACCCGCGGGCCTTCCACCAGCCCGTAGCCGGTCACCAGGGTCTCGACTTCGCAGTGGGCCGTCGACACGGCGGGATCCTTCAGCTCGCCGGAGAGGCTTCGGCGAGCCTGCACAGCTGCTTGCCGAGGTTCTCTCCCGAGAACAGGCGCAAGAAGGTCCGCGGCACGTTTTCGATGCCCTCCTGCACGTCGGTCTCGACGACGATCTTCCCCTCGGAGATCCATTTGGCGAGATCGGCCGCGGCTTCCGGAATTCGAGAGAAGTAGTCGATGACGATGAATCCCTCCATCCGGCAGCGACGCACCGTCAGCTCCAGATAGTTGCGGGGGCCCGGCGAGGGTTCCGCCTCGTTGTACCTGGAGATGCCCCCGCACAGGACGATGCGGCCCCGCTGGGCCATGTTGACCAGGGCGCTGTCGAGGATCTCGCCGCCGACGTTGTCGAAGAAGACGTCGACGCCCTCGGGACACTCCTCCTTGATGCGTCGCCCCACTTCCTCCGACTTGTAGTCGATGGCGGCGTCGAGGCCGAGGGTCTCCGTGAGCCAGCGGCACTTGCGCGGCCCGCCCGCGATCCCGACCACCTTCGACGCGCCCTTGATCCGGGCGATCTGGGCCACTACCGAGCCCGTCGCGCCCGCGGCGCCCGACACCAGGACGACGTCGCCCTCCTTGGGCTGTCCGATCTCGAGCAGGCCGAAGTAGGCGGTCAGTCCGGTGATGCCGAAGACGCTCAAGGCCTGCTCGGGCGTCGCGCCTGGCGGAAGCTTGTTGGCGCCGCCGAGCATCCCCGGCTGCCGCATGTCCAGCAGCGTGTACTCCTGCCAGCCGAACATCCCCGTGACGATCTCACCGACCTCGAGCTCCGGCGTCGCGGACTCCACCACCTGCCCCACCGCCGAGGCGCGCATGACCTCGCCGATGCCGACGGGCGGCAGGTAGCTCTCGCCCTCGTTGATCCAGCCCCGCATGGCCGGCTCGAAGGCGACCATGAGGTTGCGCACCCGCGCCTGACCCTCTGCGAGGGCGGTAACGGGCTCCTCGACGAGCTCGAAGTCGCTCTCCTTCACCATTCCGACGGGCCGCCTGCGGAGCCGCCATTGCCTGTTGCTTCGATCGTCCATGGCTCCAGCGTATCGCATTCCCGAAGCACGGTCCTGATCGATGCCTCCCGGCGCCAGCGACGGAATTCGACAAAAAGCCGGTCGGATTCATCAGGGGATTACGGTAATCTGTCCAGCCGAAAAGAGGCGCACACAGGAGCATCCCATGCCCACATTCAACTACGACGATGTCACCGAGTACGGCCTGGATCAGGATCTCCTGGAGGAGATCCTGCGGAAGCAGATCGAATGCACCTTCATCTGGGGCCCCAAGGACCACTGGGCGGTGGGCGTGCTCATGACCTACATCTGGAAGGACGGGAGCTTCTGGGTCAGCGCCACGAGCCAGCGCAAGCGCATCCCTGCCATCAAGCGCGACCCTCGCGTTTCCATCGTCGTGTCGAGCCACGGCACCGACCTCGGCCCCGCCAAGGGGATCACCGCCAAGGGGCGCGCCATCATCCACGACGACCAGGAGACCAAGGACTGGTTCTACCCGGCCTGCGCCGCCGTGAACATCCCCACGGCGGGCAAGCTGCAGGACGCCTTTGCGAAGATGATGGATACCGAACGCCGCCTCGTCATCGAGGTGGTGCCCGAGAAGTGGATCACCTTCGACGCGACCAAGATGATGATGGCCTCCATCGAGGCGTGGAAGAAAGAGGGCATCCTCGACTGAGCGTCGCCGCTCCTTGCCCTTTCGCGGCAGCCTCGCCACCTTCGTAGTCTATGCGTAGTGAGGCCATGCGTTCCGAACCGGCCGCGATTCGCGTCGAGGACCTCCACAAGCGCTACCCCGGCGGAGAGACGGCCGTCGATCGCATTCACTTCGAGGTCGCCCGCGGCGAGACCCTCGTCCTGCTGGGCTCTTCCGGCTGCGGCAAGACGACTACGCTCAAGATGATCAACCGCCTCGTGGAGCCGAGCGGCGGGCGCGTGGAGATCGACGGTCACGACGCCGCCCAGCTCGATGCGGATCAGCTGCGGCGGCGCATCGGCTACGTGTTCCAGGGCATCGGGCTCTTTCCGCACTGGAGCGTCGAGGCCAACGTGGCCGCCGTGCCGCGCCTCCTGGGCTGGGAGCGCGCCCGCACTCGCGCGCGCGTCGACGAGCTCCTCACCCTGGTGGGGCTACCGCCCGAGGAGTATCGCGGGCGCTTCCCCCACGAGCTCTCGGGAGGCCAGCAGCAGCGAATCGGCGTCGCCCGGGCCCTGGCTGGGGAGGCCTCCGTCCTGCTCATGGACGAGCCCTTCGGCGCCCTCGACCCGGTGACCCGCGACGAGCTGCAGCAGCAGCTGATCGAAATGCGCGAGCGCCTCGGGCTCAGCATCGTGCTCGTTACCCACGACGTCACCGAGGCGCTGCTGCTCGCCGACCGGATCGCGGTGATGGACGCCGGACGCATCCTGCAGCTCGGGCGGCCGGAGGAGCTCTTCGCGGCGCCCGCTGACGCACGGGTGAGCCATCTTCTCGACACGCCGCGCCGCCAAGCCCGCCGCCTGCAGGAGCTCGCCGCGGGCTCCCCGCCGCCCACGCCGGATGCGGGTGGCGAATGAGCGCCGACGCCTGGACGAGTCAGCTCGCCCTGCTGCCCGACTACGGCGGCAGCCACGTCCTTCTCACCTTGGGCGCTCTTTGCCTGGGCATCGCGCTGAGCCTTCCCACGGCGCTCCTGGTCGTGCGCGTGCGCCCCCTGGCTACGCCGGTGCTCGCCGTGGCCAGCGTGATACAGACGATCCCCGGCCTCGCTCTGCTGGCCCTGATGGTGCCGCTCCTGGGACGCATCGGCGTGGCACCCGCCCTGCTGGCCCTGGTCCTCTACAGCGCACTCCCCATCCTACGCAACACGGTGACCGGCGTGCTCAGTGTCGACGCCAACGTCCTCGAGGCGGCGCGGGGCATCGGGATGACGGAGACCCAGACCCTGCTGCGCGTGCAGCTCCCCCTGGCGATGCCGGTGATCGTCGCGGGGGTTCGCACCGCCGCGGTGTGGACGGTGGGGATGGCGACGCTCTCGACGCCCGTCGGCGCCACGAGCCTCGGCAACTACATCTTCAGCGGCCTGCAGACCCAGAACATGGCCGCGGTGCTCGTCGGCTGCGGCGCCGCGGCCGGCCTCGCAATCGTGCTGGACGCGGGCATCCGCCTCGCCGAAGTGGCCCTGCGCCGGCGCCACCCCTTGCTGGGAGGCCTGGCGGCTCTCGGCCTGGTGGCACTCCTGCTGCTCGGCGCGGCGCCCAGCCTCATCGCTCTTCGGGCGGATGATGGCCGCCCGGTCGCGCGAATCGGCGCCAAGACCTTCACCGAGCAGTACATCCTCGCAGAGCTCATGGCGCTGCGGCTGCGCGAGGCGGGCTTTCGCGTCGAGAATCGCGACAGCCTGGGCTCCACCGTGATCTTCGACGCCCTGGTGTCGGACGAGATCGACGCCTACGTGGACTATTCGGGCACCATCTGGGCCAATCACATGAAGCGAAAGGACGCGCCGGGCGCCGAGCGCGTGCTCGCCGAGCTGGAGAAGTGGCTCGACGAGGAGCACGGCGTCCTGCTGCTCGGCGCCCTCGGCTTCGAGAACGCCTACGCGCTGGCCATGCGCCGCGATCACGCCAACTCCCTCGGCGTTCGCGATATCGACGAGCTCGCCGCCCACGCCCGGAAGCTCTCCATGGGAGCCGACTACGAGTTCTTTGCACGCCCCGAGTGGACCGCGCTGCGCGACGCCTACTCGCTTCGCTTCCGCGAGCAGCGAAGCTTCGACTCCGCCCTCATGTACTCCGCCGTGGCGGACGGCCACGTCGACGTGATCAGCGCCTTCTCGACCGATGGACGCATCGCGGCCTTCGACCTCGTAGTGCTCGACGACCCGCGTGAAGCGCTTCCGCCCTACGATGCGGTCGTGCTCGTCTCGCCTCGGGCACGCAAGAGCCCGGAGCTGTTGGCTGCCCTCGAACCGTTGGTCCAGAAGATCACGAACGAGGACATGCGTGGCGCCAACAAGAGAGTGGACCTCGATGGTGAATCGACGTCCACGGTCGCAGAGACGTTGTCGGCTGGACTCCGGCGTTGAACGAGCGTCTCGGGGAGCCGTCGCGCCAGGCTTCAGAACACGAGGGCGAGTCGGACCCCGGGAACCACGATCAGATCGTCGCCGGGGTTCTGGGCCGGGTCGAACACGAACTGCAGAGCGGGCGAGAGCTCGAGGCTCGGGGTGAGGCGAACCCGGTAGATCATCTCCAGGAGGGTCTCGTCGCGAACGCCGAAACCCGGGCTCGGCCGCGACCGGCGTCACGTCCTCGTCGCCCGCTCCGAAGCGGAAGAAGCCCACGAGCCAGGGGAGCCCGAGCTCCTGGTCGAAGCTCCCGCCGATACCCCAGCCCTGCTCTCCGTACAGGCGGTTGTGCCACGGGGTAATCCGATACTGCCCCTTGCCCAGGGCCGGGACCTCCACCTTGAAGTCGAGCTCGAGAAGCTCGAACCACGAGTTGTTGTCGAGGGTCTTCCAGAAGCCCCAGGGCTCGTCCGACGAAGAGTCGCCGATACCGAACATCACCGACACCTTCTCACTCGCCTCCCACTGCACCACCCCCCCCAGGCCGCCGTAGAGCGGCCACGGAATCGAGAGGTTGTTCATCAGCGAGAAGGAGAGCAGCTGCTGTTCGGAGCCGTTGGCGACGCGATTCGCGTCGAAATGGAAGCTCTGATTGATGCGACCCGCCAGCAGAGCCACAGCGCCACCGGGTAGCACCTGCTGCCAGTAGAGCTCGTCCATGGCCGCGGAGTCGGGGTAGACGTTCGCGTTGGCGAGGGAGAGGATGCCCGCGTTGAAGCTCAGGCTCTCCAACTCCTGATCGTAGTCCAGGCCGACGGTGCCGGTCAGGTTCCACTCGAGGTAGGACTCGCCCACGGGCGATTCCTTCACCAGCGCGACCTCCCCGAAGCTGCGCCAGGCGAAGGACCCGTAGTTCTGCTGGCCCTCGCGCACGTTGCTCGCATACTGGTCGAAGAACATCACGTAGAGATCGGTCGTGACCCGGTGGTCGCTGAGAAAGGTCTTCGCGATGCCGGCCGGCTTCGCGAGCGGGTTCCAGTCCTTCGCCTCGATCTCCGGGGCATCGCTGGTCGTTTTCCGGGCACTGCGATGGGGCGTGTACCAGGTATGCGCCGCGTTCGGGTTTGCCGGCGCGGCATCCGAATCGGAGTGGATCCAGGCGTGGGCGACACCGGGATCAGCGGCGGGTAGCGCCACCGCGGCCATGATGAGGATCCATGCCGCGACGCCGCCCAGGCAGTTCGCGTGGGGTACGAGGCCTCCGGGCAGATTGGCTCTGATCGCGCAGCGTGAGGGCTCCATGAGGAGGGTTTTCGGCTCTACGTCCCGGTTTCTGCAGGACTTTTCCCGCTCGTCCTGCACATCGGAGCGAGCTTGGGCTCGGCCGGCCGCAGGGGCGGCCTCGCTGCCTCGTGCCCTCAGGCCGCGCTAGAGCACTCCTCAGCGCACGGAGATGTGGCCACCCGCGAGACCCCCCCTCGACAGAACGAGTTGCCAGAGCTGGATCTGGCGCGCCCTGAAGGCTCCCGCGCAGGAGAGCAGGTAGTAGCGCCACATGCGGCGGAAGCGTTCGTCGTAGGTCGAGGAGAGCGAGGGCCAGCTCGCCTCGAACTTCTCGTTCCACGCCACGAGGGTCCGGTCGTAATCGGCGCCGAAGTTGTGCCAG
>JAFDEK010000208.1 GCA_019310385.1 Deltaproteobacteria bacterium
TGAGATTCAGGTTGCCGACCCATCGCACGATCGTCGGCACCGACAGAGACGCCCCGATCGCGATGACGACGATGACGATCACGAGCTCCACCAGAGTGAAGCCGAGGGCCGCGTCGCGGCCCGAAGCCCGCGTATCCTCGCCGCGTTTGGCTCTGCCTCGTTTCACTGTGTGCTCCTCCCTGCGCAATAAGTCAGGGAGGAGCTAGAGCAAGCGGCGTGCCAGCAATTCAGAGATCATCAAGTGTCTGTATTTGCTGGGTTTTCCAAAATTCCGGCGGCGGGCGGGAGGCGCGCCACTGCGCAAGAAGCTGCGTGGCTCCGCAGCTTCTTGCGCAGTGGCGCGGCCCGGCGAGATCCGGGCCGGTGCTGGTAGTATCTGGCGCTCTGCGGATCCGCCTCCCACTCACGAGGACCCCCCATGAAAGACGGCTTCATCGCCGCGTCCGACCTGCCCTCTGCGCCCGCAAGCAGGAGCCACCTCGACCCCTCGGACACCTTCGTGCGTCGTCACGTGGGCCCCAACGATCGAGACATCCAGGAGATGCTCGAAAGCCTCGGCTACAGCTCTCTCGACGAGCTGGCGGATGCCGCCGTGCCCGGGGACATCCGCCGAAAGGAGCCCCTCAGCCTGGAGGGCCTCCCCGAGGAGGCGCTGGGGGAGTTCGAGCTACTGGAACACCTGCGCGCCATGGCGGAAGAGAACCAGGTGCTGCGCTCGTGTATCGGCATGGGCTACTCGGACGTGATCGTGCCGCCCGTCATCCAGCGCAACATCCTCGAGAACCCGGGCTGGTACACCCAATACACCCCCTATCAGGCGGAGATCTCCCAGGGACGCCTCGAAGCCCTGCTCGTCTTCCAGACCGCCATCTGTGACCTCACCGGCCTGCCCATCTCCAACGCCTCGCTGCTCGACGAGGCGAGCGCCGCCGCCGAGGCCGTCGCGATGTGCCACGCGGCGACCCGCGGCAAGAAGAACGGCTTCTTCGCCTCGCAGGATTGCCATCCCCAGACCCTGGGCGTGGTACGCACCCGGGCCGAGGCAGTGGGGCTCGAGCTCCACGTCGGTCCGCCCGAGAGTGCCGACTTCGAGGCCCAGGACCTGTGCGGCATCCTGCTGCAGTACCCCACCAGCGACGGCCGGCTGGTCGATCCCGGCGAAATCGTCGAGCGCGCCCATGCGGCCGGCGCACTGGTGGTCATGGCGGCGGACCTGCTCGCCCTCACCCTGATCAAGTCGCCGGGCGAGCACGCTGCCGACATCGCAGTTGGCTCGAGCCAGCGCTTCGGCGTGCCTCTGGGCTTCGGCGGTCCCCACGCTGCCTATATCTCCACCCGCGAGAAGTTCGCGCGCAAGATGCCGGGGCGCCTGGTCGGCGTCTCCCGGGACCGGCACGGCGATCAGGCGCTGCGCCTCGCCATCCAGACCCGCGAGCAGCACATCCGCCGCGACAAGGCCACGAGCAACATCTGCACCGCCCAGGTGCTGCTCGCCATCATGGCCGCCATGTACACCGTCTACCACGGCCCGGGCGGCTTGCGTCGCATCGCGCGGCGGGTCAACGGCCTGACCTGCGCCCTCGCCGAGGGCCTCGCGCGCCTCGGCCACGACATCGGCGGCGCGCCCTTCTTCGACACCCTGCGCGTGCGGCCCGCCGGGGTGGACACGGCCAGGGTGCTCAACGCCGCCCTGGAGCGCGGCTACAACCTGCGGGACTTCGGCGACGGCAGCCTCGGAATCGCCCTCGACGAAACCACCTCGCGCGACGACGTCGAGCTCCTCCTCGAGGCCTTCTGTGAAGACGAAGCCATCGCGGTGGATGTGGACGGCCTCGCCGAGGAGGCCCGATACGCCATCCCAGCCACCATGCAGCGCGAGAGCGACTTCCTCACCGACCCGGTCTTCCACCGCTACCACTCCGAGACCGAGATGCTCCGCTACATGCACCGCCTCGAGGCGCGCGACCTTTCGCTCAACACCTCCATGATCCCCCTCGGCTCCTGCACCATGAAGCTCAACGCGACGAGCGAAATGCTCCCAGTCACCTGGGCCGAGTTCGGTCGCGTCCACCCCTACGCGCCCGAGGACCAGACCGCCGGCTACCGGGCGCTCTTCGAGCAGCTCGAAACCTGGCTGGGCGAGATCACGGGCCTGCCCGCCGTCTCCCTGCAGCCCAACGCCGGCTCCCAGGGCGAGCTGGCCGGCCTGCTCGCCATCCGCCGCTACCTCGAGTCACGCGGCGAAGGGCAGCGGAAGGTGTGCCTCATTCCGGTATCGGCTCACGGGACGAACGCCGCCAGCGCGGTGATCGCAGGCTTTCGCTGCGTAGCAGTGGAGTGCGACGCCGACGGCAACGTGGAGGTGGACGACCTGCGTGCCAAGGCCCAGCAGCACAGCGACGAGCTCGGCGCCCTGATGATCACCTACCCCTCCACCCACGGCGTCTTCGAGAAGCGTGTGCGCGAGGTCTGCTCCGTCGCCCACGAGTACGGGGGCCAGGTCTACATGGACGGCGCGAACATGAACGCCCAGGTGGGCCTCACCTCGCCAGCGGAGATCGGGGGCGACGTCTGCCACCTGAACCTCCACAAGACCTTCTCGATCCCCCATGGAGGCGGCGGCCCCGGCATGGGGCCCATCGTTGCGGCGGAGCACCTGCGTCCCTTCCTGCCCGGAGACCCGGTCAGCGGAGAAGGCGCCATCTCGGCCGCCCGCCAGGGCAGCCCCAGTATCCTGCAAATTCCCTGGGTGTACATCGACCTGATGGGAGCCGCAGGGCTCACCCGGGCGACCCAGGTCGCGATCCTCAACGCCAACTACATGGCGGCCCGTCTCGCTGACCACTACGAAGTGGTCTACAGGGGGCCGGGGGGCTGCGTGGCCCATGAGTTCATCATCGATTGCCGGGATTTCGAAAAGAGCAGCGAGGTGGTGGTCGAGGACATCGCCAAGCGGCTGATGGATTACGGCTTCCACGCCCCGACCATGAGCTTCCCCGTGCCCGGAACCCTGATGATCGAGCCGACGGAGAGCGA
>JAFDEK010000049.1 GCA_019310385.1 Deltaproteobacteria bacterium
TGAGCGACTTCCCGCTCGGATTCAGCTTCCGACAGGACCATGTTGCGAATGTCGTCGACGCTGCCCATCAGCTGATCGAAGGCTTGTACGCGTTCGAGACGCTGCCAGGCGGGATCCCCGGCACCGCCGCCGGTGAGCAGCAGCGTCATCAATCGTGGTCCCTTGCCCGCGGCATAGCCGGCAGCAAAGACCACCAGTGCCAGTGATGCCAGGAGCACGACCTTGAGTACCCTCTTCATACCGCCTCCAGGCGAATCATCCCGCCCCCAGACTTTCGAGCACGCCCCCTCACGCAGAGAGCTCGAGGAGGAGTTTCCCATCACGGACGAGTCCTGGCAAGCGAGGCGGCGCCCGAGAGTGCAAATAGAGAGGGGCGAGACCGGGAACACCGGGACAGATGCGGATCGATGCGCCAGAATCTGACAGAATGAGCTCGAATCCAGGGAGGAGAGGATATGTCGCGTCGTGACTTTCTAAAGGGCTTTGCGCTGGCCGGTGCCGGCGCCGGTGCCGGCCTCTACTCGTTGAGCTTGTTGAAACCTTCCATGGTCACCACCGGGGTCGGGGACGGTACCAAGACCGCAGAGGCCATGAGTGAGCTGATCGAGATGATCGCCCGCAAGGACGCCAGCTTCGACGATCTCGCCTGGCGCCTCCTGGGCGACGAGGACACCCTCGCAGAAGCGCGACTCCTGCTCTTGCACACCCTCAATCATGCCCTGGATGTCTGGCTGGCGGCAGACCCGGCGCGCCCGGCGTTCCGGCGCTGGCATTTTCCGGACAAGAAGCTATTCGGAGACAACCCCGACGCGATCTATTATGAGACTCCGGTGAGCGCCGAGTATGCCTACCGCATCACGGGCAACGTCGATGACGCTACCTACACTTCCTTCTCCGTCGAGCTCGAGAAGAAGTCGGGAGACCGGGTCGGCAAGCTCGGTGCCACTCTCAACGATTCCGAGTTCGAAATCGCGTCCGACGGCAGCTACGAGATCGTCGCCAGCGCCACTCGGCAAGAGGGCAATTGGCTGGAATTGGCTCCCGAAGCGAACAGCATCACCACCCGCCATTACTTCGAGCTGGAGGACAGCGTGGCCCTTGACCTGGTCCGGCGCGTCCCCCTGGTGATCGAGCCTCTGGAACCACCGGCACCGGCACCGCCCCCGACGGACGCTTCCGTGGCGGCCAGCATTCGCCGGGTTACTCAGTGGTTGGACAAGAGTGTCAACCCACTCGGGCAGGACATGACCTTCTCCTGGGTATCCAAGGTTCCCAACCAGCTTCCGGCCCCCTCCCTCGATAGTGGCAACGAGGACATCGGCTACGCCGCCCTGGACAACGTCTATTCCATGGCGCCCTTCCTGCTCAAGCCCCATCAAGCGCTGGTGATTCGCGGTCGTTGGCCGAGGTGCCGCTTTGCAAACATCGTACTGTGGAACCGATTCCTGCAGACATTCGATTATCGATATCGGACTGTATCGCGCAACCGAAAGCAAACGACGCTCGAGAAAGACGGCAGCTTCAAGATGATCGTGGCCCACGAGGACCCGGGGCTACCCAACTGGCTGGATACCGAGGGGCGGATGCTCGGCCTCATGTTCTGGCGCTTCCAACTGCCCGAGGAGGAGATCGAGCCCCTGACCACCGAGGTCGTGTCCTTTGCCTCGCTCCAGCCTTGATTCTTGCGCCAGATGATCCGCATCCTCGGAGGTGAACGATGAGCGACACAAGCGACCTTCGGGCAGAAGAAGCGGAGCCGCCGGCCGATGCCGCGCCCGTGATCAAGCTCGCTCAGCGCGATGCCGCGCTGCTCCTGGCCGCCCTGTCGATCTGGGCGGCCGCCGAGGCGCTCTACGCCGCGACCGGGATGACCTTTGCCGTGATTCTATCCACGCTGGACGGGGTCGTGGTCGGGGTCGTCGTCGGCCTGATGGCTCACGAGTGGGGCCACTTCGCAGGGGCTCGATGGGGCGGAGGCATCGCGCCGACCAAGCCGATCGGCTCCTTCTTTCCCATCTTTGCGCTCGACATGCAACGCAGCGACGATCGCGCGTTCCGCGCGATGGGTGTGGGGGGAAACGTGGGACATTGGCTCGCCGTCCTGATCCTCGCGCTCGCGCTCCCGCTCGACACACCGGGTCGTGTGGCGCTCCTCTCCGGCGCCTTCGGCTTCGCGGTCTCGGCCAGCGCGACCGAGCTGCCGGTCATCCGGCGCGCGTACGCGGGGGCCTCTCCCGCCGAGAGCTTCAAGGGGCTCACCGGCGATACGCTCCGGCGCGACCGCTGGATCGGAGCAGCCGCGGGGATCGCGCTCTTCCTGGTCTTGTAGGTCGGTCCGGGCGGCCTCTGCGGATCCCCCGCCCCCCCAGGAGCCGATCACCGTAGTGAGACCGGCGTCCGATCGAATCCGGGGACATCGCGGGTATGACGGGCGTCATTCCGCCGGAATGGCCGGTCGAGCATGATTCCGCTGAACGGACTAGTGGGGCAAGCGGATGTCGGACGACCTGAGTACGGCGATCGTCACACTCGACAAGGATGCCACCCCCGGCATCGTAGAGCGCAGACTCGCGTCCGGCGAAGATGCGCTGGATATCCTCGAGGACTGCCGCCGCGGGATGACGATCGTTGGCAACAAGTTCCAGGAGGGGGAGTACTACCTCGCGGAGCTCATTCTCGCGGCCGAGCTCTTCAAGGAGGCGGTTGCTCTCCTCGACCCGCATCTCGCCGGCGTGCAGGGCTCGGCCCCGAGCGGGAAGATCGTCCTGGCCACCATGCGTGGTGACATTCACGACCTCGGCAAGAACATCCTCGCCACCCTGCTCCGCGTCCATGCCTTCGAGGTTCACGACCTCGGTGTGAACGTCGAGCCGGAGCTTCTGCTCGAGAAGGTGCGTGAGGTCGAGCCGCAACTCGTAGGCTTCTCCTCGCTCATCACTGCCTCCTTCGAGAGCATGAAGGAGGCCATTGGCCTGCTCCAGGACGCGGGTCTGCGGTCGGACATCAAGATCCTGCTGGGAGGCGGAGTCACCTCGCCGGAGCTCAGGAATTATCTCGGCGCCGATTTCCAGACCCTGGATGCCGCGGCCGGCGTGAACTTCTGCGTCGAGGCCGTGGGGAGTGTCTCGCATGACGGATGATACGATGACGGCAGACGAGCGGGTCTGGGCGGCGATTCGTCTCCAGCGGGCCGACCGCACTCCCATCGTGCCGACCCTGCTTCCGGAGCCGGCGGCGGGTCTGTCCGGCCGGTCCCAGGCCGAGGTCGCCAACGACAGTAGCGCGGCGGTCGCGGCGGTCTTCGAGGTCTTCGACGAGTACGGTGGCTGGGACAACCCCTATCCCGCCAGCTACGCCCCCATACAGCTCCAGGCTTCCGGCTCCCATCCCATGAAGATGCGGATCCCCGGGCGCAACCTGCCCGACGACCTTCCCTTCCAGCTCGAAGAGGCAGAGATCCTCCAGCCCGAGGACTACGACGTGATCGCCGACCAGGGCTTCGAGCGCTTCTACAACGAGGACTTCCTGTGGCGCATCACCGACATCGGTCGTGACGAGCTTCCCGGGGTGAAGAAAGAGATGATCGCGGGTGGGGGGCTCTTCCTCGGCGAGTGTGCGAAGCGGGGTCTGCGCCCCTTCTTCCTGGCCAGCTGCCTGCATCCCTTCTTCACCCTGTGCCTCATGCGGGGGATGGTCGCCTTTACGAAGGATCTCTACTACGCACCCGAGCCCGTCGAACGGGCGATTCGCAGGATGACCACGGATCTGATCCCCCAGCGCATCGAGCTCGCAAAGCAGACCGGCATCGACCTGTGTCTCTTCACCGAGGAACGCGCCTCGGCGAACCTCTTCCCGCCCAGGATTTCCGAGCGCTACTGGTGGCCCTATACCCGGGAGTTCGTGGATGCCTGCTGGTCCGAGGGCGTCGTCACGCTCTTCCACCTCGATACCTGTTGGGACGAGAACATCGCCTTGTTCCGGGAGCTGCCGCGTGGCTCGGCGGTCCTCGAGCTCGACAGCACCACCGACATCTTTGCGGCGAAGCGCGTGCTGCGCGATCACCTCTGCCTCAAGGGAGACGTCTCGGCGGCACTGCTCTCGGTGGGCACACGGAAGGAGGTCGAGGACTACTGCAAGCGACTCATCACGGAGGTGGGAGGCGACGGCGGCTTCATCCTGGGCAGCGGCTGCAGCGTCCCGCCCACGGCCCGGCCGGAGAACTTCCGGGCGATGATCGAGACGGGGAAAGCGTATCGCCCGTGGTAGGCAGGGGCCGCCAGGACTGGCCATGCCTCGATCGTTCATGAGCGCGGCTGGCCCCGTCGCGCTCTTTCTCCCGGCGACGTAGACTACGGGCCATTCGAAGTGCCCGCTCCCCCCGCGAATCACCCCAGAGGTCGTGATCTTGTCGAAGAACCTGGATGAACGAGCCTACATCGTCACCGGCGGCTCGAAAGGCTTCGGTCTGGCGATCGCCGAGTGCCTGATCCGGGAAGGCGCCCGGGTCGGCTTGATCGGGCGCAATGCCGAGAGCCTCGAAGAGGCGGTGGCGATGCTCGGGATGGACCACGCCTACGCGACCGTCATGGACGTCTCCACTCGTGACGACATCGCCAGCGCCTTCGAACAGGTCAGGCAGCACTTCGGGAGGCTCGATGGCCTGGTGAACAACGCGGGCATCGCAAAGCCAGGCGCCATGGGGGAGCTCATCGAGAGCGAGGTCGTCCAGCAGGTGAGCACCAACTTCATGGGAACCGTATTCGCCTGCCAGGCGGCCCTGCCCCTGATCGAGGACTCGGACAACCCCCGCCTCGTCAACATCTCTTCCGCGAGCGCCGAGCACCACGACGAGATGGCGCACCTCTCGATCTACGCGGCTTCCAAGGCCGCGGTGGAGCGCTTCTCGCGGGACCTTCGACGGGAGATCCAGGACAGGGGCATCGGCGTCACGATCCTGCGGCCCGGCGCCGCAATGACGGAGTTCGCGGCGGACTGGGACACGGAACGGATGCGCCGGGCGATCAATGCCTGGCACGAGCGCGGCCCGGGGATGGACACCGGCATGCAGCCCTTCCACGTGGGGGATGCCGTGGCGTACTGCCTTGGCTGCCCCCCCGGAGTCTCCATCGACCTCCTCGAGATCCGCCCCAACACCCGGGTTCCCAAGGTCGCGCTCTGACCGAGCGAGGCACGCTTCCACCAGCCGGCCCCTCAGCGGAACTTCGGGATCACCTCCTCGCCGAAGCGGCGCAGGGAGTCGCAGATGTCGTCGTGCTTCAGCTGCCCGGCCTGGACGAGCAGGATCATCTGGTCGACGCCCTGCTCCTCGTACCACTCGATGGAGTCGATGCAGCGCTGGGGGCCGCCGACGATGGCTGAGCGGCGCTCCACCAGCTCGTCGAGAGAGCGTTGCTTCATGCCCTCTTCCTGTAGGCGCTTGCGGTACCAGGCGTAGGTCTCGTTGTCGCTGAGGCCGGCCAGGGAGGCATAGACGGCCTCGACGAGGTTCGTGTACCAACAGATGGGCTCACCCGCGCGCTCCGCGGCATCGGCGTCGTCGCGGCCGCAGAACATCGTCGTGAAGGCCGCGAACTTGTCGTTCACGAAGCTTCCCACCGGCTCCGCCCGCGCGATGGCGTCCCGGTAGCTCTGCACCTTCTTGTCCATTCCGACGGGATCGGACATGGAGAAGTGCATGAAGCCGACGCCGCGCTCACCGGCGAGGATGGCCGAATCCGGCTGGGTGCCGGACATCCACAGGGGCGGGTGCGGCTTCTGGTGCGGCTTGGGCAGAACATTGCGGGGCGGCATCTTGAAAGTGGGTGAATCCCAGGAGAACTCCTCCTGGGTCCACATCTTGGGGATCATGCGCAGCGCCTCGTCCCACTGGGCACGCGACTCGTCGGGGTCGATCCCGAAGCCATCGAGCTCCACCGCCGACGCGGAGCGGCCGGTACCGAACTCGAGGCGGCCCTTGCTCATGATGTCGAGCACCGCGGCCATCTCGGCCGATCGGATCGGGTGGTTGTACTTGTAGGGCAGGAGCCGCACGCCCTGGCCGATGCGGATGCGCTCGGTGTGCTGGGCCACCGCGGAGAGCCACACCTCGGGAGACGAGGCCACGGAGAACTGATCCAGAAAGTGGTGCTCGACGGACCAGACCACGTCGAAGCCCACCTCGTCGGCCACCTTCGCCTGCTCGAGGGCTTCCCAGAAGCAGTCGTAGATCGAATTCTAGCCCCACGGCCGGGGGCATTCGATTTCGTAGAGCAGCGCGAACTCCAAGGCTCTCTCCTCTCTGCGACCCTCTGCGACCCTCTGCGACTCTCTGCGACCCTGTGCGACTCTCTGCGACCCTGCGCGGCGTATTTCGCTACCTTAGGCCATCAGGCCCGATTCCGGGAGGATTCCATGCTCACCGCCCTCGACGAGACGCTTCGGCACCAGATCGCCAGCACCTTCGATCATGTTGGCCCCAGCGATCACCGCTTCTTCGACCGCTACTGGTTCGGCGTCTACGACCCCGAGGGCAGCATGGCCCTGGTCTGCGGCCTGGGCCTCTACATGAACATGAACGTCCTCGACGGCTACTGCGCGATCCAGCTCCCCAAGGAGGGAGGCGGCGTGGAGCAGCACAACTTCCGTCTCTCTCGCGCCCTGCGCCCGAACGTCGACCAGCACAAGGTCGGGCCGCTATCCGTAGAGATCGTCGAGCCCTTCGAGCGCATCCGGCTGCGCTGGGACGCCGGCGATCTTCCCCTGAGCTTCGATCTCGACTGGCGCGCCTTCCTGCCGCCCAGCGAGGAGAAGCCGCACCACCGTCGCGTCAACGGACGCCCCTTCGAAGACTACATCCGCTACACCCAGACCGGTCGCGCGGCGGGCAGCGTGAGCCTGGGCGAGCGCAAGTTCGAGATCGGGGACTGGTGGGCCGGCCGCGACCACTCCTGGGGCGTGCGCTCCCAGGTGGGGGGACACGAGCCCGACAACGGCCCGGGAACCGACGCCATACTGGCGGCCGTCGGCTACGTCTTCTACTGGATCACCTTCAACACCGGCGAATGCGGCGGCTATATCGGGCTGCAGTACCTGGGTGACGGCACCTGCATCTACGCCGACGGCGAGATCGTGTGGCCCGAGTCCGGCCGGCGCTTCTCCGTGAAGAGCGGGGAGGTCGACGCGCAGCTCCACGCGGGAACGCGGATCTTCAGCGGGCTGACGACCCGGCTGAAGGGCGCCGACGGCAGCGAGCTCGAGATCGTGGCGGAGCCCGTCCTCGGCTACTGGTCCATGGACGGCACGGGCTACGACTGGGGCTGGAACGACGGCAAGGGCCTGGGCTTCCACCGCGGCGACTACTACACCGAAGATGACGTCTACGACATCTCGCACCCGGAAGACGTGGTGCGCCCCGACGGCAGCCACCACACGCCCATGCACCGCGAGGCGCCCTGCAACATCATCGTCGACGGCCAGCGCAGCGAGCGTAGCTGCGGCCACCAGGTCTTCGTCGCCGCCGGCCCGGTAAAGTGGCTCGGCTTGGAGGGCTGAGGAGCCCCGCCCTCACTCCCACCAGCTGCCGTCGAGCATGCGCTCGAGGGTGGAGCGGTGGTAGATGACGCTGTCGATGTCTTCGGGCCACTCGCCCTCGCCAAAGTGGACGCGCCGGGCATGGATGCGGGTCAAGATGATGCCGTGGCGCAAGGCGGCGTAGACCTGATAGAAGTCGAGGTCCTGCGGGCTATAGCCGGTCTTCGCCTCGTAGGTCGCGGCCGCGTCTTCGGGTCGCATGAAGTCGGGCATGCCCGGCTTGTCCATGCTCCGGGCGAGCTCTTCGTAGAAGCAGTGCATGAAGATCATCCAGCCCAGGTCGAGCTCGCGGGGACCGAGGGCCGCCATCTCCCAGTCGAGGACGGCAGCGGGCTCGAAGCCAGCGTAGAGGATGTTGCCGATACGCGCGTCACCCCAGCTCACGACAGCCGCGCCCTCCTTCTCGGGCCAGTGACTCTCGAGCCACTCGAAAGCCTGCTCGATCACGGGGTGGTGACGATCCTCCTGGGTCCACGCGTAGAGTCTCCGCTGGTTCTCGAAGTGACGCTTCAGGGGCGTGTCCCCGGGCAGGTCGAACTCGAGGAAGGCCAGGTCCTTGGAGGTCGCGTCGATGGTGTGGAGCTCGGCGAGCACACCCACGCTGGCATCCTGGAAGTGGCGGCACTCTTCGGGCGTCGCCTCCGAGAGCCAGCTGCCGAAGGTGTAGGGCATGATGTCCGGGGGAACGCGTCCTTCCACCTTGTCCATGACGAAGAAGGGCGCACCAAGGGGGCCTCGGTCGAGCTCGAGCCAGCGAGCCCGGGGAACGGGCACACGGCTGCGCTCACCCACCAACTTCATGATCTCGAACTGGGATTTCATGTCGTATACGGGAAAGACCGGGCAATCCTCGAGATCCGGCTCCAGACGGAGCACGAAAGCCCCGCCTTGCTCCTTGCCTGCTTCACGCCAACGTGCGTCGAAGAGCAGGGTCTCGCTCGACATGCCGGTGGCCGAAGGGCTCGTGACCTCGGAGATCTCGGGTGCGGCGCCTGCGGGCAGCTGCCCGGCGAGCCAGGCCTCGACGGCGCCGCGCAGCGCCGCCGGGTCGCGAGTAGATTTCGTCAGCTCTTCCGGGACAATCTCGGCGAGATCATTCTCGTCGTCGGGGGTGCTCATGCGCTGGGTCCTTTCGTCATGCGCGTTGCGCTCGTCAGCCGCAGCGGCCCATGAGCTCGGCATAGCCGTCCACCTGCTCGAGAACCTCTTCGCGGCTCTTGGGGTCGAGCAGGAAGATCACCCGGTCGATGCCCTCGTCGCGGCAGCGGGTCACAATCTCGTCCTGGGTCGGGCACATGTAGACACTTACCTCGACGCTCTTGGGATCGCGGCCGGCGGCCTCGAGCTTCTCGCGCAGGGTGCCGAGGTGGTCGAAGACCGCGCCGGGGTTGTCCGCATCCATGAGCGGGAACCAGCCGTCGCCGTAGGCGACCACGCGGGCGAAGCCCTTGGGCGCGTTGGCGGCCACATGGATCGGCGGATGCGGCTTGCGCGCGGGCTTGGGCCAGGCGTAGCTGGGCGCGAAGTTCACGTACTTGCCGTGGTACTCGGCCTGCTCCCGCGTCCACAGCTCCTTCATGGCCTCGATACGTTCGGCCATGATGGCAAGGCGCTCGTCGAAGGGCGTTCCGTGGTGCCCCATCTCGAGGGGGTTCCAGCCGCCCCCGACGCCCAGCAGGAAGCGGCCGCCCGAGAGGGAGTCGAGACTCGCAACGAGCTTGGCGAGCTGGATGGGATCGCGCTGCACCACGAGGCAGATGCTGGTGCCCAGCTGCAGCTCATCGGTGGCCTCGGCCGCCATGGCGAGAGCCACGAAGGGATCCATCACGTCGTAGTACATGTTGGGCAGCCCGCCGGAATCGCGGCCCGGGGTCAGGGGAGATACCGGAAAGTGGCTGTGCTCGGGCACCCACAACGACTCGAATCCCCGCTCTTCCATCACGGCCGCCAGCTCTCCGGGTCGGATCGTGTAGTCCGTGGGGAAGATCGTCAGTCCGAACTTCAAGGGCCTCTCCTCGTCTTGCCTCGTCTCGCCTCGTCCGCTTCGCCGCATCCGGTCCCGCCCGCGGCCAGATCAGCCTACCACTCACGTGAAGCTCAGGCCCCCGCGAGCGCGCTCTCGATTCGAGCGTCCCCGCCGGGAACCCGCCGCCGCCCGCTCGTCTCCCATTACTGCAATCGCTCCGTCTAACCCTGTAGAGTCACGCGCTTTTCGTTACTTTCCCGTCGCACCGAGGTTGGGGGGGGATCATGAGAGGAAGAGCGTTGAGGGGAGCTTCGAGGCAAGGGGCCGCGGCCGGAGCCGTGGGGATCTGGCACGAGCCGCATGCCCGGGCTGCATTTCTACCTTTGGCCAGGGCCGGCGCCCTCTGGGCCGCTGCCGTGCTGCTGGCCGTCGCGGCCCCGATGGTCGCCGCGGCGCTGCTGCCTCCCGCGGCCCAAGCAGAGCCGGCCTGGGTGCGGGGCGATATTCGCCTCAACGTGCGCAGCGGGCCCGGCACCAAGTACCGCATCCTCGAAGGGGTCGCGACGGGAGACGGACTCACGGTGCTCTCGCGCACCGAGGAGTGGACCCAGGTGCGTCTCGAGAACGGCACGCAAGGCTGGATCCCGGCCGGCTACCTCGCCATCGAGCCCCCGCCCACCTTCAAGCTGCAGCGGCTCGAAGACGAGGCGACGAGCCTGCGCGCCAGACTCGAGAAGATGACCTCCGAGGATGCGACCCTGCGCGAGAGCAACGTCAGCCTGAGCGAGAGCGACGGAAACCAGAAGCAGGAAATCGAGCGCCTGACCCTGGAGAACATCAAGCTCCGGGCCGGCGCTCGCTATCCGGAGATGATCGCCGGGGCGTCGATCTTCTGCGCGGGCATGATCCTCGGCGCGATCCTTCGTCGGAGCTCCGGACGGCGTCATACTCCGCGCATCCGTCTGTAGACCGCCGGCACCGCCGAGCGTTCAGGGCTCCAGGTACTCGGTCAGCTTGGACGCCATGCCGCTCGTGGTGATCAAGAGCACGTGGTCGCCGGGCTCGACGGTGTCGCGGCCGGTCGGGATCGCGAGCTTCTCGCCGCGCTTCAGGGCCGCGACCAGCACGCCCCGCGGCAGCTTCACGTCCATCAGGGGGCCGGAGGTGAGGCGACAGCCGCGCACGGCCTCCACCTCCATGATCTCGACCTCGTCTTCGAGCAGAGCCGCGCCCGAGCGTACGCCGGCGCCGCGGATGTACTGCATGGTGAGACCGATGGTGAGCAGACGCTGGCTGATGATGGCGTCGATTCCCACGCTGCCCACCATGGCGACGAGGGCGGGATTGTCCACCAACGCAAGGGCGCGTCCGGCACCCAGGCGCTTGGCGAGCAGGCATGCCACGAGGTTGGTCTCGTGGTCCTCGGTCACAGCAACGAAGGTGGAGACGTTCTCGATCTGACTCTCCTCGAGCAGCCCCTGGTCCGTCACCTTGCCGGCAATTACCAGGGAGGGACTGAGCTCGTCCGCTGCGTGCCTGGCGCGCTCCCGATCGTTCTCGATGACGACGACCCGCTGGCCCCGCTCTTTCAAACGCTTGGCGAGGGAGAGGCCGATGCTGCTCGCGCCTCCGATGAGGATGCGGCTGCGATCGTCCTCGACGACGCCCACCAGGGCGAGCACGTCGCCGAGGTCGCGGCGAGACGTGGCGAAGTAGACGAGATCACCGGCTTCGATCACCTGGGCGCCGTGGGGGATGAACCAGTCGGGGCCCCTGTGGATCGCAACGGCCAGGGTCGCCGTGCCGGCAAAGAGCAGCCTCATGTCGGTCACCCGCAGACCGGCGAAGTCGGAGCTGGACTCGATGCGAAAGCCGGCGACCAGTAGATCGCCGTCCATGAAGGCGGAAACGTCGAGGGCCCCCGGCACCTCGAGCAAGGTTGCGATGCGCTCGACCGCGGCGGCCTCGGGGTTCACCAGGGCGTAGTCGAGGGAGTGCTGGCGCCCGGCGATGCGAAAGCCCTCTTCGTGATCGGCGTCGCGCACGCGCACCACCACCCGGGGCACGTGGAAGAGCTCGGCGGCCAGGAGCCCGACCACCACGTTCACCTCGTCCCGGTCGGTGGACGCGACGACGAGGCTGCAGCTCTCGATTCCCGCTCGCCGCAGCACCGGTGCCGTGGAGCCGTTGCCCTCGACCACCTGGACGTCGAGAAGGTCCATCAGCTCACCCACCTTGGCCGCGTCGCGCTCGACCAGGGTCACGTCCTGGCCGTCCGCCGACAGCTTCGCGGCGAGGGTCTGTCCTACCAGTCCGCCCCCGACTACGAGAATGCCTTTGCGCTCCAAAGCTCTGCTCCCCTCCTCGAGGTGCCGAAGGTACTTCATCCGGCGAGGAGACACAGCGAGGCGCCGCAACCGACTCGGGAGCCCATGGCGACACCCCTAGGGCGAATGCGCAGGAACACTCCCCGGAGATTTCCATTCCCCCGACCTCGCACCTTCCCTACGCTTTCCAGAGGAGGAATCGACATGCGACGCATCGCCATCTGGAGCGCGAAGGGGGGCTGCGGCAAGACGACCGTCGCGGCGAATCTCGCGGTCGCATTCGCACGGCGCAGCCGTCGCGTTCTTCTCCTGGACCTCGACCCGCAGGCTTGCCTGCTGCGCGCCTTCGGCGAAGAGGCCGCCGCGACGCTCCATCCCATCATGACGGGCGGGGCGCAACTGGCGGAGTGCGTGCGCCCGACCGAACGCGGTGGCGTTCACCTGGTCGCCGCTTCACCGGACCTCGACACCGAAGAGCAGCTTCGCACTCTGGGACCCGGCGCCGAGCAGCTCCTCGATCGCAGTCTGGAGGCGCTCGATCCACAGCTCTGGGATCTGCTGCTGCTCGATTGTCCGCCCGGCGTCAACCGGCTCGCGGTGTCGGCGTTGGTCGCCGCCCGGGAACATCTCGCCCCCGTGGAGCCCTCGACTCTCTCCCTCGGCACCGTCGCCGCGACACTCGACCTCGCGGAGGCCGTTCGCAGCCGGCCGAACAGCGAGCTGGCACCCACGCGGATCCTGCTCTCCCGCGTCGACCGGGGAGCGCCCGCGCTGCGCGAGCTCCACGAGCACCACCCGGGTGCAGTGCTCGAGACCGTCATCCCGAACTTCAGCGAAGCTTCGAGACAATCGGCCCGTCTCGACCCCGTCCTCGTACACGGCGTGAACGACCCCGCCCTTCGGGCCTTCGACGACCTGGCGGCCGAGCTCCTGCGCAAGCGAGCCCGGAGCGCCCCGAAGCCAGCCACGCTGGAGCTCCCCGCGGCGAACCCGCCGCTCTTCACGCCGCTCTAGCACAGAGCAGGCGCGCCGCGCGCGCGGGCGCTCAGGAGCCGCTTCTCGCGTACATCCCAGCAAGCACGAGACCGGCCAGCATCCACGCCAGCAATGCGCCCGCGGCGGCACCACGACCCGAGAGGCGGTGGCGACGCAAGGTATCGGCAGCGGGCGGCGGGTCTGCCGGATTCTGCGTAAAGAGGCGAGTGCGTCCCATGCTACGCCCAAGCGCAAGAGCGACTGCGCCGCCCACGACCATGACCACGACGCAGAACTCGTGGAGCTGCAACACTCGCACTTCCCACCCCGCCCAGGTGTCCAGATCCTCGCGACCGATGAAGACGAGCTTCAATACGTAGGAGACCAGGAAGAGCACGACGAGTGCCGTCGCGGCCAGCATGCAGAGCCGATGGGCTTCGCGCTGGCCCCGCCGGATCCGGTAGACACCCAGGACGACGAGACCCGCGATGACGGTCATGTTGAGCTGCGCAGCCGTCCAGAACAGCAATCTCGCATCCGCCGCACTCGTGCCCTCCACCCCGCTCACTCCCTCTCGATCGCCGGCAGGGCATCCGGACCGCCATCGGCCCACGAGCCGCCCCCGCACCTCGACCTTAGCCACCAGCGCAGGGCTCTCCAAGTACAGCTCTCCAAGTACAGGGAGGAGAGGACCCGGCACACCAGCGCGCCATTGGTTAGCATTGCTTTCATGAGCGCCATAGGCATCATACCGGCTCGCCATGCCTCCACCCGCTTCCCGGGCAAGCCCCTCACACACATCGCCGGAAGGCCGATGATCCAGCGGGTCTGGGAGCGTTGCCGCGAAGCGAAGCGGCTGCGCGACGTCATCGTCGCAACCGACGATACGCGCATCGCCGACGCTTGCCGCGGCTTCGGCGCCCAGGTGGTGATGACCCGCTCGGATCATCCCACCGGCACGGATCGCCTGGCCGAGGTGGCCCAGGCACTGAGCGACGAAATCGTGGTCAACATCCAGGGCGACGAGCCCCTGGTCGAGGGCTTCGTGATCGACGCCGCGGTCGAAGCACTCGAGGCGGATGCCGCGGCCTCCATGTCCACCGTCGTCCACGCGGCTGCCCCGGGCGCCGACACGGACCCCAACCGCGTGAAGGTCGTGCTCGATCGCGCCGGATGCGCGCTCTACTTCTCACGCAGCCGCATCCCCTATGCCCGCAGTCCCGAGGCCCGCAGCCCCGAGGCAGCCGCCACCCTGTGGCAGCATGTCGGCCTCTACGCCTACCGCAGGAGCTTCCTGCTCGAATTCGTGGAGCTCGAGCGCACCCCGGCCGAGTGCAGCGAAGAGCTCGAGCAGCTACGCGCGCTCGAGCACGGCCACCGGATCCGCGCAGCCATCATCGAGGGCTGGTGCAGCCTGCCAGTCGATGTGCCCGAAGATGTGGCCCGGGTCGAAGCCGCACTCGCGCGAGACCGCTCTCGCGCAAGCGGATCCGCGGACCAATGACCGCCAGCCCCGACACAACCCTCGACGCAAACACCGTCCGCGAATGGGGCGAGCTCTATTCCAACTGGGGACGCTGGGGAAAGGACGACGAACGCGGCGCCCTGAACTTCATCACGCCGGGTGCGGTGCTCTCCGCCTGCGCGCTTCCGCGCCGGGGCCAGGTGATCTCCTGCGCCCTCCCCTTCGACGAGAAGGGCCCCCAGAACGGCCTGGGCGGCCGGCACAACCCGATCCACACCATGCTGGCCGACGGCGGCGACGCCCTCGCGGGCGCCCAGGACTCCCTGCCCGGCGGCTTTCGTTACGCCGACGACACGGTCACCATGCCCCTGCAGTGCGGAACCCAGTGGGACGCCCTCGCCCACGTCTACTACGACGGACTCATGTACAACGGCCGGGACATCCGGCTCGTGACCAGCAGCGGCGCCCAGGCGAACGGCATCGAGTGTCTGCGGCAGGACGTCGTCGGGCGCGGCGTCCTGCTCGACCTGCCGCGCCTCGAGCGGGTTCCCTGGCTGGCAAACGGCACCGCGATCCTGCCCGAACAGCTCGACGCCTGCGCGGAAGCCGAGGGCGTCACCATCGAGACGGGCGACATCGTGCTCGTCCGCACGGGCATGATGACGCGCTGTCTGCAGGAGAGGTCCTGGGAGGGCTACTGCGGGGGCCCGGCGCCGGGCCTCTCGATCCACTGCGCACGTTGGCTCTACGAGCGCGAGATCGCGGCCATCGCGACAGACACCTGGGGCGTCGAAGTCCTCCCCAACGAGACCCCCGACTGCTTCCAGCCCCTGCACATGATCTCGCTGCGCAACACCGGCGTCACCTTCGGCGAGATCTTCCATCTCGACGAGCTCGCCGAGGCGTGTGCCGCAGACGGAAACTACTGCTTCCTCTTCGCCGCGCCCCCGCTGCCCATCACGGGAGCCGTCGGGTCCCCGATCAATCCCCTGGCGATCAAGTAGCCTCGCGCCGACGCGCGGCGCCGACCAGGAAGCCCACGCCGGCGGCGAGAAGCAGGAGCTCGGAAGGCTCGGGCACCACCTCGCTTCCCACGATCAGGTCCATCTCACCCTGGATGAAGCCACCGCTCGAGAGCGGAGTGGCAGTGCCGGAGACCTTGTCCACGCTGTAGATGCCGCCTCCCGTGCATGTGCCTGCGGCACACACGCCGGCGTCGGCGACGAAGATGTCGCCCGGCGCCGTGACGGCCACGCCGGTCGGCTCGGCCCAGGGCGTGCCGCCTCCGCTGCTCAGCGAGGTCACGACCCCGGTCCCCGGAGCGACACGGTAGACACCGGGTACGCCCACGTGGCTTCCCACCGCGAGAATGGTGTCGTTGGCCTCCACCGCGAGGCCCTTCCAGCTGTCCGTGTCGTAGCCGCTCTGCACTGCCATCGGCGTCCAGGTCGAGGTGTCGATCTCGTATGCGCCCTTCTCGTAGAGGCTGATGCCGCTCATCACCAGATCACCGCCGTTGTCCATCGCGACGGCGCCGTCCAGGTAGCCGCCGAAGGGGGAGGGGATGCCGAGCACGGGCACTCCCATCACCGTCGACTTGGCCCCGATCCCGCTGCCGTTCCAGGTAACGCGGCTGAGACCCGAGCTCTCGGTGACGAGTGGGTCGTCCGAGCCGTCGATGACCACCGAGAGGGGGTCGGTGCCGGACAGGGGAGCACTCCTCAGGCGCTGGGACCCGAGGATCGGGTAGACCTCGATGAGGCCGTTGGGATCGGTGACGACGATCTCGCCGTTGGCCACGCGCTGGGCCACGCCCTGGGGATCGCTCAGCAGCGCCAGATCGCTGATCAGCTCCTGGCTGCCGCTACCGGGATCCACGATGAAGAGCGCCCGGGAGGCGCGGTCGACCACGAGCAGATCCCCGTCGGCCACCTCGACGACCCGCTCGCTCGCGAAGGTTGCGCTCTCACACCCGGGATCTCCCCCGCCGAAGTCCGTGAGCCCGTCGAGGTCGTTGTCCAGGCCGTCATCGCACTGGGGAGCCTCGATGTCGTCGGTCAGGCTCTGGCACGCCGGCGTCGCCATGGGGTAGTCGGTCAATCCGTCGGAATCGTTGTCGAAGCGGTCCGAACACTCGGGATCCTCCGACTGGTCATTCGGATGGATGCAGTTGAAGTCCTCGAGGTAGTCGGTGAAGCCGTCCTCGTCGTTGTCCAGACCGTCATTGCAGTCGGGGAGCTCACTCAGATCGTCGGCGGCCACACAGTCGGCGTCCTGGCCGAAATCCGTGTCCCCGTCGGAGTCGTTGTCCACGTTGTCGTTGCACGCGGGATCTTCGACGTCGGAGAGGGCATGGCGGCAGCCCGGATCGTCGGGATGATCGGTGAAGCCGTCGCCATCGTTGTCGAGGCCGTCGCTGCAGTCCTCGATCTCGCTGATGTCCGCGGCGGAGTAACAGCCGGGATCGGAGCCGTCGTCGGTGAGCCCGTCATCATCGTTGTCGATGCCGTCGCCGCAGTCCGCGGTCTCCGAGTAGTCGGTCTTGTCCGTACAGCCGCTGTCCTCGGTGTAATCGGTGTCGCCGTCGAAGTCGTTGTCGATGCCGTCGTTGCAGGCCACCGGTGCCAGCACCGCCACCCAGCCCTCTTCGTCGCCGCTCGGGTTCGCCCCCTCGCCCACGATGGTGAAGACGCCGCTCCCGTCCGGATCGGAGAGTGCCCGAGCGCGGTGGAGGCGCCAGCCGGTGAGATCGAGTCCGTAGTCATCCTCGAGCACCGTCGCCAGCGCCCGCATGCCATTCAGCGCATCCCAGATGAAAGCCTGGGTGAGATTCGAAGCGTCCTGGGCGGTGCCCACGATGATCGAGCCGTCGCTGCTGATCGCGTAGGCCTGGCTCGTCCCGACCGATCCCGGCAGGGGCCCGATGATCTCGTAGCTCGCGTAGCTGGCGCCGTACCAGCGGATCGCCTCGGCGTGGTTGCTCGCGGAGACGCTGGTGTCCGCCCGCCCCACGATCACGCTGCCGTCGTCGGTGATTCCGTAGCCCGCCGACGCGACGGAGCCCGCGCCGCCGACGCTGGGAAGCGCCTGCAGCCCCGACCCGCTGGTCCAGTAGAAGCCGCGGACGACTTCCCCCGTGGTGTCGCTCTCGCCGGCGATCACCGAACCGTTCTCGGAGGCCGCATAGCCGGCGCCGTAGAGATCTGATCCGCCGGCGAGATGTCCGAGAGAGGAGACCGTGTAGCCGCCCCCGCTCCAGCGCGTCGCGACGATGTTGTCGTCGCCGCCGATGTCGTTGTAGCCCAGCCCCACGATCGTCGCGCCGTTACCCGCCACGTTCACCGCCTCGGCGGTGGGGTCATCGCTGGAGTGCGAGAGGGTCGACAGCGCCACCATCCCGCCGCCGGAGGTCCATCGGAAGCCGCGGTTCCCGCTTCCGTTGTAGCTCGTTCCCACGACGAAGGTGCCGTCGTCCGAGATGCCGGTGGCGAGGCTGTAGCTGTTCGAAGGGTGCAGCGAGCCAAGGGGATTCAACCCGCCACCCGCGGTCCAGGTGAAGGCCTCGTCACCCTGGAGACCGCTGCTGCCCCCCACCACGATCGAGCCGTCCTCGGATACCCCGAGGGCCACGCTCTCGTCCTGGCCGCCGAAGAAATCCCCCACGCCGGTGAAGGAGGGCAGCGTCTGGGCCAGCGCGGGCGTTGCCCCGGCGAGCAGCAGACCGGCAAGACCCAGCAGCAGCGTGGAGGAGCGGGGTAGAGCTTCGGACACACTAACTCCTTCGCCCTACGGCGGGCCGGGGGCGCCGCCTGACGACCGCCTTGTCCACCCGGCGATCGACGCTCTCGAACCAGCCGGTCAGGCCCCGGAACGCGAGCCAGCGGAGGGGCTCGGGGGGCAGTGGAATGGAGCGGCGCGACCAGAGCGCGGCGCCCGGCCCGGCCCGCTCACAGAGCAGGTCCGCGAGCATGACACCCGCATAGCTCGCCTGGGCGACACCGTGGCCCGCCCAGCCGATGGCGTGGAGCAGGTTCTGGTGGCGCCCTCCCCGCCCGACCCGGGGCAGGAAATCGAGGCTCATGAAGATCGGACCTCCCCAGTGGCGCTCGACCCTCACGTCGGGCAGCTCGGGAAAGCGCTCGCGGAACACGGCCTCGAGGCGGGCGCAGAGCCGGGGATCCGTGTCGGGCAGCACCCGATCGCCATAGCCCGCGCGGATGAACTTCGAGCCGCCCAGGATGCGGTGGTCCGCGGTCCAGCGATAGCTCTCGAGGATCTCGTGGGCGGTGTAGATCCCCGCCCTTCCCGCCCAGCCCACGGCCTCGCGCTGGGCTGGGGTCAGCGGCTCGGTGTGGAAGAGCTGCACCTGGATGCGCAGGGCGGCGGAGCGAAGCCGACCCAGCGAGGGCGTGTAGGCATTGGTCGCGATCACGACGTGGCGGCAGCGGACCCGGCCGCGCGGCGTCTCGACGACGGCGGGTGAGCCATCATGAATCTGGGTGGCAGGGCTTCCCTCGTGGAGCGCGGACCCGGCCGCGAGAGCGGCGGCTCGAATTCCCCGCAGCAGCTTCCCGGGGTCGAGCACCCCGCCGCGGGTCTCGTGGTAGCCGCAGGTGAAGCTGCGGGGCAGGCCCCGGCGCTCCATTCCGGCAGCGTCGAGGAGCTCGCCCTCGAGATCGTGGGCTTGTGCGGCCCGCGCGGCCCGCTCGATGCTGGCGTGCTGCTTCGGATGAACGGCGGAGATGACGTTGCCCACCGGCTCGTAGTCGCACTCGATGGCGTGGTCGCGAATCAGTCCCTCGACGTGGGCGATCGAGGTCGAGGCCAGGCGGACGAGCCCCCTCACCTTCTCCTCGCTGTAGAGAGAACAAAGGGTGGGGAGGTCCTTCCCGATGGTGGGCGTGAGGTGACCCGCATTGCGCCCGCTGGCACCGTAGCCCGCGGACTCGGCCTCGAGCACGACCACGTCGAGCCCTTCGCCGCGCAGCGCCAGCGCACACGAGAGCCCCGCGAAGCCGCCGCCGATCACGCATACGTCGGCCTCGCGCTCGCCCTCGAGTGGCGGCGCCGGAGGTGGCATCTGCGTCAGCCAGGGGCTCTGGGCCGCCAGCTCCTCACCCTTCATGGGGATCGATGCTGGCACCGCGCCGGGGCGCGGTCAACGCCGTGCGGGCGCAGCCGGCCCGGGAACGAGATCGAGCCGCACCAGGATGTCTCCCAGCGCCCGAGAGAAGCCCATGGCTCCCTCGACGTCGAGGTGCTCCCCATCCGCGGGCGTGAGACCCGCCAGCTGCGCATGATCCTCGAAGTGGATCGCAGGCGCGCCAATCTCCGCCGCGAAGGGGTCCCAGAAGTTCACCCGGGGAAACCACTGCTGCTCGAAGTCCCGCACGAAGATCGTGGAGGGAAGACGGACGAAGATCACCTGACCTCCGCGGGACCGGATGGTCTCCACCCAGCCCGCCAACTCGGCCATGCGGGTGGCCCACTCGCCCGGCTCGAAGTACTTCGGTCGTGCCCGGTCGAGCTCGAGTGCGTTGACGCGATTCCCGGTCTCGAGATTCGAGAACTCGCCGTAGTCCCCGTAGCGGAAGCGGTCGGGGGTGATCAGGTCGTTGTAGCCGGGCACGGGGATGTCGCGTTGCCGGAGCTTCTTTGCGAAGGAGGACGGGGACAGGGCCGGTAGTCGCGCAACCAGGAGCTGCTGCACCTGCATGCGCAAGCGCTGCTCGACGCGCTTGGCCAGGCCGAACTCCGCGTACACCGCGACGTATTCCTCGATCGCCCGCTCCATCCAGGGCGTGCGGGCGAAGAAGAGGACGGGATTGACCTCGCACAGCACGCTGCCGCGAAATCCGGAGTCTTCGGCCAGGCTACGCAGAACCGGGAACGACGGCCCGCGCACGACGGCGAGCTGCACGGGTGGCTCCCAGCCCGTGACCTCGGCAAAGAGCTCGCGGTGGATGGCCATCTGCATGCGCGAAGAGCCCACCAGCACGACACCCTCGGGCCCGAGCCCCGCGGCTCGCTCACGCGCCAGGGCCCACAGCCCCGCGTCGTCGGTCACCGAGGGCTCGAAGCCGATGGCGCGCCACCCGGTCTCCCAGATCAGGACAGAGCCCATGATCAGCAGCAGGGCCACCCTCCAGCTGCGGGCCCAGGCCGGGACCCTGGGATCCCCAGACCTGGAATCAGAACTGGAAGTAGATGAAGGCACGATCGTCTCCGTCGACGAAGATGAGACACAGAATGGGAAAGGCCAGGATCGGGCCTCGCAGCCACAGGGGAAGTCCCAGGAAGAGCGCCTCGAGGTCGCGATCGCGCAAGGCCCCCTGGGCAACCAGGGTGAGCCCGAGGATCGAGAGCACGGTCCACACCTGATCGGAGTGCAGCCGATGCCCCGGCCCGCCCCCGACCATCGCACCCAGCAGCGCCGTGGCGCCGGCGAGATCTTCGGCGCGGAAGAAGACCCAGGTGACGCTCACCACGAGGAAGGTGAGGAGACCGGCAGCAACAACGAAGCCGCGCCCCTGAAAGATCCTTGCCTCTCCCACGAGGCCGCGCAGCAATCGCTCGGCGATCAGGTAGACGCCGTGCAAGCCACCCCAGATGACGAAGTTCCAGGAGGCGCCGTGCCAGAGTCCGCCCAGAAGCATGGTCAGGGCGAGGTTCGCGTAGGTGCGAAGGCTGCCGCGCCGGTTTCCTCCCAGGGAGATGTAGAGATAGTCGCGTAGCCAGGAAGAGAGGGTGATGTGCCAGCGCCTCCAGAAGTCCGAAAAGCCCCTGGCCGCGTAGGGGCAGCGGAAGTTCCACGGAAGCTCGAAGCCGAGACACAGCGCCACCCCGATGGCGCACACCGAGTATCCCGCGAAGTCGAAGAAGATCTGACCGGTGAATGCCAGGGTCCCGATCCAGGCATCGATCCGGCCGGCCAGGGCCGGCATGGCGAATACCCGGTCCGCGATGGGGGCCTGCAGCCGGTCCGAGAGCACCACCTTCTCGAAGAGCCCCAGGCCAAGCAGTGCCATACCCCAGCCGAGCTGTCGCCCGTCGGCCTGTTTGGGAGCCGCGAGCTGCGTGATGAAGTCACCGGCGCGTACGATGGGCCCTGCGACCAGCTGCGGAAAGAAGGTGACGAAGAGCGCGAAATCGAGGAAGTGCCGCGCGGGACGCAGATCGCCGCGGTAGATCGAGATGGTGTAGGAAAGGGTCTGAAAGGTATAGAAGGAGATGCCCAGGGGCAGGATGATGTCCGGGGCGGCCGGGTGGTAGTCGACGCCGAGACGGTTCACGAGCCAGACGAAATTGTCGAGCACGAAGCCGGCGTATTTGAAATACCCCAGCAGGCCGAGGTTGACCCCGAGGCTCACCAGCAGCAGGAGTCGCCGACGTCGCGGCCTCGCTTCCCGGGCCAGACGCCGCCCCACGAGCCAGTCGGTGACGGTCGAGATCCACAGCAGCACGATGAAGGGGGGATTCCACGCCGCATAGAAGAGATAGCTCGCGAGGAGCAGATTCAGCTTCTTCGTACGCCAGGCCAGGGGCAGCCGATGGAGCGCCAGGACGGCGGCAAGGAAGACGAGGAAGGTGAGGGAGTTGAAGAGCATCCGGACAATCGGCTTGGAAGCGGACCACTTCCGCCAGCGCCAGATGCTAGCCTCCAGGCGGCTCGCCGACGAGGAAGGGATCGAAATGCAGACACCGCTGGCCGCAACGGCCCACGTCCTGCTGCTGCGCGGCGACGAGATCCTGCTGCTGCGCCGACTCGATCGCACGGGAGAAGAGGGGCCCTACGACCTCGTCGCGGGCCGTCTCGACGGTGGCGAGACCGTCACCCAGGCCGCCATGCGCAGCGCCTTCGAGGAGGTGGGTGTGACCCTCGCCGCCGACCGTCTGCGGGTGGCGGGCGTCATGCATCGGCTCTCCGAAGACGAGCAGCTACCCGCCGGCGAGCACATCGACTTCTTCGTGGTGGCGAGCGAGTGGAGCGACAAGCCCCGCAACCGTCAGCCCGAGCGCTGCTCCGAGATGCACTGGTTCGCCCTCGACGCGCTGCCCCGCACCCTCGTGCCCTTCGTCCGCGCCGGAATCGAGAACCACCGGCGAGGCGTCTCCTACAGCGAGTTCGGCTGGGGTTCGGGGAAGGGTTCGGGGAAGTAGAGCAGGCCCGGGATGCCCGCTAGGAAGACGGCGGCCAGTCGAGCTCGACGACCACCGGAGCGTGGTCCGACGCCGTGAGCCCGTCCTTCTTCTTGCGCCACTCGCGATCGATCTCGACCGATCGGACCCGCTCCATGAGCGACGCTCCGGCCAGCACGAAATCGATGCGCAGGCCCTGCTTGCGGTGGAAGGCTCCGCCCCGATAGTCCCACCAGGAGAAGGCCTGGGTCTCCGGGTTGCGAGCCCGATAAACGTCCACGAGGCCCCAGTCCAGCAGGCGCGCGATGCGCGAGCGTTCCTCTTCGGTGTGAAAGATCTGGCCCGCGAAGGCCTCCCCGTTCCAGCTGTCGATGGCAGCCGGACAGATGTTGAAATCCCCGCAGAGGATCGTCGGACTCTCGGGCCGGTGCTTTGCGCGCAGGTGAACGTCGAGGTCGTCGTACCAGGCGAGCTTGCGCCGGTAGTCGTCGTGCTCGAGGGACTTGCCGTTGGGGCAGTAGAGCGTCGTGAAGGAGAGGCCCGCTACCTCGGCGGTGATCAGCCGCGCGCCGAAGTCGGCCTGACCGGGAAGGCCGACCTGGGTCGCCCGCGCGGGCTCCCGGCTCAAGACCGCGACCCCGTTCCAGCTCTTCTGTCCGTGCACCAACGCGGAGTAACCCGCCGCCTCGAGCTCCGCATGGGGAAACTGCTCGTCGGTCAGCTTGAGCTCCTGGAGCCCCACGACGTCCGGACTCCGCTCCTTCAGCCAGGCGAGCAGGAAGTCGAGGCGCGCGCGCAGTCCGTTGATGTTCCAGGTGGCGAATTGCACTCTTGCTCGGATTGCCGTGACGGCTGGCGTGGGAGCTGCCGTGTCAGCCGATGTAAAGGGTGGGGGTCAGGGGTGACCCCCGGGAGCGGATCTCGCGACCCTTTTCGAAAGCGGCTACGGCGTCCGCGCTCCCGGGGTTGGTGGCGCTGGGAACCCTTGCGTTCCCCGCTACACCGATCTTCCCTGACGATGATGCTCGGCGCGCGCTAGAACGCCGCCACCTCACTCGCCGTAGAATCGATACATTGCACTTGGTTCCCCCTCATGCCGGCGCAGAGTCCACCAACGAGGCCCAGTACCTCGTATTCGGTACCCGGGTCATGGGTGGGCGCCGTTCCCGCCCCTCCGGGCCGCCCTCCCTTTCCACGAACCCGCAAACTCGCCGGGCCGCAAGAAGGGTGGACTCGGGGATGAGTGAGATCCCCTTACCAGGCACAGTATCGGAGGCAAATGGGCGGGTCCATAGGCGGGCCAGGTTGCGAAGCTCCATGTGCATGGGAATCCCCACAAGGGCGGACTCATCCCCCCGCATCTTCGGCTACAATCCCCTGACCGCCCGCCGCTTTTCGGGCGGCATGTCCCTGCTCGAATCTCCCGAATCCGACTCGGTGGTCCCGACACCTCATGAATGTCCGCTTGATCCTCTACGGCCTGGTCAGCGCTGTGCTCGTTGTGAGCTGGCTCTCGACCTGCGTGATCTACCGCGCCGCCGAGATCGGCGAGCTGGTCGGTCCCATCGAGGCCCGGGACTTCAACGAGCTGACGCTGATCGCCGTGGGCAGCGGAAGTGGCTACGAGAACCCGGAACGCATGGGGCCCTCCACGGCCGTGGGCTGGGGCTCGCAGATTCTGCTGGTGGACGCGGGCCGCGGCATCGCCGAGGCGCTGCGCGCCGCGAAGATCCCCATCGCCCAGCCGCGGACGCTGCTCTTCTCCAACCTGCTGCCGGAGAACACGGTGGGGCTGGACGACCTCCTGCTCACGGGCCTGCGCGCGCCCCGCACCCAGCCACTGCGGGTCGTCGGCCCGGCCGGCACCCGCGCGCTCGTCGATGGCCTCCTCGCGGCTCACGCTTCGGGCATCGCCGCGGAGACCCGCAGCCTGGGGCTACCGCCAGAGGGAGCCACCATCGAGGTACTCGAGGTCGGTGACGGCTGGAACGAGGAGCTCGACGGGCTGCGCATCACCGCAGGCGCCCTCGCCGGCGGGCCGCTCGCGGCTCTGGCGTGGCGCGTCGAGTGGCGCGGTCGCCGGGCCGTGGTGGCGACCACCGGCTGGGCACCGGACGCCGTCGCCGAGTTCGCCCGCGGCGCCCACCTGCTGGTCCACGAAGCCGTCTACCTCCCCAACCCCGACGAGCTCGAGGACGCCGGCGTCATCGCCGACCCCGAGCGCCTGCGCCTCGAGGCCGGCCTCCACACCTCGCTCCTCGACGTAGGCGCTGTCGCTTCCCGCGCCGGCGTCCCCAAGCTGGCCCTCGTCCGCATGCGCCCCCCGCCCTTCTTCAGCATCCAGGTCACGACCTTGGTCGGCAAGACCTACGAGGGCAAGGTGATCATTCCGGACGACGGGGAGGAGATGGTGCCGTGAGGGTCAGAGAACGCGCTGATCCCGAGGAACTATTCGCCTCATAGTGCCAGGTGCTTCCGTTGCGATCTGAAGCTAGACGTCGCGCTCCCGGCCCAGAACCCATGAGTAGCCGCGCACGAGCTCTTCTCGGCCGCCCTTCTCGCTCACCTCACCGTGTGCGACCACGACACGCTCGAAGGGCCATTCCAGAACACGCTCCAACGAGTGACGGAAGGCCCTCCGATCACGCACCAGGAGCCGCTCGAGGAGTGTGGGAGACAGCCGCCCAAGAGTTCCTCCGAGGCGGAACGCGAGACGGGTCAGCGGCGGGCAACCGGCGCCGACGTTGAACGCGAGGTCGGTCGCGATGAGCGTGGCGCTGGGCCGGTGGAAGAAGACGACCTCGTTCGTGAACGGAAGGCCAGCGAGGATGACCTGGTCGACCGAGCCCTTCCAGCCAGGTTCAGACTCGTCGCCGAGTACACCTGCGACCGCCAGGTCGGCACGCTTGCTGTCGAGCCCCGGGGCAACGTAGAGCGAGGCCTCCGGGCAGGCCCGCTGCCACTCGCCGACAAAGAGGTGGTGAAACCGGTTGGGCGCCACCAGGTACGCGACGGGGCCGAGGGCCTTCACCTCGCGAACCAGGTCAGGGGTCGCTGCAATCGGCGAGTGCAGCAGCAGCTTGGAGCCCGGAAGGCGCACGATCGTCATCCGCGCCCCGATCTCGAGTCCGAGAAAACGCAGGGGAGAGTCAGCGATCCAGAGGTCAGAGTCGAGTTGCTGCATCGCGACGCGCCGCCAACGGACTGAGCTGCTCGTCGGCCCTTGATGTCTAGTGATTGTCGAAGTCGTTGTACGGGGTCTCCACTGAGAGCGCAACGTACATCTCGAGGATCGCCTGGCGCATAGGCTCCTTCTCCTCGACGTACCGGATGTCCATGGCACGCACGCGCGCCTTGGCCTCCGAGAAGGCGGGCCCGAAGACGGGATCCCTCTCGAGTTCGGCACGGGAGCCCTTGATGGAGTACGTAGCTTGGAGCATTCCAGTGACCTCCCGGGCGATCCGGAATGCGAAGGTGGCCGAGTTGTGCCCGGAGCTAGGAGCCTGACCCAAGGCTCGCCGCGACGCCAGACCGCCGATGCATCACCGCTGACTGCGTTGCGAAACCTTGCTGTAGCCCTGCTACAGCTGCGGCTTCGCGCCTTGTCAGCGGCGCGCCTCGACGCCCAGGCTTCCCACGGGAGTCTTGGGTCAGGCTCCTAGGCCGGCAGTGCGCCTGCAGGCGCTGGCGAATTCGATTCGATCGGCCGACGTAGAGGGGCTTGTCGCCCTCCGAGAACAGATAGATGCCACGACGAGGCACATCTGCCGGGAGGCACGAAAATTGGACGGGCAGCATCTGAAGCAACCTCTGGAACGATGGCTCCATGGCCTCTATGTGCGCGCGGAATGTCTCGTTCAACAGGACCCCGTCCGTTTCAAGCCGCACAACGGGTCGGCGTTCAGCGGCCAGCAATAGCGCTGACCGGGCCCGACCCTGCCGACACAGTATGCCGCCAGACGGCAGCCAAGGCCAATTGGGCCGAGCTGTTGCCGGTCCGCTGCAACGGATCTTGTCAGACCGCGCGAGAGATAACGTTTGACGTTAATAACGCATGCCGTTATGCTTCGCCCGTGATACGGAGTTTCTGCGATCGAGAAACGGAGAAGGTCTTCCGGCGCGATCGGTCGCGGCGACTGCCGCCGAACGTGCAGAGGCAGGCCCACCGGAAACTGCTGGTGGTGGACGCCGCGCAAGCACTGGATGATCTCCGCGTGCCCCCTGGGAACCGGCTGGAGCGGCTTTCCGGCGACAGGAAGGGGCAGTACAGCATCCGTGTGAACGATCAGTGGCGAATCTGCTTCCGATGGGAGCGGGGCGATGCCTACGACGTAGAAATCGCGGACTACCACTAGGGGATGGGATATGGCTAGGAAAGCGCACGCAGCGATTCACCCGGGCGAAATCCTGCTCGAGGAGTTCCTGGAGCCGATGGAGCTGAGCCAGTATCGGTTGGCAAAGGATATCAGCGTTCCGCCCCGCCGAATCAATGAGATCGTGCACGGGAAACGTGCGATTACGGCGGACACGGCTCTGCGGCTGGCTCGATACTTCGGGATGAGCGAGCGTTTCTGGATGAATCTGCAGATCCGGTACGACCTGGAAGCCGAGAAGGCGCGCCTCAAAGGGCGCCTCGTCAAGGAAGTCACGGTTCGGAAAGCGAGCTGACTCTGACCGCGCGGTCAGGCCGCTTTACGGCATCGAAGCCGCACCCGAGCTTTCGCCTCCGAGCGTGTTTCAGAGGGATCCGATTGCCCGCATCGTGGAGATGCTCATCCTGCGGTTGTCGGTGCTCGGCACCCGCGCCCCGCCGGTGACCAAACAGGTGCACAGCACACGGGTCTAGAGAGCGCGCCCCAACCGCACTGCGCATGGGCTGTCCCGCGGGTCTCCCAACAGGTGCACAGCACACGGGATCCGAGCTGGTGACCCGGGGTCGGAGCGAGCGCTGCTCCCGGGGGTCGTCAAACGTGTGCGCGCACCACGGGCACGGCGGCCATAAGGGCGAGTAGCCCCGCCGGCCCGACGCTCCACGCCATGCGGCGAACCCAGGGCCCGGCGGCCTGCCCGGTCAACAGCTAGACGTCGCGCTCCCGGCCCAGAACCCATGAGTAGCCGCGCACGAGCTCTTCTCGGCCGCCCTTCTCGCTCACCTCACCGTGTGCGACGGGGAGAGTCAGCGATCCAGAGGTCAGAGTCGAGTTGCTGCATTGCGACGCGCCGCCAACGGATCGGCGCTCAGCTGCAACAGACAGCGCTGACCGTCAACGCTGCGGCGCAGACGCCCGCCACCAGAATGGTACCGAATTCCGGAACGCCCAGCTGGCTGTTGTCAGCTGCAAGCCCTTGGGCGGCAGTTGGCGTCAAGGCCCCGTCCCCAATCGTGTCCCTTCGACGAGAACTCGACTTTCGACGGCAGATTCTCTTGTCCACCGGTCTCTCTAGTATCACAGGTA
>JAFDEK010000209.1 GCA_019310385.1 Deltaproteobacteria bacterium
CCCGAGCTGCTCCGGATCGAGCTGCGCCTGAAGCGTTGGCCCCGGGTTCTCGACGGCTATCGGGTGGTGCAGATCAGCGACATCCACATCGGCCCCATTCTGGGCCGCGATTTCGCGAGCTGGCTGGTGGGGCGGGTGAACGCCCTCGAGCCCGACCTGGTCGCCATCACGGGTGACATCGTGGATGGACGCGTGGCGACCCTGGCGGACGAGGTGGCGCCCTTCGGCGGGCTGCGGGCGCGGGATGGCGTCTACTTCGTGACGGGCAACCACGATCACTACTCGGGCGCCGCGAGCTGGACCGACTTCCTGCGCGGCCTCGGGATCGGCGTCCTGCGCAACGAGGGCCTCGACGTGGAGGCAAAGCGCGGCCGGGGCGCGCCGGACGCGCGCTACTGCCTGGCGGGCGTCGACGACCACCGCGGAGACCTGGGCTTCGACGGCGGCGGCGAGGACCTCGAGCGCGCCCTCGAGGGTCTCGATGCCGAGCGGCCCGTGCTGCTGCTGGCCCACGATCCCTCCACCTTCAAACGCGCGTCGAAGATGGGCGTCGACCTCCAGCTCTCGGGCCACACCCACGGTGGTCAGATCTGGCCCTTCGTGTACCTGGTGCGCCTCGCCATCCCCTTCGTGGCCGGGCTCTACCGCATCGGCGATTCCCAGCTCTACGTGAGCCGCGGCACGGCCTTCTGGGGCCCGCCCCTGCGCCTCTTTGCGCCCGCGGAGATCACCGAGATCCTGCTGCGTTCCGAGTAGCTTCGCTCCGAGCAACTTCGCGGCACTCGGAGTCAGCTTTGCGCCGGTGGCCTCCTGTGGCGGCCGATTCGCATCGGGCCGACAATCCTTCACCACACGAGAGAGAGCCAGGAGACCCCAGAAATGATCGAGTGGAGCGAGCAGCACCTCATGATTCGTGACACCGTGCGGCGTTTCGTCGACGCGGAGATCGTCCCCAACCTCGAAGAGCTCGAGCACGGCGACATGCCCCCCTACGAAATCCTGCGCAAGCTCTACAAGAGCTTCGGCATGGACGAGATCGCGACGGCGCGCTTCGAGAAGCAGATCGCCCGTGAGAAGCGGGCCGCCGCCGGCGAGGCGCCGCCCGAGAAGAAGCGCGCCAGGGAGACCGGTGGGCGCGGCGACGCGGCCGCCATGGCGCTGATCCCCATCATCGAACTCTGCCGCTACTGCCCGGGGATGGTGACGGCGCTCGGAGTGAGCACCGGGCTCACCGGCGCGGCGATCATGAGCAAAGGAACGATCGAGCAGAAGGAACGCTGGGGCCTCGATGTCCTCACCCTGAAGAAGATCGGCGCCTGGGCGATCACCGAGCCGGGCTCGGGCTCGGACGCCTTCGGGAGCATGAAGGCCACCGCGCGCCTGCAGGACGACGGCAGCTACCTGCTCAATGGGAACAAGACCTTCATTACCAATGGCCCCTACGCGGACACCATCGTGTTCATCTGCAAGCTCGACGAGGAGGGGGTCGATCCCCGGGACCGCAAGGTCATGAACTTCGTACTGGACAGTGGCATGGAGGGGCTCGAGCAGTCGAAGCCCATGCGCAAGATGGGTCTGCACTCCTCGCCCACGGGTGAGCTCTTCCTGCATGACGTGGTGGCCGGCCCGGAGCACCTGTTGGGCGGCAAGCCGGTGTCGCGCTCGAAGTCGGGCGCCAAGGACACCTTCTCCACCGAGCGCTACGGCGTAGCCGCCATGGCCCTCGGCATCATCGAGCGCTGCCAGGAGCTCTCCCTCGAGTACGCCAAGGAGCGTGTGCAGTTCGGTAAGCCCATCGGCGAGTTCCAGCTCATCCAGGAGAAGCTCGCCCGCATGGAGGTCGCGCGCATGAACGTCCAGAACCTGGTTTTCCGCATCATCGAGGGAGCCGAGAAGGGACGCGGCGTCAGCCTCGCGGAGGCCTCGGCGATGAAGCTCTACTCGGCCCGGGCCGCAGTGGAGGTCGCCCAGGAGGCCGTGCAGATCTACGGCGGTAACGGCTACATGGCGGAGTACAAGGTGGAGCAGCTCGCCCGGGACGCCCGGGTGTTGCAGATCTACGCCGGCACCGACGAGATCCAGATCTCCACCATCGCGAGGGACCTGCTTTCCCGCTGAGCGCCGTAGGCGCGATGGCACTGGCAATGCGGAGCATTGCCCGCTGAGCACCGCAGGTGCGATGAGTGGCTCGTTAGTGAAGGGTCACGCCGTCGGCGCGGCGGCGTGGGGCTGTCGCTTCGTCGCTCGCCTTTTGCTCCAGGGCGATGCGCTTGAGGCCTTCGACGAGCTGTCGCTGGTTCTCTTTCAGCCGAAGAAGGGACTCCCAGGTGCGCGCGGCGGTCTCGAGGGTCTCGATCTGCTTGCGGAAGGTGCTCCTCGCCTCGTCGAGCAGCTTCTCGCGGACCTCGCCCTCGAACTCCAGGTCGATGCGCACTACGGCCCGGACCAGGCGGGCGATGGAGTCCCGGTTGTCCGGGTTGCGCTGTGCGAAGTCCCGGATCTCTTCGATGAGCCTCTTGGCGGCCGACATGCCCCTCGCGGGTGCAATCGTCGTGCCCTCGGCCTGCCTACGCGCTCGAGCGCCGGGCTGCCGGGCTCTTGCGGGAAGATCTGCGCACTGCCCGCGCCAGGCGCGAATCGCCGCGAGCCGTGTCGGCCCGCCAGCATGGGACAATCCGTTTCCACCGCAGCCGGCGCTGCGCAAGATGTTGCGCCCTGGGGTGGCCGTCGCGGCACGGTTTGCGGCGTGTCCCCCGGATCACGATAATCCAGCGTCATGAAGGGAATCGAGCCGTTGCTGGAAATCATGGCGAAGCTCCGGGACGCCGAGCAGGGCTGCCCTTGGGACCTCGAGCAGAGCTTCGAGACCGTCGCGCCCTACACCCTCGAGGAGGCCTACGAGGTCGATCACGCGATCCGGCAGGGTGATATGCAGGGCCTGCGCGAGGAGCTCGGCGACCTGCTCTTCCAGGTCGTCTTCCATGCCCGGATGGCGGAGGAGGGCGGGCTCTTCGTCTTTCAGGAT
>JAFDEK010000148.1 GCA_019310385.1 Deltaproteobacteria bacterium
CGATCCAGCTCCTCGTAGCTCAACGTCACTGTCTCCATACCCGTGGGGATACCGCGGGCTGATGGAAAAAGCGGACATTTCTACTTTGGAGAAACCGGACATTTCTATCTTGGTACTACAGGTCAACGCAACAATCTCGTTGAGCACCTCTGCTGGGGAACGGAAGGCCAGCGTCTTTCGAGGACGCTGGTTGAGTTGAAGAGCGGTTCGGTTCAGGTCAGCTTGCGAGAAAGCGGATAGGTCGGTGCGTTTCGGGAAGTACTGGCGAAGGAGGCGGTTCGTGTTCTCGTTCGTTCCGCGCTGCCATGGGCTTTGCGGGTCGCAGAAGTAGACCTGAACGTCTGTGGCGATCGAGAACTTCTTGTGCGCCGCCATCTCCAGCCCGCGATCCCAGGTCAGCGATTTCCGCAGCTCGGCAGGCAGGCGTCGGACCTGCTTGGTGAGGGCCCTCACGACGGTCTGGGTGTCTTTGCCGTCGACCTTCACCAGCATCGTGACCCGAGACTGGCGCTCGACCAGCGTCGCGATGTGTGTGTTGTTTGAACCCGACAGGAGGTCTCCCTCCCAGTGGCCAGGAACCGCGCGATCCTCGACCTCGGCAGGGCGCTCTCGGATGGAGACGGCATCGACGATCTGGCCGCGCCCTTGACCGCGAGTATGGGCCTGCTTGGACCGCCGGATCGCTCGCCGCGTTCTCAGGTGCCCGACGAGCTCCTTCTTGAGCACGCCTCGAGCCTGAATGAAGAGGCTTCGGTAGATGGTTTCGTGGGAGATCTGCATCTCCGGCTCTCCCGGATATCGCCGCCTCAGCCACCCGGAGATCTGCTCCGGCGACCAATCCAGGCTCAGCTTCCTGGCCACAATCTTCTGCAGTCGTCGCTGAACCGCCAGCCGACAGGGCTTCGGGCGACGGGCGCTGTCCCAGGCCCTCTGGTCGGCTTCGGCCGCTCGATATCTCTCGCGGCCGCGATGGCGGCCGATCTCTCGGCTCACCGTGGACGGAGCGCGCTGGATCGAGGATGCGATCTTCCGCATCGACAGGCCTTGCGCGAGGCCACGTGAGATCTCCTCGCGTTCGGATAGGCTCAGAGCCAGGCGAGAACGGCGGCGAGGTGGAGGCTCGATGCCGCCAGTGGACGAGAGAGCATAGTGGATCGAGCCACGGTGCTTCGTGAGCGCCCGAGCGATGTCGTTCGACGACTGCCCGCGCCTCCATCGCTTCCAGAGTTCCTTCTTCTCCGAAGCCGAGAGACCCGCACGTCGATTCTGTGTCATCTGCACCATCTCCTGATCTATGAGGTGAAACAGAAGATGTTGCATCGACCCGTTGAACCTACCAGCAGTTCTGGCAAATGGATCCCCCGACTGGCGGGCCGCGGAGACGCGGCGGCAGCAGCGCTGTGCCGCGGGCTCCTAGCCCTCAGCCTGCCACTGCGCCGGGGTGAAGGTCTTCATCGCGAAGGCGTGGATCTCGGACCCCATCTCGTCGTCGAGGGCCTGGTAGACCAGGCGCTGGGCCTTGACGCGGCTCAGGCCATCGAAGCGCTCGGAAACGATGGTGGCCCGGAAATGGCCGGCCCCGCTTTGGGCGCCGGCGTGGCCCGCATGCAAGTGGCTCTCGTCGACGACCTCGGCGTGAAGGGCCCCGAGGCGCTCGCGGAGCTTGGATTCGATGCGCGCGCGGCGTTCCTCGCCGGCATTCGTGGCTTCCATGACTGCAATCCTTCCTGGCGCCGGAGGGCGGCGCATCAGAGAACTTATAGAATGACGGTGGGTACGGGAAGCGCGAAGAACCTACGATGGGAGCCTCGGCTCGGGGGAACCATGGGACGCAGTGAAGCCGGCTCGACCTTCGAAAATTGCGAAGCGCCACTCCCGTCCTCGCAGCGGATCCGCAGGCGCGTCGCCGGCGCCCGGGGCCACTACCGGGCGAAGGTTCGGCACGGCGTGAGCCGCATTCTTGCGGGCTCCCGCCACACCCTCGGCGTCATCTTCCACGATGCAAGATGAGGCACGCCGGCCATGGGGAATCGTTGCGCCGTCAGTCGACGGTGACTTCGACGGTCCGCCTGGGCTTGGGCAGGGTCACTCGGAGCACGCCGTTGCGGTGGCTGGCCTGCACCTCGTCCTCCGCCACCCCGCCGCTGAGCCGGATCCTCCGCTCGAAGGAGTCGCGCGGCGTCTCTTCGCCTTCTGCAGACTCCGCGGCCTCGAAGTAGCGCTCGCGTTCGCCCTTGATGACCAGCACGCCCGCCTCGACGAGGACCTCGAGATCCTTCGCGTCCACGCCCGGCACCTCGGCGACGACGTAGTAGGCCTCCTCGTCCTGCTTCACCAGGACCCGCGGCCACGCGCTCGCACGGCGATCCTGCCCGACCACTTCGGCCGGACGCGAGAAGCCCCGCTCCAGGTCCTTGAATACCCGATCGAAGTCCTGCCACATGGACACCGGAGCGCAGCTGGAAGCGTGCTTGGAGGCGTAGTTGGAAGCGTAGTTGGGTCGCTTTCGGGCCAGATTTCGAATCATCATTTCCTTCCTCCTGTCTCTTGCTCTGTCTCTCTTGCTCTGTCTCTGTCGCCATCCGCGGATGGCCATCGCTCGACGAGGCAATGGACATCGAGAGCATCTCGGCGCTGCCCTCTTCTTCATACGACCCATCGATGATCGTTATGATCGCCTCTCCGCGACTGGGCGAAGTTCTAGGCACCGCGCTCCCGGCGTCAAGTCCGGGTCTCGGAACAGGGACAATGGCCCGCTGAGAAGCGCGTCGCGGCACCGACCTGCGCATTTCCTACACATTCCCTAGATGACGCCGCGCTCGCTCAGCCCCTCGAGGTCGGCGCTCGTGAGGCCGAGCTCGGCGTACACCTCCCGGTTGTGCTCCCCCAGCTCCGGCGCCAGCGGAAGCCGCCGCGGCTCGCTCTCCGACAGCGCGAGAGGATTGCCGTGGAAGAGGATCTCGCCGAGCTCGGGGTGGGGGTGACGCTCGATCATGCCGCGTGCCTCGAGCTGCGGGTCGTTCACGAGCTCTTCGGGCGCCGAGACCCGGGCGCAGGGCACGTCGGCGCCGTCGGGGCCCAGCGACGCGAGCACCTCCTCACACCGTCGTGTCGACACCCACTCGCCCACGATGCCGTTGATCTCTTCGCGATTGCGAGCCCGCTCGTCGTGGCGACGAAAGCGCTCGTCCCGGCCGAGTTCGGGGCGGCCGATGGCCTCGCAGAGCCGGCGAAAGAGTCGGTTGCTCGCGGTGGCGACGACCACGAAGCCGTCGCGCGCCTCGAAGGCATCGTAGGGCGCCGTGTAGGGATGCTGGTTCGCGACACGCTGGGAAGGCAGACCGAGGGCGTGGTGGATCGTCGCCGCAGAGTCGGTGATGGCGAAGACGGCGTCTTGATTCGAGAGGTCGAGCACGCGGGCGCGGCCGCTGCGGTCCCGGTCGAGGATGGCCGCCACCACGCCGAGGGCCAGATAGAGGCCGCCGACATAGTCCGCCAGCGCCCCGCCCCCGCGCATGGGCTCGTCGTCCTGCCGACCCGTGAGCGCCATCAGGCCCCCCGTCGCCTGGGCGACGATGTCGTAGGAGGCCTGGCCCGCCCGCGGACCCGTGGCCCCGAAGCCCGAGAGCGAGGCGACGACGCAGCGCGGATTGCGGGCCTGGATGAGCTCGGGAGCCAGGCCGCGCGAGGCCATCCAGCCCGAGCGAAAGTTCTCCACTACCGCGTCTGCGCCCTCCACGAGACGCAGGAAGAGCTCGCGCCCCTCCTCTTCGCGCAGGTCCAGGGTGATGGAGCGCTTGCCCCGGTTCGTGTTCTGGAAGGAAAGCGAGGTCTGGCCCGGAGGCGAGGGGCCGAATCGATAGTCGTCGCCGGTACGGGGCCGCTCCAGCTTCACGACATCGGCACCGAGGTCCGCCAGGACTCCGGTCGCAAAGGGCCCGGCCACCACGCGGGTCAGATCGAGAATGCGGATCCCTTCGAGAACGCGACCGGACATCCCACCTCCCCGCGACTAAACTCCCCGCGACCAGAATCGTCCGCTCCGAGCGGGCCCCGACATCGGATAGCGTGGCGGGGGCTGCCGCGCGAGCCCAAAGCACGAGCCCAATGAGGAGCAACGCGATCTTGAGTGCCGTCGATGCGCCCGGCTGGCGGCGCGTGGGAATCTGGACCGCCGCTGCGCTCCTCGGCGCCCTGCTCCTGCATCCCCTCCAGCTTCGCGCCCCCTTCGTGGACGGGCAGTATTACCTTGCGTCCCTCCACTCCCTCTACGTGGACGGCGACGTCGATCTCACCAATGAGTCCGAGCGCTTTCCCTGGCTGACCTGGTACTCGACCACCGTCGAGCCGGCGCCGGGTGGGCTCCGCAATCCCTTCCCCATCGGCCCGGCGCTGCTCTGGGCGCCCTTCTACGTGGCCTACGACGCCCTGAGCCGCCTCGTCGGCGGCGAGGGGATCTCGAGCGCGACCGGTCCCGTGCACCTTCCCGCCTACTTCGGCAGCAGCTTCTGGGCTCTGATCGGCCTCTTCGTCCTGGCCGACGCCCTGCGCATGCTGGGCGCCTCGCATACAGAGCGCTGGAGCGTCACGGCGGTCGTCGCCCTCGCCTCGCCGCTGCCCGCCTACGTGACCTTCGCGCCAGACATGGCCCACGCCTGCGCGTTCGCCTGCGTGTCGATCCTGCTGTGGACCAGCGTCTGGTGCTGGCGCAATGCGGCCGCTGGCGACCCGCGCTGGATGATCTGCGGCTTCGCCCTCGGCGTGACCTTTGCGGTTCGCTGGCAGGACGCCCTGCTCGGCGTCGTTCCCCTGGCCCTGATGGCCTTTCCCGGCGATCGGGCCGCGGCTCCGCTCTCCGCTACGAAGCGCATGCAAGGTCTGCTCTACTTCGGACTCGGCGGCCTCCTCGGCGCGCTACCTCAGCTCGCCTACTGGAAGGCGCTCTACGCTTCGTGGGTCGCCATGCCCATGGGCGCGGGCTTCATGAGCCTCTCCAACGCCGAGCCCCTGCGCTTCTTCTTCTCCACCTGGAACGGCCTCTTCCTCGTTCATCCGGCGCTGCTGATCATCCTGGCCGGATTCGCGCTGCCCTGGCGCACGAGCGCCGACTCGCCCTGGGCGGGGATCGAGCCCCTGCGCTGGGCCGCACTCCTCGCCATCGCGCTCGAGCTCTTCAGCTGCATGCTGGTCGAGGACTGGTGGGCCGGCGGCGCCTTTGGCCAACGCCGGGTCGTATCCTTGCTGCCGCTGCTCGCTCTGGGTCTGCTCGCGCTCCAGCGGCTTGCATGGGCCGGCGGGGCGGGACCGCGCGGCTTCCTCCTGGCGGGATCCCTCGTCCTGCTGATTGGCTGGAACGGGCTGAGCCTGGTCCGCCTCTACGACGGATCGATCCCCTATAACCCCGCGCACCGGATGTGGTACCGGGACCATCCGGTCTATGGCCACTACGAATGGGACCGGCGCTTCTCGGACATCCTGCTCGGCAAGTAGAGGCCCCTGCCAAAGAAGAGCCCCAAAGAAGAGCCCCCTCCTCGAGATCCTCGAGAAGGGGGCCGAATCGGAAACGAGTCCGTAGCCGGGACCGGCCGGCTAGAGCCGGACCATCGCGCTGCTAGAGCCGAACCACCCCACCGCACCGTCGCGCTCGCCGCCACCCATGTCGATGGACAAGGAGCGCAGGTGATGCGCCCCCTTCCACAGGGGCAGGGCGATGAGGGCCAACAGGATCAGCCGTCCAATGAAGTTGGACGCGAGGCCGTAGGCGCGCTCGTAGGAGAGGGCTTCCGCCGGGACGATGCCCGCGGGCACGAGGAGACCAACGGCGATTACCCAGCCGGTGAGCAGGATGGTGCCGAGCAGGATGCCCTGACCGAAGAGCAGCCAGATGACCGGCTCGATGCGAAGCAGCAGTTCCTTCATCAGAAGATCCCCCCCGCGAGAATGGCGACCATGAGCACGGTAACGCCGATCCAGACCAGGTAGAGCGCGGCCTGGATGACACCGCCCGGCGGCGGCTTGGCGGGTCCGATGCGCGGCGGCTGGGCCTTGGGGAAGAGCCTGAAGAAGCGCACACCGACGAAGATCAGCGAGAGCAGCGTGATCACGTGGAAGGCGATGTAGAACGGGCTCGTCAGCTGTTCCATGGCGGCGTCCCAGGCCTCGGGCCCATTGCCCAGGGCCCAGATCTGGCGCAGGACCAGGAAGCCGATCATGTAGTAGATGAGCCCGGTCGCATCGAAGAGCAGATAGGTGCGGATGCGCGAGGTCGACCACCAGCTGCTGGGCATCTGGGGCGGCGCCGTCCGAGTGCGCCCCGGTGTGGGGGGCGCCATCGCGTCGGGATGTGCGGGACCTGCCATCTCTATGCACCTCCGCGGGGAAGCACGAGCTTCTTCGCCCAGTCGATCACCGCGCCGAACTTCGCCTGGTTGACGGCGGCGGCCGGGTCGACATTCTTGGGGCAGACCTCGCTGCACTCGTTGGCGAAGGAGCAGGAGAAGACCGTGCCCTCGCCTCGGAAGATCTCGTTGCGCTCGCCCTCCCCCTCGTCCCGGGAGTCCAGGTTGTAGCGGTGGCCCAGGGCGATGGCAGCCGGCCCGAGGAACTCGGGCTCGTTGGCAACCACCGGGCAGGCCGAGTAGCAGAGCATGCAGTTGATGCACATGCTGAACTGCTTGAACTCGGCCAGCTGCTCGGGGCTCTGGGCGTAGGTGCCCTTCTCGGTCAGGTCCGCGCTCGCCGCCTCTTCCTTGGCGCGCACGATCCACGGCTTCACGCTCTTGAACTTGTGCATGAAGCCGTCGAGGTCGACCACCAGGTCCCGCACGACGGGGAAGTTGGCCAGGGGCTCGATGACGACGGTGTCGCCGTAGCTGCTGAGAGCCGTCTTGCAGGTGAGGGTCGGCTCGCCGTTCACCATCATCCCACAGCTACCGCAAACCGCCATGCGGCAGGACCAGCGGTGGGAGACCGAGGCATCGACCTCGTCCTTGATATGGTTGATGGCGTCGAGGACCTTCCAGTGGCTCTCGCACTCGATTTCGTATTCCTGCGTCTTCGGCACCTCGTCCTGGTCGGGATCGAAGCGCGTGATGACGAACTTCTTCTTCACGATACCGGTGCTCATCTCAGTACTTCCGCTCCTCAGGTTCCCAATGGCCGAGGGTGACCTCCTTCTTGTCGATGCGCGGTCGACCGGAGGCCTCGTACCAGGCCAGGGAGTGGTGCAGGTAGTTGACATCGTCTCGGCTGGTGAAGTCGCGGCAGGTGTGCGCGCCGCGAGACTCCTTGCGCTGAAGGGCCGCGTTGGCCACTGCCTCGGCCACGTCGAGCATGGCGACCAGCTCGAGCGCCGCGATGAGCTCGGTGTTGAAGACCTTGCTCCCGTCCTCGAGGCCGAGATCGGCGACACGCGCCTTGAGCTGGTCGATGGACTCCACGCAAGCCTGCATGGTGTCCTGCTGGCGATAGACCCCGCAGCCCGACTCCATGGCGCCGTTCAGGTCCCCGCGGATGCGCGAGATCTTCTCGCTGCCGGACTTGCTCCGCAGTGAGTCGATCCGGGCCGCCTCTTCCTCGGCCTGGCTGCGCAGGGTCTGCTCGTTGCCGTCGCTTCCCTGCTTCGAGAACGCCAGGGCGTTACGACCCGCCGATGCCCCGAAGACCAGACACTCGGTGAGGGAGTTCGAACCCAGGCGATTGGCGCCATTGAGGGACGCACAGGCGACCTCGCCCGCCGCATAGAGGCCCGGAAGCGAGGTGGCGGCCTCTACATCCGTGTCGATGCCGCCCATCATGTAGTGCACCACCGGGCGGATCGGAATGGGCTCGTGTACGGGGTCCACGCCCACGTAGATCTTGGAGAGCTCGCGCACGAAGGGCAGCCGCGCGTTGATCTTCTCCTCGCCGAGGTGGGTGAGGTCGAGGCGCACGTACTCGCCGTAGGCGCCCTCGCAGCCGCGGCCGGCCTCGAACTCCTGGATGATTGCCCGGGAGATCATGTCCCGAGGACCGAGCTCGGCCTTGGTGCCGAGGCCGTAGTCGTAATCGACCAGGAAGCGCTCGCCCTTCGCGTTGCGCAGGTAGCCGCCCTCGCCGCGGGTCGCCTCGGTGATGAGGATGCCCGTGCCGGGCAGGCCCGTCGGGTGGTACTGGACGAACTCCATGTCCTTGAGCGCCACGCCCTCGCGATAGGCGAGGGACATACCGTCGCCGGTCTTGATCATACCGTTGGTGGTGAAGGGGAAGATCTTCCCCGCGCCGCCGGAGGTGATCACCACGGCGTTGCCCAGGACCGCCTGCATCTCGCCGGAGCGGATATCGAGAGCCGCGACCCCGCGCACCTGACCGCCGTCCGTGAGGAGCTTCGTGACGAAGTACTCGTCGTAGCGGACGATGTTGTCGTAGCGCATGGAATGCTGGAAGAGCGCGTGGAGCATGTGGAAGCCGACCTTGTCGGCGGCATACCAGGTGCGCTTCGTCGACATCCCGCCGAAGGCACGGGTGGCGACGCTGCCGTCCTCGTTGCGGCTCCAGGGGCAGCCCCAGTTCTCGAGCAGGGCCAGCTCCTTGGGAGCCTGCTCCACGAAGTACTCGATGACGTTCTGATCGCCGAGGAAGTCCGAGCCCTTCACGGTGTCGTAGCCGTGGAGCTCCAGGTTGTCGTCCTCGCGGGCCACCGCCGCGGCACCGCCTTCAGCAGAGACCGTGTGGCTCCGCATGGGGTAGACCTTCGAAACCAGGCCGATGGACGCACCGGGGTCGGCCTCGGCGGCAGCGATGGCGGCGCGCAAGCCCGCGGCCCCGCCGCCAACGATCACTATGTCGTGCCGGGAAACCTCGACCACACGACCTCCAAGCTAACGCGAGAAATCTCGACCGAGCGCTCTGTCGTCCAACGAATCGCGCTTCGAACCGAGAGTTGATGAGGCGTTCGATCCCGCGCGCGCGCGGCCGCACGCCCCGCGGTCGCCGGCAGCAGCCGGCCTCGAACGCAGCGCATGTTAACGCACCAGAGGCCCGCCGGCGATGAAAGGCGCCAATCTCCTGCGGCCCCCTCAGGCCGGTAGCTGCTGGGTGAGACAGTGCAGCGCACCCAGGCCGATCACGAGGTCCTCGCACGGGATGCCGACGATCTCGCGCCCGGGCAGACACTCTGCCAGGACCGCCAGGGCGCAACGATCGGTTGCAGCCGCGAAGGTCGGGACCAGCGCCACCCCATTCGCGAGATAGAAGTTCGCATAGCTGGCCGGACAGCGGTGGCCGGCGAAAGTCCGCGCGGGAGGCATGGGGAGCTCGACCACGTCGAAGGGCTTGCCGTCGATGCTGCGCATCCCGGCCAGACGGCGCCTGTTCTCGCGTAGGGCCGCATGGTTGACGTCCGCCGCGTCTTCCTCCACGGCCGTCACCAGGCAATCGGGTGCGACGAAGCGTGTGACGTCGTCGATGTGGCCATCGGTGTCGTCGCCCGCGATGCCGTCGCCGAGCCAGAGCACCTGGCGAACGCCGAGCCAGGTAGCGAGCAGCCGCTCCATCTGCTCCCGGGTGCGCGGCACCCCGCCAACCCCGCGGTTGGGATGGAGCAGGCAGGAGGTCGTGGTGAGCACACTCCCCCGGCCGTTCCCTTCGACGGATCCGCCCTCGAGGACGAAGCTGGGAACGAAGCGCCGCACGCCCAACGCCTCGGCGACTCCCTGGGGCACCGCGTTGTCGCGATCCCAGGGCGGATATTTCCCCCCCCAGGCGTCGAATCCGAAGTCGAGCACGGCGCGCTCCCTTGCCGCATCGACGCCCGAGCCGCTTCGGGTCAAGAAAATGGGGCCGTGATCGCGTATCCAGGCGTCATCGGTGGGAATGTGGAAAAAGTCGATTCCGCGATCGGGGTCGAGACCGCCCTCCCGCAGCTGGCCTCGCACCCGCTCCTCCATCGCGCTGCCGGCGACGTTGATGCAAACACGCTCGCGCGTGACCAGGGCGGCCACCATGGCGACGAAGGCGCCCTCCACCGCGGCCAGGCGGCCCGGCCAGGTTTCGGGATTGTGGGGCCAGGAGAGCCAGGTGGCCTCGTGGGGCTCCCACTCGGCGGGCCAGCGGAAGCCCTGGTCGACCGGCGAGGCGTCGGGGCCAGGTGGCGCGGGCAAGATCTGACTCGATGCCTCCGTCGCCGACATGGCGTCTGGGTAGAGCAGCCAATATGCGCCTGCAAGCCGGCCCATCCCATCTCTCGAAAGCTTGCCCCCGTTGGGCAGAATCCAATGATGTCGGACAGAGGGGGCAATAGGATTGCAGCTTTCCGCCCACACTCAACTTCGGGCATTACCGAGAGGCCTGAGACGGGTATTATCTGGATCCAGCAGCCAATTGCGTGGTAATATCACCACAGTTCTTGCAAATGTTGGATTTGTTACCTCCTATTGTGAACCAAATCACATTTCCGAGCGTCAACGAAGTCGATCCCCCCCCTTGCATCGGTAGATAAACCGAACCTCGCGCGAGCCGCGATGGACCCCCGGCGAGAGCCGGACGGCGGCTCGATCGAGACGACAAGAGGACTTTGCAACGTGACGACCAGAGACGAACACCTCGACATGACCCGGGACATCGTGAAGAAGCCACAACGGCGGAGCAGCGCAGCGAGTCTGCTGCTGGCCTGCGCTGTATTGCTCCTGCCCAGCCTGGCGAGCGCGGTACCGCCGACGCCCGGCGAGTGCCCCGTGGATTTCGACCGCGACGGCATCGTGGACGGCAGCGATATGAACGCCATCGCGGGTTCGTGGTACGCCCAGCCCGGAGACCCGAACTGGGATGCGCGGCTGGACCTCAACGGCGACCTCATCATTGCAGCGGCCGACCGCGGAATCGTGGCGAGCTTCTGGGGCTCGACCGATTGCGCGATCACCGACCTGCCCCCCGCCACCCTGTGGACGGGAAGTTCGCAGTATCACGCCCAGTTCTGTCCGGGTGGCGAACTCTCGCTGCGGGTGGTCGATCAGGCTGGCGGTGGAGAGGTCTATGCGATCCCGATGGAGCCCGAGGAGTGTCTCCGCTCGCCGGTCGTGGGGCTGGCCATGTACTCGTGCGAAATCGACGGCAGAGTCGGCAACACCCGGTTTCTCGAGCTGATCGCCGACGAGTTCGTCAACAGCGAGGGCAACCACGTCTGCAATCCCACCGACGCGGTCAATTGAGGCTCGTCGTCTGTGGCCTGTAGTTTGAGGCTCGTCGCTTGAGGCCCGTAGTTTGAGGCCCGTAAATTGAGCGATGCTCCCGAAACCCGGGAGTGGCTGATCGACGGCTTCAACGTGCTGCACGCGTCACTCTTTTCTGACGGTGACCGAAGCGAATGGTGGACGGCCCCCAGGCGTGAGCGCCTGGTGGGCCTCGCCCGCCACTTTTCAGATCCCGCCGCGCGCATCTGGATCGTCTTCGACGGTCCACGCCCGTCTGCGCCCGACGATGACGCCGACGCCCAGGAGCGGGTGCAGGTAGTGTTTGCGGATTCTGCCGACGACTGGATCGTGAAGCGGGTGCGCAGCAGCGAGGAGCCGGGGCGGCTGGCCGTCGTAACCGGCGACCGCCAGGTCGCGGACCGGGCGCGCCATCGCGGCGCCCGGGTTGCCGCGCCACGGGATTTCATCGCCAGGTGCGCCACGCCCGACGGGCCGGCGTAGACCGGCGGCGCGGGCCGCGGCCTTCGGATCCCACCCATCACAGTCCTGCGAGCAGATTCTCCACGGCGAGCTCCGCCATGCGGCGGCGGGTGCGCACGCTCGCACTTCCGATGTGAGGAGTGAGGACCAGGTTCGGAGCCCGCAGGAGCGGACTGCCGGGTGCGAGGGGTTCCTCCTCGAAGACGTCGAGGGCAGCGGCCGCCAGGGTGCCATCCGCCAACGCCCGTGCGAGGGCCGCCTCGTCCACGATGCCGCCTCGGGAGGTATTGACCAGGACAGCACCGCGCTTCATGCGCGAGATGGCCGCAGCGTCGATCAGGCCGCGGGTCTGCGGCACGTAGGCGACGTGGAGGGAGACGAAGTCCGATCGCTCGAGGAGCTCGGTCAGGGCGACCGGCTCCACTCCCTCGAGGACGCGGGGCGTTCGGTTCCAAGCGAGGATTCGCATACCGAAGCCCCGTGCGCGGCGCGCAAGCGCGCAACCGATCTCGCCCAGGCCCACGATGCCGAGGGTCGCGCCGAAGAGATCACGACCGAGGAGCATGTCGGGCTCCCAGCGCCGCTCGGGGGTCCACTGCCCCGCGCGCACGAAGCGATCGGCCTCGGGAATGCGGCGCGCCGCAGCCAGGATCAGGGCAAAAGCGAGATCCGCGGTAGTCTCGACCAGGACCCCCGGCGTGTTCGTGACGCGGATGCCCCGGCGCGCGGCCGCCTCCACGTCGATGTGGTCGACGCCGACCGAGCAGGTAGAGATGACCCGCAGTCGGGGGCAGGCGTCGATGAGGGCGGCATCGACGCGATCGGTGAGGAGACATAGCAGGCCCTCGCAGTCCTGGAGCTCGGCTCGCAGAACGCGGGCGGGCGGCGGCCCCGGGCCTTCCCAGACCCGACAATCACAGCGCGAGCGCAGGGGAGCGAGCACGTCCCCTCTCGCTTCCGCCCTCTCCTCTGCCCCCTCCTCTGCCCCCTCTGGCCAGGCGAGGCCAGCCATCGAATGAGTGACATAGACCCTGGCCAAGGCCCGGTCATCCATGGATCTTCCTCCGCTCCAGCGTGAAGGCTCCCGGCCCGCGCCCCCCGGTGCAACGCAAAGCGTGGCACCCCCCCCACACTCGAAACCCTGAGGGGGGATCTCCTGCCCGGCTCGCTATCCTGCAGTCTTCTGAATTGCCCGGTGATGAGCCGGTGTCTGTTTCCACTAGCGGCGCCCCCCCACGCGGTGGTGGATGCCCCTGTCGCGCAACCGAGTCCACCCAGAGGTATCCATGGCCGAAACACCGCAGACCCAGCCCACCAAAGACTCTCCCACGATGTGGTTCGCGAAGCTCGTCGTGCGACGGCGGGGCATCATCGCAGTCTTCCTCGTCCTCTCCACGAGCTTCTTCTTCTACCCGATCCTCAATGCCGGTTTGACCGCCATCGGCACTCCCCTGCCCGGCCCCGCCGTGCGCGTAGACACCGAGGCCCGGGCCCAGTGGCCCGATCATCCCTTCATCCGCGCCCAGGACAAGTTCGCGGGCCTCTTCGGAGGCTCGGCCTCGATCGCCCTCGCGGTGGTGGTGAAGGAGGGGACGATCTTCACCCCCGAGACCATCACGAAGATCCACCGCATCACCCAGCGCCTCGATGGCAAGGGCTACGACAGCCATACCGAAGAGCGTGAGGAGATGCGCTACGAGCTCGAGGAGGAGGAGCTAGCCCCTCGCGAGATCCAGAAGCGCCTCGACATGCGCTACCCGCCCTACCCCGTCAATCACTATCAGATCCGATCGATGACGGCGAACAACACGCGGGTCATCCAGATCGAGGCCTCCGGCGACATCGAGACCCAGGTCCTCATGGAGAAGGTGCCCGAGACCCAGGCGGACGCCGACGTCCTCGGCGCCCTGGTGCGACAGAATCCGCCCTACATCTACGGGCGCCTCGTCTCTCTCGACCAGAAGGGCGCCCTCATCACCGCCGGCTTCGTCACCGACCGTTTGAACAGCCGCGAGACCTTCACCGCAGTCTTCGACTGGGCGCAGCAGATCAAGGCCGACGAGGAGGACGACAACACTTCGATCTACATATCGGGCTACCCGATCCTGGTCGGCTGGATCCTCAAGCACGCCTTCGAGATCGTGCTCTTCCTGATGCTCACCATCGCGATGATCTTCTCCCTGCTCTGGGCCTACTTCCGGCGCTGGCACGGCGTCTTCATCCCCGCCCTGGCGGCCCTCGCCACGGCGATCTGGGGCCTCGGCTTCACGGGCTGGGTGGGGATCACCTTCGATCCATTGATCCTCGTGATCCCCTCCATCATCACGGCCCGGGCGATCTCCCACACCGTGCAGATGGCCGAGCGCTTCTTCGAGGACTACGAGATCCTGCTCCCCGCCCTCGGCGACCCCGAGGTCGCGAAGGTCGAGGCCGCCACCGTGGCCATGAGCGAGCTCATCGTGCCCGGCACCCTGGGCATCGTCACCGACGTGGCCGGACTCCTGGTCATCCTCGTGACCTCGATCCCGCAGATGCGCGACCTCGGTATCTTCGGCGCCTTCTGGGTGGCGTCCATCATCATCACGGTGGAGATCCTGCACCCGGTGCTGATCTGCTTCCTGCCCGCCCCGAAGGAGCACGAGCACTTCCTCCCGGGCTTCATGGTGCGCTTCACGCGCTTCCTGGGCTGGCTCACCACCCACCCCAAGTGGAAGTACGTCATCGCGGTCACCACCGTGCTGCTGCTCATTTCCTCCACCTACATCACGTTGATGTACTCGCAGATCGGCGAGGCGAAGCCCGGCACGCCGCTGCTCTTCCCCGACCACGAATGGAACATGGCCACGGCGGAGATCGCCGAGCGCTTCGGCGGGGTCGACTCCCTGGTGATCTTCCTCGAGGGCGACAAGCCCAAGGCCAGCGGCGACGCCACGCCGGTGCTCCGCATGGAGGAGTTCGAGCGCTGGATGGCGCGATACACGGACCTGGGCGCAACCATCTCCATCGTGCCCATCCTGCGCACCTCGTGGCGCATCAACCACTACGGAGATCCCAAGTGGGACTTCGTCTCCGACGACCAGGCGACCATCCGCCAGCAGATCTTCCAGCTGCGCACCAACGGCCCGCCCGGCGCCATGCGCCCCTTCATGACGGACGACGGCAAGGACGCGCTGATCAACTTCTTCTATCCGGACCACAAGGGCGAGACGATCATCAAGACCGTCCATGCCGCCGAGGAGTTCATCAAGCGCAACCCCATCGGCGAGGTCATCGTGCGCCTCGACAAGGACAAGGCGGAGAAGGGCGCCGACTTCTTCAGCTACGACGCCCTCACCGACATGTTCTACTACATGCTCGATCCCTTGCTGCCGTCCCGGAGCCACACCCTGAACGTGCGCGTCCGCCAGAACGACGGCACCTACGTCCACCAACAGGTCAGCCACTTCAAGAGCATCGAAGGCCTGCCCGACTGGATGGATGACTTCCGCGAGCGCGCCGTCGTTGACTTCGAAGACCAGCGGGACATGGCGGACGAGGACGCCTTCTTTTCCTGGCCTGAAGAGCTCGGCTACTGGGAGCTCGAGGACATCGACGCCTGGTGGGAGAGCGAGGCGTTCGGCATCCGCGCCGTTGCGATGAACACCAAATTCCTGCTCGTCGAGGACATGAAGGCCGTCGAGGCCGTACCCGCCTACCAGGCCACCAACTCGTGG
>JAFDEK010000050.1 GCA_019310385.1 Deltaproteobacteria bacterium
TCGGTGTTGTCCCGGTGTTGTTTCCCTGCTTCTTCGCCTGCCCCGGCGCGGCTCCTGCGGCCCGCCTGCGTAGCTGCGCCTCTACCGCGCGATCCGCAGAGCCGCCGAATCGACGATCCTAACCGCTGAAGAGTATGTGCGTCAATCTCTTACGAAAGTGACGCAGAGTCGACGGAATTGCCTGTTAAGTGCCTACTCCCGCACCTACTCCCGCAGAGACCGGCCGGCACTCGCCCCCCGGAGGCAGGGCTTCAGCTATACCCCAGCGCCTCGATGCGCCGGCTGCTCTTGAGCCATTTCGGCTCGATCTTCACGAAGAGCTGCAGGTTCACCTGCCCGCCCACCAGTCGCTCGATCTCCCGCCTCGCCCGCATCCCGATGCGCTTGATCATCTTGCCGCCGGCGCCCACGACGATGCGCTTCTGGGAGTCCCGCGCCACGATGACATTGGCGTGGATCTCGACCAGGTCCGCTCGGCTCTCGTCGTACTTCAGCACCTCGACCGCCATCGAGTAGGGAAGCTCCTGCCCCAGGCACTCGAAGACCGCCTCGCGCACCAGCTCGCCCACGAGCCAACGAAGCGGCCGGTCCGTGAGCGCATCGTCGGAGTAGAGCGGAGGCGACTCGGGCAGCCGTTCGACGATGCGCTCGAGCAGGCTCGTGACGCCTTCCCCATTGAGCGCCGAGAGCGTCATCGACGTAACGAGGGGCACCCCGTTCTCCGGCTCTGCGCTCGCCTCATCGCCGGCCGCTGGCGCCCCGGCTGCCTCTTCCCCGAGCTCGCCGCCGAGGGCCGGCGGCGGCCACTCGGCCGAGCCGGCGCCGGGCAGATCGCACTTGTTTCCCACTACGACCACCGGCTTGCCGGCCCGGCGCAGCCCGGCGAAGAGCTCCTGGTGGGTGTCGCTCCAGCCGCGGGTCAGGTCGACCAGCAGCACCGCCATGTCGCAGTCCCGGACCGCCACCTCCACGGCCTCGTTCAGCGCGACGTTGAGGGGCTTGCTGCTCGCGTGCAGACCCGGCGTATCGACCAGCAGCAGCTGGGCATCGGGCAGGTTGCGGATGCCCAGGATGCGGCTGCGGGTGGTCTGGGGCTTGGCGGTGACGATGGCGAGCTTCTCTCCCAGGATACGGTTCATCAGCGTCGACTTGCCCGCGTTGGGGGGGCCGAGGATCGCGACGAAGCCGGCGCGGTGCGGCGCCCCGCCCTCCCTCTCCTGCTCGGTCGCTTCCGGATCAATCGCCACGCGGGTCTCCTCCCTCGGCCTGGGCCGCACCGGTCGCATCGAGTTCGTCGCAGCGTTCGAGCGCCTGCCGAGCCGCCCCCGTCTCGGCCAGGCGCTTGCTGCGCGCGATGCCGTGACCCCACTCCTCGCCCTTCACCAGCGCCTGCACGGTAAAGCGATCGTCATCGTCGTCGACTCCGCTGTCCCAGATGCACTCGTAGGTGGGGAACTCGCCGAAGCGCGCCATCACCCACTCGTTCAGCCGGGTCTTGGGGTCGCGCGGCGCCGGTGCAGAGCCCGCCACCATCGACGCTGCGAAGGAGCGCTCGGCCAGGGCCATGACGGGAGCAAGCCCGCCGTCCAGAAAGATCGCGCCGATCACGGCCTCCATGGCATCAGCGAGGATACCCTCCTTCTGGGGCCCGCCCGATAGCCGCTCGCTGCGCCCGAGCTCGAGGAAGTCGCCGAGCTCGAGGGAGCGCGCGAGCTCCGCCAGCGCCCGCTTGTCCACCAGGTTGTGGAGCGCGCGGGAGAGCTCGCCTTCGGCCCAGCGCGGATGGGCGCCGTAGAGGAGATGGGCCACCGCGAGGCCGATCACCGAGTCTCCCAGGAACTCGAGGCGCTCGTTGCTGCTCTCGCCCCCGACCTCGTGGGCATAGGAATCGTGGCGCAGGGCGGTCTCGAGCAGGCTGCGATCGCAGAAGCGATAGCCGAGTTCCGCCTCGAGCTCCGCCAGGGAGCTCGCCTCGTCCGCAATGGGCACGTCGCCGGTCAAGACCGGGTCTCCCCGATCCAGCCGCCGCCCAGCACGGCTTCGTCGCGCTCGGCGTCGTAGAAGACGGCGGCCTGCCCGGGCGAGACGGCCCGCACCGGCTCCTCGAAGCGGACCCGCACGCGCGCGCCGCCGTCGCCGTCGGCCTCCACCCAGGCGAGCACACCCCGGTGCCGGTGGCGCACCTGGACCCGCGCACGCACGGCGCCCACGGGAGGCGCCCCGGAAATCCAGCAGACCTGCTCCACGAGGGCTTCCCTGCGGTCGAGGCCCGCGACGTCCCCCACCACGACCCGCTGTCTCGCCGCGTCGATGCGCTGGACGTAGAGGCGGCGATTGGCGTCGCCGATCCCGAGGCCGTGCCGCTGCCCCACGGTGAAGTGATGCACACCCCCATGGCGCCCCAGCACCTGGCCGGCTTCGTCGACGATCTCGCCGGCCGCCGCCTTCGCTTCGGGCCGGATGCTCTCCACCACGCTTCGATAGTCGCCCTCGGGCACGAAGCAGATCTCCTGGCTCTCGGCCTTCTCCGCCGTAGCCAGGCCGAGCCGCCGTGCGCGCTCCCGCACTTCCTGCTTGCTCATCTCGCCCAGGGGAAACCACGCCCGGGCGAGCTGCTCCTGATCGAGCTGGAAGAGGAAATAGCTCTGGTCCTTCTCTACATGACGAGCGCGCCGCAGGCGCCGCAGACCCGTCTGGGGATCGGTGTCGATGCGCGCGTAGTGGCCCGTAGCGACCCGCTCCGCCCCGAAGGCGCCGGCGCGCTCGAGGAGGTAGTGGAACTTGAAACGCGTGTTGCAGGCCACGCAGGGGATCGGCGTCCGCCCCGCCAGGTAGGCGTCCGCGAACTCCTCGATCACCTCCTCGCGGAAGCGATCGGCATAGTTGGCGACGAAGAAGCGGATGCCCAGCCCCTCGGCCACCCGGCGCGCGTCGTCGGCATCGTCCAAGGAGCAGCAGCGCGAGGCGCTGCCCGCGAGCTGCATGGTGACCCCAACGGCGTCACAACCCTGCTCGAGCACCAGGGCCGCGGTGACCGAGGAATCCACTCCCCCCGACATGGCGACGACCACTCGTTCGCCCACGGCCTCAGCCTCCCCCGCTCTGACGCACTCGCTCGACGAGCGGACCCAGCAGCTCGACGACGCAATCCACCTGCTCCTGCGTCACCCCGTGGCCCACGCTGAAGCGCACGGAGCCCCGGGCCTCTTCGGCGCTGCGCCCCATTGCGGCCAGGACGTGGGAGGGAAAGACGGAGCCCGAGTGGCAGGCGGCGCCCGCCGACACCGCGACCCCCTCGAGATCCAGGGCCTCCACCAGCACCTCGCCCGGCGTGTCCCGAAACTCGACGTTGAGCGTGTTGGGCAGAACCTGCTCGGAATGGCCGTTGCGGCGCACCCGGGGCACCGCGGCCTCGATCCCGCGCCAAAGACGATCGCGCAGAGCCGCGTAGCCGACCTGCCGCTCGTGCAGCTCCTTGCGGGCGAGGTCGCAGGCCACCGCGAAGCCCGCGATGCCCGACACGTTCTCCGTGCCCCCGCGCCAGCGCCGCTCCTGGGGGCCGCCCAGGAGCAGGGGCGCCACCGCGCGGCCCTCGCGCACCACGAGGCAGCCCACGCCTTTGGGGCCGCCCAGCTTGTGTGCCGAGCTCGAGAGGAAGTCGGCCGGCACGGCGGAGAGGTCCACCTCGACCTTGCCCACGGCCTGGGTGGCGTCCACGTGAAGCAGGAGCCCGCGCTCCCGGGTGAGCTCGGCGATGCGCTCCATGGGCTGGAGCACGCCGGTCTCGTTGTTCGCCCAGATCAGCGAGACCAGCGCGGGCGCATCCTCGAGGGCGGCCTCGAAAGCGGCGAGATCCAGCAGCCCCTCCCCGTCGACGGGGATCCGGCGCACGTCGACCCCCGCGGCCTCGAGCCAGGCAGCGGGCTCCACCACCGAGGGATGCTCGGTGGTGCTGATCACCAGGGGCCCGGAAGCGCTCGGATCCCCCGCCACGCCGCGCAGCACCGTGTTGTTGGCCTCGGTCGCGCCCGCCGTGAAGAAGACCTCCCGGCTCTCGACGCCCAGGCAGGCGGCGACCTGGCGCCTCGCCTCCTCGACCAGGGCGCGGGCCGCCGCGCCCTCGGCGTGCACGCTCGAAGGATTGCCGTGGACGCCGCGCAGCACCCGGGACATCTCGTCGGCGACCTCCGGGCGCACCGGCGTCGTCGCGTTGTGATCGAGGTAGATGCGACTTCTCGCCTGGGAGCTCGTCATGGGTCTCGGAAACGCCGGAATTCACCGGCACAGCCGGGCAGCCGCGGCGCCGTCACTCGACACTGCGGCGCGCCACCCGGGAGAGTACGAGGGCCCAAGTTAGCAGCCCGGGCGCGAGTCGACGCGGCGCTCAGGGCTCGTCCGCGACCTCGGACATGGACTCCGCCATGGCCTTGCGCCACTGCTCGATCTGCCCACGAAAGCGCCGCCGCAGCTGGGGATGCTCGTCGACCCGATCCAGGCTCTGCCCCGGGTCGCTCTCCATGTCGAAGAGCTGGTCACGCCCCCAATCTTCGTACCAGATGTAGTACCAGCGCGGCGTTCTCAGAAAGAACGCGGGCTCCGCCGTGCCCCGGCTGATGGGATCCCGGTCCGGGGGTCGCAGGGGGTGGGGACGCACGAAGCGCATGGAGCCGATCACGACCTCCCGCGGCCACGCCCCGCCCTCCTCGATGAGGGGGCGCAGATCGAAGCCCGGCCGCTCCGGCCGCGGCGCGGCCCCCGCCCAGTCGAGCAGAGTGGGAAAGAGATCCACCCCGGAGACGAGCTCGTCGCGCAGCTGGCCCGCGGGCACCCGCCCCGGCCAGCTGAACACGATGGGGGTGCGGAAGCCGAGCTCGTACATGGTCATCTTGCCGTGGGCTCCGTCCACGCGCCGGCTCAACCATTGGTAGTCCGGCGCCTGGTCCCAGCCGTTGTCGGCCAGGAAGACGATGAGAGTGTTCTCGCGCTGACCGCCGCGATCGAGATGGTCGAGGAGCTCGCCCACCAGGGCATCGAAGCGCAGCACGTTGGCGTAGTACGCCACCGCCTGGTCGCTGAGACCCCGTCCGGCAAAAGGCTCGCGCTGGGCCTTCGGCGCGTCGTGGGGCGAGTGGGGGAGCATGGGAGCGAACCACAGGAAGAAGGGCTCGTCGCCGCTCTCGTCGATGAACTCGAAGAGCGGGTCGAGGGAAGCGCTGCGTCCCAGCTCCGTAGCCGGGCCGCCGAAGCGGAAGTCGTCCCCTTCCTGGGACAGGCCGTGGGTGAAGCCGGCGGCCTGGTAGGTCTGCTCCACCAGCTTTCCGCCCTGGAAGCTGCGGTAGCCCCGCTCTTGCAGCAGCCCGGGCAGGGTCACGTAGTCGAGCATGTAGTAGCCACGCTTGCGCGCGATGCCGCGCTCCCGGCGCAGATCCATGCGCGCGTCCCACTGGTAGGGCTGCAGGCCGGTGAGCAGGCTGCGCAGGGCCGGCCCGCAGAGGCTCGAGGTGCTGAAGCCGTTGCGAAAGACCGTGCCCGAGGCCGCCAGCACGTCGAGGTTGGGGGTCCTGGCGTGCTCCGCCCCCATGAAACCGAAGTCGCGGTAGCCCTGGTCGTCGCTCACGATGAGGACGATGTTCGGTGGCCGAGCCGCATCCCCAGCCTCCCAACAGCCGAGGATGCCAGCGCTCGAAAGAGCAAGACATGCGACGCAGGCGACGAGCCTGCCGACGAGGTCCGCGTGGGAGCCCAGGCCGGTCCGCACTCGGCTCCGCCGCCGCTCAGGCACCCGCCGCCCTCGCGACGCCGCCGGCCAGGACCTTCGGGTCTTCGACCCGCCGGGCCGTCACGGTGACGATGTCGAAGAGATTCACGGGCAGACACAGCTTCGAGCCGGGCCAGTCCCCCCGCGCGCCCGCGTGACCGAGCAGCGACTTGCGCAGGCGCTCCACCAGATAGCCCAAGGTGTAGTAGGAGGCGTAGGCCCGGGCCGCCTCGACCCGCAGGCCGTGGGCTTCGAGCAGCAGGTCGAGGCTGCGGCGCGTGTAGAAGAAGAGATGCTCGGGCAGGGTGTAGAGGTGCCAGCGCCGGCCGGAGACCCGAGCCGCGAGGCTCCCGACGTCGCCGGTCGAGAGCAGCAGGCGGCCGCCGGGCCGCAGCACCCGTGCGATCTCCGCGATGGCGGCGTGGGGCTCGGGGAGATGCTCGAGTACGTCCCAGAGCGTCACGACGTCGAAGGAGGCGGAAGCGAAGGGAGTCGCCAGGCCGCTCGCGGCCACCACCCGCCCGCTGCTCTGCCGCGCGGCCTCCCGCGCGGCGGCGCTGGCGAGCTCGAGGCCGAAGGCCTGCCAACCTCGACGCTCGGCCTCGAGCACCGCATAGCCATAGGCGGCCCCGACGTCGAGCAGCCGCTCGCCCGCCCCGGGCGGCGGCAGGCGCGCCAGACGCCGGGCGAAGGAGGTGCGGAAGGCGTGCTCCATCCCCGCGTAATCGCTGTAGCCGTGGCTCGCGCCGGCGTCGTCGAAATAGGCGGCGTCGTAGGTGTCCTCGGCGCGGAAGCCCTCGGGCGGCAGCCAGTACTCGAGACCGCAGGATGGGCAGGCGAGGATCTCGACCCCATCCTTGCGGAGCTTCGGCCGGCCCGGGCCGGCGCCGCAGACCGCACAGCTCATTTCGAATCGAGCCCGATCACCGAGTCGACGACGTAGCGAGGCCGGCCCTTCACCTCCTCGTAGATGCGCCCGATGTACTCGCTCACGATGCCCAGGGACATGAGCTGCACGCCGCCGAAGACGAGGATGAGGACGACCACCGAGGTCCAGCCGGCCTCCTCAGCGCGCCCCAGGAAGTAGGAGACCAACGAGAAGATTCCGAAGACGACACCGAAGAGCGTCGTCGCCAGGCCGAGCAGCGAGATCAGGCGCAGGGGAACCACCGAGAAGGAGAAGATCCCGTCGAGGGCGAGGCGGAGCATGCGCACGGGGACGAACTTGGGGACCCCGGCAAAGCGCTCTTGCGCCTGGTACTCGACCCGATCGGCGCGAAAGCCCAGCCAGGGCACGAGGCCCCGCACGAAGATGAAGTGCTCGCCGAGCTCGTTGAAGCGCTCGACGGCCCGGCGATCCATCAGGCGAAAGTCCGCGCCGGCCGCCGCTGCGGGCAGGGCCGTGAGCCGGGAGAGGGCCCCGTAGAAGAGCGCGCTGGTGCGGGCCTTCCAGCTGCCCCGCTGCCCTTCCGACTCGCGACGCAGGGTGTAGACCACGTCGGCGCCGCGCCGCCACGCCGCCACGAGATCGGGAAGGCACTCGGGCGGGTGCTGCAGGTCGCCGTCGAGGGTCACCACCGCGTCGCCGCTCGCATAGCGCAGCCCCGCCGAGAGGGCCGCCTGGTGACCGAAGGAGCGGGTGAAGCGCACGCTCTTCACGGCGGGATCGAGCTTCGCCTCGGCGGCGACGCGCTCGGGCGTCGCGTCGCTGCTGCCGTCGTCGACGAAGATGATCTCGTAGCGCAGCTCCGCCTGGGCGGCGGCTGCACGCGATCTGCGCACGAACTCCTCGATGCACCCCTCCTCGTTGAGGACGGGCACCACAAGAGAGATCAGCGGATCTTCGGAGCGTCGTTCGAGCGTCAAGGCATCCCATCGTAGCAGCTCGCGGCGAGCTGCTGCGGGAGCGACTTTTTCGTGCGGACGAGTCCTGCTAGCGTGATCCGACCCATGCGCGCCAGCCTGCGTATCAGCTGCCTCGTCCTCGCCTTTCTCGCCGTTTCAACCGGTCTCCTCGCCGTCCTCGAAGCCTTCGAGGCGCCCTACCGATTCAGCGGCATCGAGGACATGCCCAAGATCCTGGAGGCCCTCGAAGGCTCCCGGCAAAGCGGTGACGGCCCCCTCTATCGGGTCACCTTCTTCGGCGACTCCTCGGCCATCTTCGAGACCCCGGCGAAGCTCGAGGAGGCCACCAACGCCCTGCTCCCGGCGCAGCCGCGTGTGCGCGTGACCTCCATCGCCGGCCTCGGCATGAGCCCCTTCGAGTTCTACTTCCTCACCAGCGAGGTCTTGCGCCACCGGCCGGACCACGTCGTAATCGACTTCAACCTGCCCATGCTCTCTGGGGCACGCAGCTTCCGCTTTGCGCGCCCGGGTCTCGCGGGCTGGATCCCCATAGCGAAGCTGCCCGAAGCGCTCGCCCTCCCCCTGCAGCGCATCGGCCTCACCCTCGACCGCGTGCTCCTCTACATCGCCATCGTGAAGGCCCGGGGCGCCGACGCCTGGCTGGCCGTGCAGCGGGAGCAGGTGCGCCTCGATCGGAGCTACCGCAGCCTCGAGGAGTGGACGGAGCAGCGCTGGATCCCCGCCGGCGAGCCGAGCTACCACAAGGTCCTGCGCAGGCGCGGCGAGGCGCGCAAGCGACACCCCGAGCGCAGCTTCCGCCTCTCCCTCTCCGGCGCGCGGGAACACTACGGTCCGGTTCTCGACCTCGTCCCGGAGCACAATCCCGAGCTTCGGATGCTGGACGCGACCCTGGCCGTATTCGAAGAAGCCGGCGTTCCCGTCCTGCTCTACGTGACCCCCGTCAACGTCCAACACCTGCAGCGCCTCGACCTCGATCTAGCGGGCCTCGAGGGCTCGATTGCGCTGGTAGAGGGGATCGCCCGCTCCCGCGGCGCGGAGTTCGTCGACCTGCACGACCTCTTCCCCAACCCCGCATTCAAGGACCGCGCCGGACACTTCAAGCTCGACGCGCCCTGGCACGGCTCGCTGCGGGTCGCCGAGAAGCTCGCGCCCCTGCTCGTCTCCCAGATGCAGGACCGAGGCCGCCTGCCTGGCGATACGGGCGGGGGGAACTGATGCTCTTCAACAGCGCCCAGTTCGCCGTCTTCTTCACACTGCTGCTCCTCGCCTACCATGTGCTTCCGCGCCGCAGCCGCGGCGGCCTGCTCCTGGGCGCGAGCCTGCTCTTCTACTTCCTCTGGGTCCCCCAGTACATCGTGCTGCTGCTCGCCGACGTGGCGGTCAACTACCTGCTGCTGCGGCGGATGGTCGCGAGCAAGCGGCCCAAGCTCTATCTCACCATCTCGGTCAGCTTCACCCTGCTGCTCCTGGCCTATTTCAAGTACGCCGCCTTCATCGTCGAGAGCCTCATCCCGCTGAGCGATGCGCTGTGGGGCTGGCAGCCGCCGGTCCCCGAGCTGATCCTGCCCCTGGGCATCTCCTTCTTCTCCTTCCAGCTCATCGCCCTCAGCGTCGACACCTACAACGGGAGACTCGAAGCGCTACCGAGCTTCCCCCGCGTGCTCCTCTTCATCTGCTTCTTTCCCCAGCTCATTGCGGGACCGATCCTGCGCGGCAACCAGTTCCTGCCCCAGCTCGAGCGCGGCGGCGTGATCACCCGAGAGCGGGTGCGGCGCGGGATCTGGCTGATCGCCTCGGGCGCGGCCAAGAAGATCGTGCTCGCCGACTTCTTCCTGAAGCCCTACGTGGACCTGATCTTCTCGGACCCGGGGGCCGCCTCGGCGCCGGTGCACCTGGTTGCCCTCTACGGCTTCGCCTTTCAGGTCTACTTCGACTTCTCGGGCTACAGCGACATCGCCCGGGGCCTCGCCTGCCTGCTGGGCTTCGAGCTGCCCTTGAACTTCCGCGAGCCCTATCTCTCGCGAAACGCTGCCGAGCACTGGCGGCGCTGGCACATCACCCTCTCGACCTGGCTGCGCGATTACGTCTACGCCTACCTCCCCCTCGGTGGCAATCGCCTGGGCAGGTCACGCGCCTACCTGACCCTCTTCATCACCATGCTCCTGGGCGGGCTATGGCACGGCGCCGGCTGGACCTTCGTCATCTGGGGTGGTCTCCACGGCATCTACCTGATCGTACACCGCGCCTGCGTGCGCAATCCCCGGCACCCCGAAGCGCCCCTGGCCCTGCGCGACGCACCGGCCATCTTTGGTCACTTCCAGGTGGTCTGCCTCCTCTACATCCTCTTCCGCGCGCCGAGCCTGGGCGAGGCCTGGCTCTTCACCCAGGCACTCTTCACCAAGAGCTACCTCGTGCACTGGCCCATCCTCCCCACCCTCATCGTGCTGGTCTGCATCGGCCTGCACTTCGGCGAGTACTGGCTGCGCCCGCGGCTGCCGCGGCTGCAGCAAACCCTGGCCGACCACAGCTGGGGAAGCGCCCTCGAAGGCCTGGCCCTGGGAAGCCTCGCCGCCCTGGTGATCGCCATGGGCGGGGTGGCGGGCGAGTTCATCTACTTTCAGTTCTAGTCCGTCGGAGCCTCGGGGATACCGAGGCCGAGCGCCCTCAACCCCGATCCGGGTCCTCGGCGGAAGCCGCGCGGGGCACGCCTCCAGCGACCGGGTCGGGAGCGTGCCCGCGGCCAGCGGCGGGTGCCTGCTCGACCGCGTCCAGCAGGTCGGCGAGGGAGCGCGCGTCGGTGATCACGTACAGCGTGCCGTCGAGGTCCGTGAAGAGCTCGTCCACGATCCGATGCGCGCTCGCCTCTTCGTGCTCTCTGCCCTTCTCGAGGGTCCGCTGTCCACGCACCGCGATCAGGATGTCGCTCACGCTGATGGCCTCGGCGGGCCGTCCCAGCTGGTAGGCCTCGGAGCGCTCGCCGTCGGCGCGTACCGAGAGGATCCCCGCGCCATCGAGCAGCGCGAGCAGCTCGCGCACGGTCCGCACCGAGCTATCGAGCAGGTCGCCGAGCTCGTCGGCGCCCGGCGCCGAGGAGCGATCGCGGAAGCTCCGGCCCACCTCCACCACGATCCGCGTGGCGAGCAGCTCGCGCTCGGCTGCTCCGGTGGGACCTTCCTGGGCCTCCCGGCGGTAGTGGGCGAGGTTCTGGTACGCGTAGGAGATCTCGGCGCCCAGCAGCACGATGGCCCAGCAGAAGAAGAGCCAGACCAGCAGCAGGGGAATCGCGGCGAAGCCGCCGAAGAGGGCGTTGTAGCGCGCGACCCCGACGTTGAGACCGACGTAGTAGGTCTGCGCCAGGGAGAAGAGCAGCGCCGCCACCAGGCCTCCCAGCAGCGCGGCGAAGACCTTCACCCGGGTGTCGGGGAAGAACCAGTAGACGAAGCTGAAGCCCACTAGCAGCAGCAGCTTGGGGATCTGGCTGAGCCCGATCTTGTACAGGAAGGCGAAGGTCGGGAACTCGAGCATCCAGGTCAGGACCGGCCCGGCCTGGAAGCTCGCCGCCATGGAGAGAGCTGCGCCCAGGAAGATCGGCGCAACGATCAGTACGGCGAGGTAGTCGGCGAAGCGCCGCATCCAGCTGCGCTCGCGACGCACGCCCCAGATGAAGTTCAAGGTGGTCTCGAGGTGCCGCAGCACCAGCACCGAGGACGCGAAGAGCACGCCCGCACCGATGCTCCCCATGCCGCGGATGTCGGCCTGGCTGATGAGCTCGAGGATGCGCTCCTGGGCGGCGGGACTGCCCGCGGCCAGGGTGCTGACCGCCATGCTGGCGATCTCGTCACTCTTGCCGAAGATCCCCACGACCGCGATCACCACCGCGAGCAGGGGGATCACCGCGATCGCGGTGACGTAGGTGAGCGCGCTCGCGCGCAGCAGGAGATTGTCGCGAACGAAGGCCTCCCCGACCATCACGCAGAACTGGAGGAAGCGCAGGCCCGCTCCCGCCAGGGAGCCCGACTGCAGATCGAAGCTCCAGAGCTCCTTGCTAAAGAAGCGCCGGGCCCGCTCGACGAAGTCGCTACTGCTCTCGCTCACCGCTTCACCCTCCCACCCTCAGGGTCCCTCGACTGCCACCCAGGGCGCCAGCCCGGCCCGGGTCTTGGGCCCGATCCCCGGCACCCGCTCGAGATCCGGGACCGAGGCAAAGGGGCGCTCGGCCCGCGTGCGCACGATGGCCTCGGCGCGCTTCGGCCCGATGCCGGGCAGGGCCTCGAGGCTGCCGAGATCGGCGCGATTCAAGTCCAGGGGCTCGCCGAAGAGGAGCCGCACCGGCCCGCGCAGGGCCGCCGCCCCTGTGCCGGCCTCGCCTGCATCACCGGAGGAACAGTCCACCTCGCTGGTCCAGCCCTGCTCGGCCTCGACTTCGCGCGGATGGGGACAGGAGGCATCGGGAGCGGGGCCGGGAGGCCACGCGGCCGCGAGAACCAGGGCGCCGAGCAGGAGCGCCGCGGAGGCGCGGGCGCCTTGCGGGCCAACGGCCGTTTCGCTTCGCTGGCGCTGCATCTCTTTATGGAACAACTTATGGAACAACAGGCGCCTCCCCCCCATTCTCCACCAGGGCCGCGTGGAGTGCGCGCACGGCCAGCTCGGTGTACTTCTCTTCGATCACCACCGAGATCTTGATCTCGCTCGTGGTGATCATCTGGATGTTGATGCCCTCCTTGGCCAGGGCGGCGAACATGCGAGTCGCAACGCCGGCGTGATCCTTCATGCCGAGGCCCACGACCGAGACCTTCGCGATCTTCTCGTCGCCGTCGACGGACTCGGCCCCGATCTCGCTGACGGTCTTCGTCGCGAGATCCAGGGCCTTGCGGTAGTCGCCCTTGGGAACCGTGAAGGTCACGTCGGTGCTTCCGTCGCTCGACACGTTCTGGATGATCATGTCGACGATGATCCCCGAGTCGGAAAGGGGCGTGAAGAGCTTGCTCGCGATGCCGGGTTGATCCTCCACGCCCTTGACGTGGATTTTGGCCTCGTCGCGGTTACAGGTTACGCCGGAGACCACCAGCCGTTCCATGACATCCTCCTCCCGGGTGACCCAGGTTCCTTCGTCTGCGCTGAAGCTCGAGCGCACGTGAATGGGCACGCCGTAGCGCATGGCGAACTTTACGGAACGGATCTGCAACACCTTGGCGCCCATGCTCGCCATCTCGAGCATCTCCTCGTAGGAGAGGCGCCCGAGCTTGCGCGCCTGGGGGACCAGACGCGGATCCGTCGTGTACACACCGTCCACATCCGTGTAGATCTCACATACGTCGGCCTCGAGCGCGCAGGCGACCGCGACCGCCGAGGTGTCCGAGCCTCCGCGCCCCAGGGTCGTGATGTTGCCTTCTTCGTCCACGCCCTGAAAGCCAGCGATCACCGCCACGCCGTCTTCGTCGAGCACGGAACGCAGGCGCTCGGTCTCGACGCTGCGAATGCGAGCCCGGGTGTGGGCGCCATCGGTGCGCATCCCCATCTGGCCGCCCGTGAAGGAGCGAGCGCGGTGGCCGAGCTGGTGAATCGCCATGGCGAGGAGCGCGATGGTCTTTTGCTCGCCGGTGGAGAGCAGCACGTCGTACTCGCGATCGAGGGGGTCGTCGCCGCCGATCGCGTGGGCGAGCCCCACCAGCTTGTTGGTCTCTCCCGACATGGCGGAAACACACACCACGACCTGGTTGCCCGCCTGCTTCGTGGCGACCACCCTGCGCGCGACATTCTGGATGCACTCGACGTCGGCCACGCTGGTGCCGCCGAATTTCTGAACGATGAGAGCCATTCCCGTCTACTCCAATCCCACTACCCGCTCGAGCTCCTCGCGCCAGCTCTCCAGGACCTCCTTCGCCCGCGCACCCGCGGCCTGCGCTTCGAAGCGCCTCGGCCCCTCCCCTCCCGCCTCGCGCTCGATCCGCAGCTCCAGGCGATCTCGCGGCAGGGCCTCGGGAAAGCGGTCGGCCCACTCGACGGCCACCACCGCGCCGGGCTCCAGCATATCGAGGAAGCCCGCCTCCTCCAGGGCCTGGACGCTCTCGACGCGATAGAGATCGACGTGGACGAGGCGCGGCCCGGCGGGCGTCTCGTACTCGCTGGCGATCACGAAGGTCGGACTCGCGACACTCACTCCCTCCAGGCCGAGTCCCAATGCCAGCCCCTTCACGAAGGCCGTCTTGCCCGCGCCCAGCTCCCCGACGAGACTCAGCACGAGACCCTGCGCGCCCAACGCGCGCCCCAGGGCCGCCGCCGCGTCCCGGGTTGCGTCAGGATCCGGGGAACGAAAGCGCAAGGCTGAGCTCGGGTCCTCCAACACACTCCTCGGTCATCTGCTGCTCGGCGCAGCGGCGAAGCGCCAGGGCCACTGCCGGAAGCGCATCGGCCAGCTCGCCGGCCAGCAGGCCCGCGGCGCCCTGCCGGAGCTCGAGCTCGTCCGCCGCCGCCCCGTGGAGGTAGGCGCCCATCGCCGCCGCTTCCAGGGGCTCCAGCCCCTGGGCGAGGTGGGCGGCCACGACTCCCGTGAGCACATCACCCGTGCCGCCGGTCGCGAGGCCGGGACCTCCGGTGGGGTTGATGATCACGCCCCCGTCCACGTCCGCCACCACGCTCGAGGCGCCTTTGAGCAGGACCACCGACGCCGTGCGGCTCGAGAGCTCTCGCGCGGCCCCGACCCGGTCGCCGTTGATCTCCGCCGGCGAGCTGCCCAGCAGCCGCGCCGCCTCACCCGGGTGCGGCGTGAGAATAGTGGGCGCCTCGCGTCCCTTCAACACGGCGAGGCCGGCCGGATCTTCGGCGAAGGCATTGAGGCCGTCGGCGTCGATCACGAGTGGCCCTGCGATGCCGGCGGCCAACGCCTGCACGAGGGCCACGGTCTCGCGGTGCAGCCCGATGCCCGGTCCCATGGCGACCACATCGCGCTCGGCGGCGAGCGCCAGGATCTCGCCGCGCGCCTCGCTCGACAACGCGCGGTCGCCGGTGTCCGGGACCGGCACGGTCATGACTTCCGTGGTCTTGATTTCGAGTACCTCACCCAGGCCCGCGGGACAGGCAAGGGTCACCAGCCCCGCGCCGGCACGCACGGCTGCAAGGGAAGCCAGGTGGGCCGCGCCGCTCTTGCCCTCGGAGCCCGCGACCACGAGAACGTGCCCGAAGCTTCCCTTGTGGGCGTTCCGCGGGCGCCGCGGCAGGGCGCGCCCGGCGGCGGCTCGGCCGTAGAGCCTCCCCTTCACCGCGACACCCGGCGCCTCGTCCGCGATGCCGATGCGCGCAACGTGCACGGCGCCCGACAGGGAGCGCCCGGGCTCGAGGGCCAGGCCGAGCTTCGGAAGCCCGATGGTCACCGTCTCGTCGGCCGCGACCGCGACACCCAGCACCTGCCCGGTGTCGGCATCGAGGCCCGAGGGCAGATCCACCGCAATCACCGCCACGTCCGCACTGCGGGCCTGATTGATACGCGCGATGGCCTCGGCGCCGGGCCCCTCGACCCTGCGCGTGAGACCGGTTCCGAAGATGGCGTCGACGATCGCGCCCCGCACGGGCGGGCGCCACGGGGCCCCTTCCAGCGCGACGTCCAGCGCGACCCCCACCGCGCGCGCGCGAGCCAGGTTCGCCGCTGCGTCGCCCCGCAGCTTCCCGGGATCGCCCAGCAGGGCGACGCGCACCGGCAAGCCGAGCCCCTGCAGATGGCGCGCGACGACCAGGCCGTCGCCGCCGTTGTTCCCGCCGCCGCACACGACGCACACCTCGAAGCGGCCGTCGGCCGCGTCGAAGCGCAGTCGCTTGGGAAGGCACGCCAGGACTCGCTCGGCCACGGCCCGTCCCGCGCTCTCCATGAGGAGATCGCCGGGCACGCCCAGGCCGTCGATGGTGTGGCGATCCAGCGCACGCATCTCGTCGGCCCCGACCAGGGGCCAGATTCCGCTCGAAATCACGAGGCTCCCCCTTTTTTCTGGGCGACGCATTGGCCGACGGGTCAGTCGACTCTTCAGTCGGCTCTAATCAGTCGACTCTTCAGTCGACCAAGGCGCGGAAGTCGCGAATAGCGCGATCGAGTCCGATCAGCAGAGAGCGGCGCAGCAGCGCGCGCCCCACGCTGACGCGACGCGAGGCCGGCGCCGACTCGAGCACCTCGCTCACGCTGTCGAAGCCCAGACCTCCACCGACCCCGATCCCGAGGCGCAGCTTCGAGGCGAGACGAACCGCGTCCCCCAACCCCTCGAGCTCGTGCCGTCGCTCGGCGGGCGGCAGGTCCACGATGCTTCCCGTGAAGATCTCGACCTCTCGGGCACCCAGTCCCTGGGCGGCCTTCACGGCGTCGAGCTCGGGCGCCACCACGATCGCAACCGAGAGGCCGGCCTCTTCGAGGGTGCGCAGGACCGTTGCCACGGCAGCCGGACGCAAGCGCAGATCGATGGGAACGGCCGCGCCGCGCCCTTCCCAGCCTTCGGCAGAGAGCAGCACGCGATCCGGGCGCAGCTCGAGGGCAACCTTGAGCAGCCCTTGCGTAGCCGGCATGCACAGCTCGAAGCGGCGCGCGAAGGCGCGCAGCTCGCGCACGTCGCTCTCCTTGACGGGCCGCAGCTCCTCGGTGATGCCGAGGCGCACCGCGAAGGCGCCGGCCAGCTCGGCCAGGTTCGCGGCCGCCGCCAGATCCGCCCCCGATGCGACGGTGGCTTCGCGCAGGGCCGGCAGCGAGTCGAGTACCAGAGAAAGCTGCCTCACCGCGACTCGCCCTCCGCGCCGAGGGCCCGCTTGAGCTCCTCGATCAGGTGTTGCGAAAAGCTCTGCACCCGGCTCTCGTCCTCGGCCTCGACCATGATGCGCACCACCGGCTCGGTCCCGCTGTATCGGATCAGCACGCGGCCGCGGTCGGCCAGCTCCGACTCCACCTGCTGGATCGCGGCCTGCATGCTGGGCAGCGATTCCAGAGGCTTCTTCTCCGCCACCCGGATGCTGTGCAGCACCTGGGGAAAGCGCTGGAAGTCGGCGGTGAGCTCGGAGAGGCGCCGGCCGCCTCGCGCCATGATGGCCAGCACCTGCAGCGCCGACATCAGCCCGTCACCGGTACGGCTGTGGTCGAGGAAGATCATGTGGCCGGACTGTTCGCCGCCCAGGTTGTACCCCTCCCGGCGCATGGCCTCGACGACGTAGCGGTCTCCCACCTGGGTGCGCACCAGATGCAGCCCTTCGGCCTCGAGTACCTTCTCGAGCCCCATGTTGCTCATGACCGTGGACACGACGCCCTGCCCCTTCAGGCACTTGCGCTCCTTCATGTCCTTGGCGCACAGGCCCAGGATCATGTCCCCGTCCACCTCCTCGCCCTTCTCGTTGACGAGCAGCAGGCGATCGGCGTCGCCGTCGAGCGCGATCCCCACGTCGGCCCGCACCTCGCGGACCCGGTCGGCGAGCTTCTGGGGATACAGGGAGCCGCAGCCGTCGTTGATGTTGCGGCCGTTGGGATCGCAGCCCAGGGTGAAGAGCTCGGCACCCAGCTCCCACAGCACCGTGGGCCCCACCTTGTAGCCGGCACCGTTGGCGCAGTCGAGCACGACCCGCAGGCCGTTCAGGGTGAGATCCATGGGGAAGGTGTTCTTGAGGAAGACCACGTAGCGGCCGGCCGCGTCGTCGATGCGCCGGGCCTGGCCCAGCTCGCCCGCACTGGCACGCCCCGCGCGCAGCTCCTCGGAGTCGATCAGCGACTCGATGCGCGCCTCGATCTCGTCGGGGAGCTTGAAGCCGTCCTGAGCGAAGAACTTGATGCCATTGTCCTGGTAGGCGTTGTGGGAGGCGGAGATCATCACGCCCGCGTCGCAGCGCATGTCGGCGGTCAGAAAGGCCAGCGCCGGCGTTGGCATGGGGCCGATCTGGATCACGTTCACCCCCATGGAGCAGATACCCGCCGCCAGGGCGTCCTCGAACATGTAGCCCGAAAGGCGCGTGTCCTTGCCGATCACGATGCGGTGGTCGCCCCCTCCCCCGCTGCGGCCGCGAAACACGTACGCGATGGCCTGGCCGAGGGCCAGTGCCATCTCGGCCGTCATGGGGTGGACGTTCGCCAAGCCGCGAACGCCGTCGGTCCCGAAGAGCTTTGCGTTCATGATGGCTCCGTCTCCTCTTGCGCACCCTCGTCCAAGGCCGGCTCCAGCGTCTCGAGCTCGGGAGCGGGCTCCGGCTCGATGTGGATCACGATCTTGACGGGCTCCTTCTTCTCCATCCACACGGTCCCGGCGCCGAGGAAGAGGCTCACCTCGCGTTCCGTCGTCTCCTTGAGGCCACCGAGCTCCACGGTCTCGGTGACGACCTCGCTGAGCCGCAGCACCTGGCTCCGCGCACCCGTGATCCAGACCCGGGCCGGCTCGACCTGCACCTCCCCGAGCACGAAGCCCGGCGGCGGCTCACCCTCGAGGTCGACGCGAACAGCGACGGCCTTGCGACCGCGCGGCTCGAAGCGCAGCAGGATGCGCGAAGGCGAGCGGCTCACCACGCGAGCGCCCCGCGGCAGGTCCGTCTCCACCCGGGAGACGTCCACCTCGTATTCCGCGTCACCCGGCTTGCTGCCCGTTACGTCGACCCGATAGCGCAGCGCGTTGGCATCGATGTTGCGCAGGGCCGCGGCACTGCCCATGATCCGCATGTTGATTTCGTCCGGATCCCGATCGGTCACCACCAGCTCGTCACTGAGCCCGTCGATCTCGATGGGGACGTCGTAGGCGCGCTCCTTGGACGAGGATCCGTGCGCGATTCCCCACAGAATCACGGCGATCACCAGGGCGACCAGCAGCATTCCGGGACGGAGATTCGAGAATTGACGCGACATCCTGCTCCTAGCTCACCGACCGCTGGGGCTTCGTGTCACGCTCGACGACGTCGGCGACCTCGAGGGGCCGCGCGATCTCCTCGCTGGTGGGCAGCTCTCGCCGCTCGCCACCCAGGATCTCGCGCAACACGACGCGCAGGCGAGGTCCATCGAGGCCGCTCATCAGCTCACCGCCCATGACGACGGAGATGCTCGCCGTCTCCTCGGAGACCACGATCACCACCGCGTCGGTCTCCTCGGTGATGCCCACCGCCGCCCGGTGCCGGGTGCCGACCCCCTCCGGCAGGTCGGTTCGCAGGGTGAGGGGAAGGATGCAGCCGACCGCCGTGACGCGCCCTTCCTGGATCACCGCCGCGCCGTCGTGCAGGGGCGACTGGGGCAGGAAGATCGAGACCAGCAGGTCCTTGGAGATCTCCGAATCGATGGGCGTCCCCATCTCGATCTGGTCGCCGAGGGCGGTCTCGCGCTCCAGCACGATCAGCGCTCCGACGCGCTTCTGGGCCAGGACCTGGGCCGTGCGCACCATCTCCTCGACGATCTGCGACTCCTGTTGGGCCGAGACCGAGGGAAAGAAGCCGCGCCCCACCCGGGCCAGGGCTCGCCGGATGTCGTGCTGGAAGAGCACGATGATGATCAGCACCGCCGAGGTGAGGAAGTACTCGAGGATCAGCCCCACGGTGGCGAGCTCGAAGGTATTGGAAGCCATGCTCAGGGCCATCAGGACGACGAGCCCCACCAGGATCTGGATCGCGCGGGTGCCGCGCAGCAGCAGCAGCACCCAGTAGATCCCCGCCGTCACCAGCAGGATGTCGACGACGTCCCGCAGCGGATCGAAGTCGACGGCGAGCTGTTGCCACAGGCCGACGACGAAATCCGCTAGATACCCGATCACGTCGCCTGCCTCCCTTCAGCCATCAACCGGGCATCGGCTCGGGGTCCGGGATCTCACCTCCCGAAATGTCGCGCTTGCGCTCGGGCTTCGACGGATGCTTCGGGTCCTCGGCGTCTGTGGCCTCGGAGGGAGGCGCGAGGGCCGGCAGCGGCTCGCCCTTCAACAGCTGGGCCAGGTCGGAGGTTTCGAGGGTCTCGCGCTCGAGCAGCGCCTCGGCGATCCGGTCCAGGACATCGCGATTGTCGACGAGCAGCTGCTTCGCCTCGTCGTAGAGCCTGTTCAGCAGCAGGGCGATCTCCTCGTCGATCTGCTCCGCCTTTTTCTCGCTGTAGTCCTTGCGCTGGACCATGTCCCGGCCGAGGAAGACGTCGCCGCCGCTCTCGCCGTAGGAGACGGGGCCCATGACATCGCTCATGCCGTACTGGCAGATCATGCGGTGCGCCCAGCCCGTGGCCTGCTCGAGGTCATTGGAGGCCCCCGTGGACAGGTGATCGAAGATCAGCTCCTCGGCGGCCCGGCCCCCCATGGCGTGACGGATGATTGCCACGATCTGGTCCCGGGTGTAGTTGAGGCGATCCTCTACCGGCAGGGTCTGGGTCACGCCCAGCGCCATGCCGCGGGGGATGATGGTGACCTTGTGCACCGGGTCCGAGTGCTCGGGAGTCAGAATGGCAACCAGGGCGTGACCCGCCTCGTGGTACGCCGTGATGCGCTTGTCCTGCTCGCTCATGATCATGCTGCGCCGCTCGGTGCCGAGGACCACCTTGTCCTTCGCGTTCTCGAAGTCCTCGTAGGACACCTGGGAAGCGTCGTGGCGCGCCGCGAGCAGTGCGGCCTCGTTGACGAGATTCTGCAAATCGGCCCCCACGAAGCCCGGCGTGCCCCGAGCCTGGAGCTCGAGGTCGACGTCGTCAGCGAGGGGAACCCGTCGCGTATGGATCTTGAGGATCTCGAGACGACCGCGCAGGTCGGGACGCGGCACCACCACCCGGCGATCGAAACGCCCGGGACGCAGCAGCGCGGGATCGAGCACGTCGGGGCGGTTGGTGGCCGCGACGAGAATGACGCCCTCATTGCTCTCGAAGCCGTCCATCTCCACCAGAAGCTGGTTGAGAGTCTGCTCGCGCTCGTCGTGCCCACCGCCGAGCCCCGCGCCGCGGTGGCGGCCCACGGCGTCGATCTCGTCGATGAAGATGATGCAGGGCGCGTGCTTCTTGCCCTGCAGGAAGAGATCGCGCACCCGGGAGGCGCCCACTCCGACGAACATCTCCACGAAGTCCGAGCCCGAGATGGAGAAGAAGGGAACGGAGGCCTCGCCCGCCACCGCCCGGGCCAGCAGGGTCTTGCCGGTGCCGGGGGGGCCGACCAGCAGGACACCCTTGGGAATGCGGCCGCCGAGTCGCGTGAACTTCTTCGGCTCGCTCAAGAAGGCGATGATCTCTTCGAGCTCGAATTTCGACTCCTCGATCCCGGCCACGTCCGCGAAGGTCACCCGCGTCTCGTTCTCGGTGAGCATGCGGGCCTTCGACTTGCCGAAGCTCATGGCCTTGCCGCCGCCCGATTGCATCTGACGGATGAAGAAGACCCAGAGGCCGATGAAGAGCAGCAGGGGGAACCACATGATGAGGATCTGGCGCCAGAAGCTGCCCTCGTCCTTGGGCTGGGCGTTGACCCGCACCTCGCCGGTGCGCAGCTCGCTCAGGAGCTCCTCGGTGATGACCGGCGCGTAGGTGGTGAACTCGCCGCCGTCGGAGAGCTTGCCCTTGATGGAGCCCTCTTCGATGGTGACCTCCTCGATGCGCCCCTCCTCGAGGTCCGTGAGGAACTCGCTGAAGGCAATATCGGGCGGCTCGCTCTGCTCCTGGCGCAGCATGGTCACCAGCAGCAGGATCACGACGAGGATGACGACCCAGAGGGCCATGTTCTTGTAGAATTGCTGGTTCACGAATGCTCCCGGCTCGGTGCCATCGAGGGATGCCGTCCAGCCGCTGTGGCCCGGCCACCCCCTCCCCTCTGGAAGTGATGCCAAGCATCGCCGGGTGGTTCGCAGAGCCCCACCCGTCCAAGGGTGCTCCTAGCCCCATCCCGGACGGCAACACGCGCCGCCCCGGCGGACCCACGGCCCCCCCCGGACTCGAAAAACCCTTTCACTCTCGCCAGGTAGCCTAGCAAAACGCCTCCTATTCCACCCGGACCCGCGTGAAACGCGAGCGGTTCTTCCGCTCACGCTTCAATCGAATCCCTCCGGGAAGCTCGATCGAGCGGCCCGAAGGCGCTCCCGGCCCGGCTGCGAGAAAGTCCGCTACGCGGCCAAGATGCACCCGACTGAGGTCGCGTCCAGCCCGGAGCTCGAAAAAGGCCCGTCGCACGAGTCTTCGCGCCAGCGCCTCGGGCAGATCCCGCCATCCCCCGGTCTCGACGAGCAGCTCGTCTCCCTCCCAGCGCAGGCGCCGCGCAGCCTCCGCATCCACCAGGACGCCCAACCATTCACTGTCCCTTCTCTGTGCTTCGGCAAGATTGGCGATGGCCCTGAGCACCTGTGGGTTGAGATCTCGCGCCAGCTCGGGCAGCCAGCGGTGGCGCACGCGATTTCGCGTGTAGCGGAGATCGAGATTGGAGGCGTCTTCGCGCCAGCGCAGCCGCCGCTTCCGGGCATAGTCGAGGATTTCGGCCCGGGAGACATCGAGCAGGGGCCGGATTACCCGCCCCTCCCGGCCCCACTCGCCGATTCCGCCGAGAGCGTCCGGGCCACAGCCCCGCAGCAAGCGCATGAGGACGGTCTCGGCCTGGTCGTCGAGGTTGTGCGCGGTGGCGATTGCCCGGGCCCCGGCCTCCTCGGCGATCTCCGCCAGGGCGGCGAAGCGCAGCGACCGGGCGGCCTCCTGCAGGGTCGGCCGCTCGCGGCTGGACGCGCCCGCCCGCAGCTCCCCAGGAACGACCCGCCTCACCGCCATGGGAAGGCCGAGGTCCGCGGCCAGCCCCGCGAGGAAGTGCTCGTCCCCGTCGGATTCCGCACCCCGCAGTCCGTGGTTCACGTGGGCCAGGCCGAGCGCCAGGGAGCAGGGCTCCGCGAGGGCGTGGAGGGCGTGGAGCAGGACCGTCGAATCGACGCCGCCGGAAACGGCGACCACCAGGCGCTCGCCCACCAGGGCTCGCTGTTCCAGCACCTCCCGGACCGCCTCCTCTACTGCCTCCTCGGCCATGACCGCAGTCTAGCGGCCGCAGGCTCCGATTCCCCCGTTCGCGCTGGCGTGCCCGGCCCAGGACCGGTATCCCAGGCGCGGTGTCGGATGACTCCCCCCAAGACAACGTCGGCAACAACGTCGGCGGCTGGATCCAGCGCTGGGCTCGGCGGCGAGGAGCGCAGCTCGCCATCGCGGACGACGAGCGGCGCCTCGACTACGCGAGCCTCGACGCGCGCATCGCGCGGCTCGCCGGCGCACTGCAGGAGCGTGGCATCGGCCCCGGCGATCGCATCGCCGTCCTGCTGGCGAACCGCTCCGCCTTCCTCGAGGCGATCTTCGCCGCCGCCCGCATGGGCGCCATCGCGCTCCCGGTCAACACGCGGCTCTCACCCCGGGAGATCTGCTTCCTGCTCGACGACTGCAGTCCGAGCGCGCTCTTCTACGAGAGTGATCTCGCAAAGATCGTCGCTGCCGCCTGCGGCCGAGCGCGGCGCGCACCGCCGCTGCTGTGCCCCGTCGGTGGCGCGGGCGACGCCTACGAGCCCCTGCTTGCCGGCGCAACGCCTCTGGACGAAATCCGGCCGGTGAGCCCCGACGACCCCATGATGCTCATGTACACCTCGGGCACGACGGGTAAGCCCAAGGGCGCCCTCCTGCCCCACCGCAAATCTCTCTTCAACAGCCTCAACGCCCAGCTCTTCTTCGGCATCCGCGGCGAAGACCGGGTGCTGGTGACCGCTCCCCTCTTCCACTCCCTGGGCCTGCAGATCCTCGCCATCCCCCTGCTCTATGCCGGGGGCAGCCTGGTGCTCCAGTCGCGCTTCGATGCCGCCGCCGTGCTGGAGACCGTCGAGAGGGAGAGGATCAGCTACTTCGGCGGCGTCCCGACCTACTACCAGCGCATCCACGACCTCATCGAGGAGCGCGGCGTCGACGCCTTCGACCTGGGCTCCCTGCGCTTCCTCTTCACCGCCGGCGCCGCCATTCCCGTGGACCTCATCCACGCTTTCGAGGGCTACGGCCTGGTGCTGAAGCAGGGCTACGGCCAGACCGAAACCTCGATCCTCTGCTGCCTCGACGAGCGCGACGCGGTGCGCAAAGCGGGAAGCGTGGGCCGGCCGGTCTTCCATGCCGAGCTGCGCGTCGTCGCACAGGAGAGCCTCGCAGGGCCCGCTCGAGGGTGGCGCGACGTTGCCCCCACGACGCCGGAGGGAGCCGGCGAGACCGGCGAGATCATCGTGCGCGGCCCCATCGCCATGCTGGGCTACTGGCAGCGACCCGAAGCCAGCGCGGAGACCCTGCGCGAGGGCTGGGTGCTCACGGGCGACCTCGCCACCGTGGACGATGAGGGCTTCGTCAGCCTGGTCGGCCGCGCCCGGGACATGTACATCTCGGGCGGCGAGAACGTCTATCCCGCCGAGGTCGAGGCGGTGTTCCGCGAGCATCCCGCGGTCCGCGAGATCGCCGTGGTGGGCCGGCCCGATCCGCGCTGGGGCGAGGTCGGGCACGCCTACGTGGTGCCTGCCAACGAGCGGGACCTGGACCCCGCCGCCCTGATCGAGTGGGCCGAGGACCGGCTGGCGAGCTTCAAGATGCCCAAGCGCTTCATCGCCGCCCAGTCGCTGCCCAGGACCGCGTCCGGCAAGGTGCAGAAGCACCGCCTGGCGGCGGAAGGGAGCTGAGGCCGGCTCCCCGAATTGCCCAATTCTCGTCTGCGGTAGAATCGACGACGCCGGGTGATGTGGGGCACGGGCCCGCGAAGGCCGAGCGATCGATCCAGGAGAAGCGCCGATCATGCAGAGAATGCGCGGAAGCGACGCCTACCATCTCTACCTGGAGACGAGAACCGAGCACCGCCACACCATCAAAGTAGTCGTCGTGGACCCGACCACGGCCCGCGAGCCCTCGGACATCGCGACGGCGCGCCACGAGCTCGAGCACGGCCTCGCCTACGTGCCTCCCTTCCAATGGCAGCTGGTGCACATGCCCTTCGAAGTCTGCCACCCCCTTTGGGCCTACCGTCGCAAGCTGGACCTCGACTACCACGTGCGGCGCGCGGCGGTGGTCGCGCCGGGGGGAGCCCGGGAGTTTGCCGAGGTGGTCTCGGAGATCGCGAGCACCGGCCTCGAACGCGACCGGCCCCTGTGGCAGCTCTGGATCGTCGAAGGGCTCGCCGGTGGCCGAATCGCCTATGTGGTCAAGGTCCACCACGCCCTCGCGGACGGTCAGTCGAGCGCACGCATTCTCATGGACAGCCTGCAGCCCTCGCCCGAGGAGTCGCCGCCCCAGGGAGAACATCCCTTCGAGAGCGACGAGCCCATCCCGCCGCCGAGCCAGATCTTCCTCGATGGCGTGCGCGACTCCCTGCACATCGGCCTGACGGTCCCGAAGCTCCTGGCGCGCCTGATCTGGGTGGGCCTGGTGGTCCTGGGCCGCAGGCTCCGGCGGGCGCCCAGGTCCACCCTGCTCTTCAAGGCGCCCAACACGCGCTTCAACCGCAAGCTCACCCCTCACCGCTGGTTCGCAACCGTCGAGCTCCCCCTCGCGGACCTGAAGCGGGTCAAGGATCTGCTCGGTGGAAGTCTGAACGACGTATACATAACGGTGTGTGGAGGCGCGATACGGCGCTACCTCGAGGCCCGGGGCGAGCTTCCCAGCAAGCCCATGGTCGCCGCGGTCCCCGTCTCGACCCGCAAGCCCGAGGAGGAACGGGCCTACGGGAACCGCGTCAGCTCCTGGATGATCAACCTGGCCACGGACCGCGTGGATCCCCTCGAACGATACCAGGCGGTTCGGGCGAGCACGGCGGCCGCCCGGGACATCTTCGAGGCTGGCGACCGTGACATGATTCCCGACCTCATGGAGGCCTGGTGGCTGTACCGCTTCCTCGTTGCCATGAGCCAGGGCTTGATGACCCGGATCACGGGCCGGCCCGCCATGCACGCCATCGTCTCCAACGTGCGCGGGCCGAGCGCCCCGCTCTACCTCAACGGCGCCAGGCTGCTCGAGCTGCAGTCCATGGGGCCGCTCATCGACGGCGTCGGGCTCAACTTCACGGGCTGGAGCTACGTCGACAAGCTGAGCGTCGGCATCGTCGCCTGCCGCGAGCACGTGCCCGACATCTGGGATCTGGCCAAAGGCGTCACCGCCGAACTCAAGGAGCTCCTCGAGGCCGCGGAGAAGGTCTCGGCACGCTGAGCGGAGCCCGCTACCCGCGCATGCGCCCGCGACCCGCCGTGCAGAGGAAGGCAATGCCCGCCGCGAGTCCGAGCAGGGCCGCCGGCTCCGGAACGGGAATGGTCACCGCCGCCATCTCGTAGGGCTCGGACATGCCCTCCTCGATCCAGGCTTCGAGCATGTTCACACCCTCGTCGGCGAGGAAGGCGACGCTCCCGTCGTTGCCGAGATAGAGGAATTGGATGTACTCCCAGCTCGTGGTCTGGTAGAGCAGCTGCACCTCGCCGCGGTCGGCCCCGGGCGGCGGGGAGAAGGTCACCTCGTCCCAGTGCTGATACACGCCTCCCGCGCCCGGGTCGCCGTACTGATCCGGCGGCACCGGCAGGGCGTTCCTTACCCGGGCGTCGTCGTAGCGCATGCCCCAGGTCGGGATGCGGTTGTCCTCGATGACCAGGTTATTCAGGACGAAGTGGAAGGTCTCGTAGGCCGTGCCCGGCGGCTCGGCGGCCAGCTCGCCCAGGGTGTGCTCTACGGCCCCCGTCAGGCGGTCGTAGCTGAGGGGAAAGCTGGGCGGAGGCGGAACGGGAAAGCCGGGCGGAGGCGGATCGGGCAGCGCGAGTAGCTGGCTCGCCCACTCCTTGGTGAAGCCGTAGTGGGCCTGGTAGATCTTGCTGCCGGTGCCCGCGAGATCGAGGATCGACTTCACCTGCACCGGCTGACCGTTGGCCGGGTTCGTGACCGTGACCGGATCTTCGTTGCCATCGACCAGGAGCCCGTACTCGCCGTCGACGCGAAGCAAACTGTCCTGGTCGTCGTACCACTCGACCCGGAGCCACATGCGACGGCCTTCGGGGTAGCCCGTGATGAGCTTGTGTCCGGTGAGATTGGTGATCTTCACCTGGGACTCGCTCTCGTGGGCCTCGAGACTGGCCGCGATGTCGAGCTGGTGCTCGGCCCGCACCGCCCCGGCCAGCATGTCGTCGATCTGCGACTCGGTCATATCCTCCCCGAGCCGCAGCTTGCCGACGCTGTCCAGGTACGCGATGGCCTGGGGCATCCAGTAGTTGCCGCCGGTGAGATCGTGGACCGGCCGGTCGTTGCGCACCGGCGCACTATTCTTGTCGCAGCCCTTGCTGACGCTGGGCTGCATGTGGCAGGTCTGGCAGCTGAAGTAGCGCGGAGTCGTATCCGCATAGTTCCCGCCCTGGCCTGCCAGCAGCGCGACGTTGTAGGCCTCCTGGATGGCGCCGGCCTGCAGCTCGGGTGGCAGGGTTCCGTAGTCGGAGACGAGGGTCTCGACGAGCTGTCCCGACTTGTACTCGCTGAAGGTGCGCTCCACGACACCGTACTGGTAGGGGAAGTTGTTGAACGCCGCCTTGCCCGCGACGGGAGAGCCCGGCACACCGCTGGCCACCACCGGAGGCGCGCCCGGCTGGGTGCCGTTGTTGTGCGCCAGGTCGCCCACCGCCGGGTTCGAGACGTCGTGGCAGGTTCCGCAGTAGTCCACCGAGCGGTGGAAGCTGGAGCCCAAGTAGCCGTGGGGAGGAACGATGTCGTCCCCGACGTAGGGGCCGAGCTTGTCCTTGGTTCCCCACAGCGATGCCATCCCGCTGCCGTAGTAGCCGATGGCCGGGCTCCCGCCGTCGTTGGCCAGGAAGGGCGGGAACTGCTCGCCGAGATGCTCGGAGTCGTCGGGGTTCGTCAGGGCATGGCAGTAATGGCACTCGACGCCGTCGGCGTCCCCGGCCTGGAGGGCCGAGCCGTCGGTGGGCGTGGAGCGGCCCGCGATCCATCCCGCGGTGGCATGACAGCGCAGGCAGAGGTCGCCCGAGCCGTCGAAGCTCTGCTCGGCGATCGCCATGGTGGCCCAGAAGATCGGATCGCGGCCCGCCTGGGCCATCATGCTCCCGCGCCACTCGTGG
>JAFDEK010000149.1 GCA_019310385.1 Deltaproteobacteria bacterium
GCCATGGAGTTCGCACGTGTGGCGAGGTAGAGGCTCGTCGGCAGCCAGGGGAGATCGTCACCGCTCTCGAGTCCACGCTTCTCCTCGGATCTCAGGCTCCGAGAACCCTGAATCGCGGCCCCTCAGCAGCGGGGAACCCGGGGCAGGCTTCGCCCGCCTCACGGGATTGCGTGGGGGCCGGCTGTGCGGGAACGGGCCGATGCCGGCTCGTGTGCTGGTGCGACAGGGTGGACACGGGCGCCGTGTGCCGATCGATCGAACGACCTGGGTGACGCGCTCGGCGAATCCGAGATCGAAGCGCTCAGAACCCTCGGCTACGTATGGTGAGAGCGTCCGTCGCGAGATCGAGGCCGGAGGGGTGCAGACCACGCGCTCGTCGCAGGCCCACGCACCTGCGTGCGATTTGCACGTTGCCTTCAAACTGCTTTCGGCAATGCCTCGCCTTCCGGTCGTTCCCCCTCGCTTCTTGTGACGAATGATGCACTCCACTCCGGCTCGATCGTCGATATGCCACCAGGTATCGGCGTCCGACTGCGCGGCGCGATCCGGCGACAACACACTGACCTCGGAGGTCTGAAATGCGTTCTGTGCTTCTCCTGCTCGTATCGGCGGCGTTCGTCGCCGGCTTCTCCGTTCTTCCCGGCGTGGCCCCTGCTGCTCCCGCGAAGGTAGGGATCTGCCATCGACCACCGGGCAATCCCGACAATTCGCACACGATCAGGGTCAGCAAGAGGGCGGTGCCTGCTCATCTGGCACACGGGGACACCGTCGGTAAATGCGTCAGCGGCTGCCAGGGCGATACGGAGTGCGACGATGGGAATCTCTGCACCAGCGACGTCTGTCTCGCAGACGGCACGTGTGCGAGCGAAGTGGTCGATTGTGACGACGGCAACGTCTGCACTCTGGACTCCTGTGAAGCATCCCAGGGCTGCCTCAATCTGCCGAACGACGGAGCCGCCTGTGATGATGGCAATGCCTGTACGAATGACGACACTTGTCTCGCGACCGACTGTTCGGGCATACCGGCCGACGACTGCTGCGTGGACGATGAAGACTGTGAAGACGATGACCTGTGTAGCCTCAACTACTGCTCCGCCGGAGAGTGCTTCAGCGAACCCGAAGACTGCTCGCTCGATTCGGTCTGCGGCATCCCGGGACTCGACAACGCGTGCCTGGTGGGCTTCTGCGATCCGGCCACCGGCGCCTGCTCCACCGCCGAAGCGGACTGCGAGGATGGAGACATCTGTACAGACGACCTGTGCGACGCCGCTGTGGGCTGCTTCTCGGTGCCCAGGACCGATCCGCCTCAGGAGGTGGAGACCAGCTGTGACGATGGTCTGGACAATGACTGCGATGGGAGCATCGACCAGGCCGACCCCGACTGTTCACCCAACTGAGGATTGCCCCTCGCCTCGTGGGGGAAGAGTTCGCAGCTGACCGCGCAGCTCCTTCCCGCCAGGGGCGAAGCTTCCAGCAGGCCGCTGAGCTCTGGAACGACTGCCGGGACCTCGATGAGTTCCGCGGGTAGATGCGGCGGGCGGAGGAAGAGATGCTCAGCGCCGTCGCGAACGCCGTGGCGGAGCGCCGGGAAGCCGCGGAGAGCGAGGTTCTCGGGGAAGCCGATGCTGATGCACGGGGCCAGCTAAAGTGGCCGCCACCATGGGATCCGCAGCAGCCTCTCCGGGCTCCGGCGCGTCTACACGCTCCTGCAGCGCGAGGAGAAGATCAACCGCAACCCGGCCTCGAACATCGGGGAGCTGATCGCCCGCGTTGGGCGCTCGCTCGCCACCGAGGCCCTCCAGGTGGACTGCTGGAGCGACCGGGAGGTCAAGACGCTGCTGGAGATCGCAAGGGAGCGGGAGCCGCGCTTCGTCCCCCTTGCCTAACCCACAGATTCTATGAAGGAATCTGGCGCCCCCGAGAGGATTCGAACCTCTGACCCTCGGTTTAGGAAGCTGAGCGGATCGGGGCCGAGGCGCTCTCAGCGCGTTCTGGGCACCCGAAACTTGGCAAAGCGTGCCCTGGGTGGTCCTTGGAGAAGCCGCCCCAGAAGCTGCACTCGAAGGATGCTTGGCCCAGATCATCCCGCTGGGCGAAGGTCATCATCGGACGGCCGCTTCCAAAATCGCTGGCATTTGGGGTCGATCGAGTTCTCGCACAGAACGCCCGTCGCCTCGGGCGCGGCGCGACGGCCGTGGCGATAAGCGTGTGCGGCACTCGCCGCTGCGATGGACGATGCTGTGGGCGCGACGACTCGTCTGCCGCGCGCGAACGGGAGCTGCTATGGACCTCCAGGAGCTGACGATCCACGGCCGGCGGATGACCTACCGCACCGCCGGAAGTGGCCCGGTAATCTTGCTGATTCACGGCATGGCCGGAAGCGCCACGACCTGGAAGCAGGTGATGCCGGCGCTCAGCCGGGATTTCACGGTGATCGCCCCGGACCTGCTCGGGCACGGCCGCTCGGACAAGGCGCCGGGCGACTACTCGCTGGGCGCGTTCGCCAGCACCCTGCGCGACCTGCTCGTCGTCCTCGGCCACGAGCATGCGTCGGTGGTGGGCCAGTCGCTCGGCGGCGGCGTCGCCATGCAGCTCGCCTACCAGTATCCAGAGCGCTGCGACCGGCTCGTGCTCGTGGGCAGCGGCGGGCTGGGTCGCGACGTGAATCCCGTACTGCGACTCCTGACACTGCCGGGATCGGAGCTCGTCCTGCGCTTGGCATGTGCGGCGCCGATCCGCGGCTCCATCGAGCGCTTGGCCGACCTCGCCTCGCGCGCGGGCCGGCACCCCGCACCGGTCGTAGGAGAGCTCTGGCGAAGCTACGCGTCGCTGGCGGACGACGCGACCCGAAAGGCCTTCGTGCGCACGCTGCGTGCAGTTATCGACACGCGCGGTCAAGCGGTGAGCGCCGCGAACCGCCTGCACCTGGCGGCGGAGATGCCGACACTCATCATCTGGGGCGACTCGGATCCGATTATCCCGGTCGATCACGCGCACGAGGCGCACGCCGCGATCCCGGGCAGCCAGCTCGAGATCTTCGAAGGGGTCGGTCACTACCCCCACTGCGAGGCGCCCGAGCGATTCGTGGAGCTGCTGAGCGAGTTCATCGAGTCGACGGTGCCGGCCCGGATCACCGTCTCGTCGCGCCACGTTCTCGGAGGAGCAGGCCGCTAGAACGGGGGGAATGGACAGTCGACGAGGGTGTAGGTGAAGGCGTAGTGCGCGCCGGCACCCGTGAGGACGAAGAGGTGCCAGACTTCGTGGTGGCCGAAGCGGCCGGGTCAGCTTCAGGATTGCGCCTGCGACGGCAAAGCCGACCACGGCCGACAGGATGGCGATCCGCAAGAAGCCACAGAGAAACAGCAGCCGTCACCGGGCCCTGCCCTTCTATCGCATAACTTCTTGGCCGGCTGAACCTACCGAATTCCGGTGCCTGCGTGCGACTTGTACAGAGCCGAACGCCTTCCCCCTCGGGGCATTTGGATGAAGGGCCGGGGCATTCTAGACTTGACTTTGTGCAGCCAATAGTTGCATATGGAAGTAGTCATTTAGACTGAGCTTTGGTCGCGATCTCGCCGTCTCCCGCGCCCCTCAGGGCGCCCGTGAGAACTGTTGTCGAAAGGCAGCGGTTCGAAAGGCAACTGTCGAGAGACAGCTGCACAAGACAGCGGGGATCGCCGGCAAAACACATCGAGGAGAGGGAACAGTACGTGTCCGCCGAATTCAGCGCATTCCCGTCGGGACAACTGCCCACCCATGCTGCGGATTTTACCCTCGATCCGGCAGAGGTCGCCAAGGGCGGCGCTGCCGCCTCGAGCTATCTGCGCTCGATCAAGGATGCCGACGCCCGCAAGCCCACCGAGGAGGCCCTCGAGATCGTGGCCCTGCTCATGAGCAACGGCGTCTGCGACAAGAGCGACTTCCCGTGGCAGCAGGTGCGGTCCCATCACGCGCAGGCCGCCCTCAGCCTGCTCAAGCAAGAAGGCACGCCCTCTCGCGTGGAGAGCATCCGCTGTCAGCGCGACCAGAACCGGCGATTCCAGCCGGTTCCCACGACCTACTCGACGACGCAGCTCCAGAAGGCCAGAAGCTCGCTGCACCGGGTCCTGATGGAGTGCCGCGATCTCGGCTTCATCTCCGAGCTGGAGTGCGACCGCACCATCCACCCGCCCAAGACCAAGATGTCCCGCTCCTCCCGCCTGAAGCCCTTCAACTACGGCGAAATGCGCGCGCTCGTCGCCACGAGCGCGCGGCACGAGTCCGCGGCCGGAGCACGTGACAGCCTGCTCTTCTATCTCCTCTTCCATGGCGCCCTCAAGCTCTCCGAGCTGCTCTCGCTCGCGGTACAGGACCTGCTCTTCGACCAGGAGCTGCAGCTGCTCACCCTGTGCACCGGAAAGACCACGAAGCGTGCCCCGAAGAACGGCAAGCGCCCCGCCAAGAAGAGCAAGAGCGCCAATGGCAGCGCCATTGCATACGAAAGAGTCGTCCCTCTCCCCAACGAGGCGCTCATCGCCCTCGAGGATTGGTTGGAGGTGCGCGGCGCCGAGGACGGTCCCCTGCTCTGCCCGACCAAGAAGAGCGGTCGCGTCGAGCAACGCCGCATGACCGGCGAAGAGGTCCGGACCATCTGCCAGAAGCGCGCTGTGCAGGCCGGGGTGGAGTTCTTCACTCTCGAGGATCTGCGCAAGGGCGCTCTCGCCGCCCAGGAGTCGCAGCAGGACGCCGCCAGCGCGGAACAGGCCTACAACGGCGCCTCGGTCGTCCCCAGTGCGCTCTACGGCGGACAGTGCGAGGACGAGGCCGCTCTGGTGGAGGGACGCATCTACTTCCCCTACATGAGCGCCCAGGAGCGAAACTGATCGCTGCGCTGGCTCAGTAGCGCAGCACCGTGTGGACGCGCTCGACGTCCAGGCGGTCGCGTCCCGCCAGCGCCGAGAGCTCGATCACGAAGGCACAGGCCACGACCTCGGCCCCGGCCCGCCTGGCGATCTCGACGGTCGCCTGGGCGGTTCCCCCGGTGGCGATCAGGTCGTCGACGATCAGCACGCGATGGCTGTCATCCAGAGCGTCGACGTGCATCTCTACCTGATCCGTGCCGTACTCGAGTTCGTAGCTCACCTGGTGGGTCTCATAGGGGAGCTTTCCCGGCTTGCGAATCGGCACGAAGCCCACGCCCAGCTCGATGGCGACGGGCGCACCGAAGATGAAGCCCCGCGCCTCGGTGCCAAGTACGTAGTCGATGCCGTCGTCGCGGAAGGGCTCGGCCAGGGCGCACACCGACTCGCGCAGCGCGGGGCCGTGGGAGAGCAGGGGCGTCAGATCCCGAAACAGGATCCCGGGCTTGGGAAAGTCCGGAATGTCTCGGATGTGCTTTCGCAGGAATTCTTCGGTGTTGGCGCCCACTGGTTCCTCCGCAGCTGAGAATCGCCCGGGCAGGATAAGCGCTCAAGGAAGATAAAGCATGGGATCCTGGGGACTTTCCCGGCGGCGGATCTCGAAGTGCAGATGGGGCCCCGAGGCCCTCCCGGTGCTTCCCACCTCGGCGATCTTATCGCCGCGGTCGACGAACTGGCCCTTGTGCACATGGGTCTTGCTCGCGTGGGCATAGACGCTGCGGTAGTCCCCCTGGTGCTTGACGATGACGACCTTCCCGTAGGCCCCGAGCCGGCCGCTGTGGATCACCTTGCCCGACTCCGCCGCACGGATCACCGTGCCCCGCTTGGCCGCCATATCGATCCCCTCGTGGAGCTGCCCGTCGCGCCGTCCGTAGCGCGAGGTGAGCCGTCCCCGAACCGGCCATGCGAAGGTGAGCCGCTCCGTCCCTCGGGTCCGCTTCGTCTCCTTGGGCGCCGGAGCCCTCGTATCGCGCGAGGCTGCCCGGTAGCGCGAAGCGGTCCGCTGCTGGGAGCCCGCCGGAATGTAGAGGCGTGTTCCCACGGAGACGCTGTGAACGTCCCGGATATGGTTGACCCGGATCAGGGTCTCGCTGGGGACTCCAAAGCGCTTGCCGATGCGGTAGAGGTTGTCACCGGGCTGGACCGCGTAGTAGAAGCCTCGGGGCTCGGGCTTCGACGCGCAGGAGAAGCTGCCTAATACCAGGAAAGAGACCAGGCAAGAGACCAGGAAAGAGACCAGGCAAGCCGTCGGCAAGAGCGCGAGCAGACCCATCCGGGGCCTCGCGCCCGGCTGTCGGACTCTCAGGCCGCCCATCCGTTCCGACCGATGAGATCGACGAAGTTGCACCGTCCGAGCACCTCGCGCGTGTACTTCCCCTCATCGGCGCGCTGCACGCGCACCAAGTGCTGATTGTCACGCTCGCCGAAAGGGCCCACCAGGAAGCCCCCGACCGCGAGCTGCTCGAGCAAGGGCTTGGGGATCTCGGGGCCCCCCGCGGTCACCACCACGCGATCGTAGGGCGCCTGGTCGGCGCGGCCCTGGGTGCCGTCCCCCAGGAAGACGATCACGTTGCTGACGCCGAGCGCGTCGAGAGCGCTGCGCGCCCGGGCGGCCAGGCGCGGAATCCGCTCGACGGACACCACACTTCCCGCCAGGCGGGACAGGATGGCGGCCTGGTAGCCCGAGCCGGTCCCGATCTCGAGGACGCTCTCATCGCCGCGCAGGGCCAGAGCCTGGGTCATGGCCGCGACCACACCCGGGGCGGAGATCGTCTGCCCGTCGCCGATGAGCAGCGGGGTCTCCAGATAGGATTGGTCCCGCAGCGCCTCGGGCACGAATCGATGGCGCGGCACCGCCTCGAAGGCGTCGAGGGTGCGGGCGTCCCGAATTCCCGCCCTGCGCAGCCGCTCGACGAAGCGTCGGCGGACGATCGTGTAATTGCCGGGCGCCCCAGACGCGTCCGTCGAAATCTCCACCCCACCCCTCCAGACCTGCAGCTTAGACTGGAAGTGGTCGATTTCGCAAGGTTCCGCCCCGGGTCAGGTCTGCGAGCCCGCCCTCACCTCCTCGCACAGCTCGGGCCGCTCGACCAGCTCCTCGACGCAGAGCGCCAGGGCGCGTGCCGCCTCGAGCAGCCCCGCCTCCCCCTCCGGGCTGGTGGTGGCCTCGGCGAAGGGCCGGGTGTGGAGGACGAGATCGCGCCCGATGGGGAAGTTCGGGTGGATGGTCGGCACCACCTGGGAGACGTGGGTGATGTCGCTCGAGCCGATGTTCTCCGTGGGGCCGTGATGGGTCTCGGGCAGCCCCAGGAAGGCGAGCTGCCGCCGGTAGGTGTCCGCCAGGGGCGCGTTCGGCCGCATGGGGGGAGAACAGCCCCGCTCGGTATTTACCTCCAGGCGGGTGCCCGAGCTCGCCGCGGCGCCCTCCGCACAGGCGCGGACCCGCAGCTCGAGATTTTCGAGCAGTTCTTCGTCGAGAGCGCGCACCCAGACCCGCGCGGCGGCGCGCTCGGGGATGACGTTCGGTGCCTCGCCGCCTTCGGAAACGATCCCGTGGACTCGAGCTTCCCGCGGCAGCTGCTGCCGCAGCAGTCCGATTCCCACGAAGAAGGCGATCACGCCGTCGAGTGCGTTGACGCCCTGCTCCGGGTAAGCGGCGGCGTGGGAGGCCCGGCCGTGGAAGACCAGCTCGAGCTTGCGCGTGCCCAGGAATAGCCGGTGGGCGCGCCGCATGTCCGAGGCGTGGGCCATCATCGCCACGTCGATGTCGTCGAAGGCGCCCGACTCCACCAGGCGTCGCTTGCCGACACCGATCTCCTCGGCCGGGCAGCCGACCACGACCAGACGCAGCTGGCCGCCATCGAGGGTCCGGGCCAGGGCGCTGGCGGCGAGCAGGCTGGCGGGGCCCGAGAGGTTGTGCCCGCAGGCATGCCCGATGACGGGTAGCGCGTCCATCTCGGCCAGCAGCGCGACCGACAGAGGTGCCTCGTCTTCGCCCCAGGTCGCGAGGAAGGCGGTCTCCATGCCGGCGACACAGGGCCGCAGCGAGAAAGAGCGCGCCGCGAGATAATCGAGGTAGCGCTGACTGGTCTCGCGCTCCTCGAGGGCGAGCTCGGGATGGGCGCTCATCCAGCGAGCCAGCTCGAGGGCTTCCTCCGCGTCCTCGTCGATTCGTGCGAGGATGCGTGCTCGCAGCGTTCCACTGCTCTCGTGCGTCGAAGTCATCGGCCCGGCCCCCCGCCTCGAAGTTGCCGCAGCTCGCCGGCGATGGCGATGGCGATGCGCGGGACCCGGGCTGCCAGCGCCAGAGCGCTCAGTTGATCTCGAGGATGGCCATCTGTGCCGCCGCGGCGGCATCCTGGGCCTGTAGATCGAGGGCCTGTAGATCGTGAGGCTGGGGCCTCTCGGCGCTGGCGGCGACCGCTAGCTCGGGCTCGGCGACCTCCTGGAAGATGGCCTCTCCCAAGGGCGAGAAGGAGCGCAGGGTCGTGACGGAGGACCTCACCTGCATGGCGCCCACGGCGTTCACATATCCCGAGCTCGGGTCGAGGGGCACCCCATCCACCAGGGTGCAGCTCGCGGAGTTGCGCCGCGTGCAGTGCCGGAAGAAGGTCTGCCCCAGCAGCGTCCTTGGCGCCTCGAAGCCCGCGCGAGCCCGGGTGCCCATGTCGACCTGGATGCGAGCTGCGGCTCTCGTCTTCGCGAGGCCCCAGTCGAGGGTGCGAAGCATCACCCCGGAGACACTGGCGGAGACGACCTCGCCGCCGCGGGCGTCGAAAACCCAGACGAAATCGCTGAAGCTGCCGGGCATGGGGCTCTCTTCGACGAGCAGGTGCTCCTCGACCACGCTGCTCGGCACCACGACCTCGATCAGGTCTTCCGTCTCGCCCGGCCGCAGCCAGGCCGCGAAGGAGTCCGAGTAGCGGGTGTTGATGCGCCCCGGGTCATCGCTCGAGGAGACCTCGAAGGTCACGCCGACCCAGCGGGGCCGCCGGTCGCTCAGGTTCATGGGGTCGCCACCGGCGCTGGCCGCGCTGGCCAGCACCAGGATGAGGCCCGCAAGGGCACAGCTCCTGAGCGCGACGCTCCCGATCATGCATTCGCTCCGGCTGCGGGTCGAGCGCCGCCAGGGCAGGTCCGTCGCGCCCCAGGGTGGCACCACCGCCCCTTCGCAGAACGGCCGCAGCTGATTCCACTTAACACTGCAAGCCGGATACCAAGCCTCGAGGCCGCCCGGAGCCGTCTCCCGGCCCTCAGGCGCGGCTGGGAATTCGCAAAACGCGGAAGTGGAAACGGAGTTCCGTCACTGTGGCGCCCACTCCCCTACTTGCGCATGGGTTGCGCAATCGCGAGAGTTTCTGTGTCGCCCAGCGAGGGAGCAAGAGATCCGAGCACGTGCTCGCGAGCCCTTGCCCTCCGGACGTGCCGAGGAGTTCCCATGCTCGATCAGCTCGACCGCGTCCAGCGCCTGCGCCTGATGCGCTTCGTCTGCTCCTTCGCGTGGGCAGATCTCCAGATCCAACCCGAGGAGCGGCGCTTCGTCAGCGATCTCGTGGGTCGGCTCGAGCTCGAGGAGGAGGAGCGCCAGCGGGTCAAGGGCTGGCTCGAGGTGCCGCCCAGCCCCGAGGAGATCGACCCCACCGCCGTTCCTCACGCGCATCGGCGAATCTTCGTCGATGCGATCAAGGGCGTGATCGCCGCCGACGGTGAGATCAACTTCGAAGAGCGCAGCGCACTCGAGCTCTTCGAGATGCTCCTCCGCGGGGAGTGATTCCAGCCCGTTCCAGATCCTGCGATTCCAGAACCTCCAATCCAGAACCTCTAATCCAGAATCTCTAATGAAGACGAGGAATGTCATGCCCCGACAGTATGCAATCACTGCCGAAGCGATCGCCGAAGAACGCAAGCGCGTCGATGACGATCTTTCCCAGGTCGACGTCTCCCACATCATCGCTCTCGACGAGCTGAAGTTGCGCGACGTCGGCCCCCACGACGTCCACCTCAAGATCCTCGCGGTGTCGGCGGAGCACAACGTCGATCACGCAGCCCTGGCCGACACGGTGAACATCACCGACATGCGCGGCGGCAAGATCTACCCGGGCAACTCGGCCGTGGGCGAGGTCATCGGCGTCGGCTCTTCGGTGGGCCGCTTCGAGATCGGTGACGTCGTCGTCACCCACTGCAACGGCGAGCCCGACGACTACGGCTATCCCCTGCGCATCTGGGCATACGACCAGCCCGACTCGGTCGGTTGGTACGGCGAGGAAGCCGTGGTGGGCGACTGGCAGATCGTGCACGCGCCCCTCGAGTGCGGGCTGAACCTGTGGGAGATCGCCGCCCTGCCCCTGCGCGCGCCGACCGCATACCACCTGTGGCGCCGAGCCATGGGGATCTACCGCCTCAAGGTCAGTCGCGAGCAGAAGGCCGTGGTCAACGTCATGGGCTTCGGCGGCGGCGTCTCGGAGCTCTTCCTCATGCTCGCTCGATCGGAGGGCCATAACGCCTTCTTCTGCTCGGGCAGCCCGGAGCGCCGTGCCGCCCTCGAGAAGCTCGGCATCGAGGGCATCGACCAGGGCGCCTACAACCGCTTTGCCGGCCGCGACGACGTCAAGGGCTTCCTGAAGGAGGTCAAGAAGCGCACTGGCGGCCAGGGCATGCACATCGTCTGCGACATGCTGCGGGGCCCCGTCTTCGCCGCTGGCCTCGCCGCCCAGGCGCGTCAGGGCGTCAACGTGAGCGCCGGCTGGCAGCTCGACACCCAGGTCAAGTACAACTCGGCCGGCTGCTCGACCAAGCAGATCACCCTGGACCACACCCACTACGAGACCCCGGCCGGTGTGGCGTCGGCCACCGAGCTCTACGGCGCGGTGTTCAAGCCCACCATCCACAAGGAGGTCTACGCCTTCGAGGACCTGCCCCGGGCCATGCACGAGATGAACAAGAACCTGATGACGGGCATTCCGATCATTCGGGTCGCCCAGCAGATGCCCGAATCGGTGGCGTCGCTGGCGGTGTAGCGCCTCGACGCGCGGCCGCTACTCGGGGCAGCGCCGCTACTCGATGTAACCGAGAGCGCGCATGGCGTCCTCCACATCGGCGGGCACCGCCTCCGGCTGGCCCTCGGGCGCTTCCACCCGCGCGGCGTCTCGGGCGACGATGGCCGCCAGCTCCCGTTTCAGCTCACTGCGGGCTCTGCGGGCCTGGGGACCGGCGTTCTGGGGGATGGGTCGCTCCTCGCCCCCGGGCTCGTCCAGTCGGAAGAGCTCGAAGCGGTTCATGGGCTCGTACCAGAGGAGCTTCCACGGGCCCTTGCGCAGGCTGCGAATCCGATAGCCGTCGAGGTCGAGGCTGGCGTACACGGCGCGGGCGGGATCGGGCTCGCCGCTGAAGAGCGCCCTTCCGTCGAGACCAGCGGGAACCGGCAGCGCGGCCAGATCGAGGATCGTCGGTACCACGTCGGCGAGCTCGACGGGAGCGGCGACGCGCTTGCCCGCCGGCACCCGCCCACCGCGCGGATAGCGGACGACGAGGGGTACCCGGGTCACGGCCTCGCTCAGGGACCGGCCGTGGCCGCGACGCCCCTTGATCTCCCAGAACTCCTCCCCGTGATCCGAGGTCAGCGCGACGATGGTGTCGTCGCGAATCCCGAGCTCGTCGAGGTGCGCGAGCAGCGCGCCGAAGGAGTCGTCGTTGAAGGACACCTCGGCGTCGTAGAGGGCGCGAATTCGCCTCCGGTCGGTAGCGTCGAGATCGGGCCGGTCAATGTGCTCGAAGCTGCCATCGGCGCTGCCCGTATAGGCCCCCGCAGCGCGATCGAAGCGCTCCGGAGGGCGGTAGGGAGCGTGGGGATCGACGGACACGATGGTCAGGAAGAAGGGCTCGGGGACGGCGCCGATCCACTCCATGGCGCGGTCGGTGACGCGATCCGAGGCCGTGATGAGCTCGAAGCTGTGCACACGTCCGGGCTTGTTGCGCCGGTAGAGCTCGATCATCGAGTCGAAGCCCACGTCGAAGCCGAAGTGCCGGCCCGCGTTGGGATTCGTGGTGATGAGCCCGGTCGTGTAGCCGTTGCGCAGGAGCACTTCCGAGAGGGTCTCGACCTCGTCGGGCAGGCTGTCGGCGCGGCGCTCGGCCAGGTGACGACTCGGATACAGGCCCGTGACGATCGTCGCGATGGAGGCGCGGGTCCAGGATGCGTTCGCGTAGGCGTTCTCGAAGACGACGCCCTCGGCGGCGAGACGATCGAAGTGCGGCGTGCTCGCCGAGGGGTTTCCGTAGCTCGCCAGGCCATCGGAGCGGAGGGTGTCGACGATGTAGAGCACGATGTTCGGCGGGCGTGGCGGCGGCGGAGCGACACCCCCGTCGCGGCATCCCCACTGGAGGAGCAGCACCGCGAGCAGCGGGAGCAGGGCTGCCACCGAAACGCCCAGCCCCTCTCCCGTCCGCCTCGCGTGCACTCGCATCACCCTCCGCATCCTAAGGAATTTCCTGTGTGTTTTCGGTTGCTTAGCAGTCAGCCCCTCGTGGGGCAAGCTATTGTGGAAAAGCCCCAAGCGAGCACCTAGGATTCACCGATGCTACATCAGCCCGCCGTGAGACGACGCCGCATTCCGCGCGTCCTATGTCTACCCATCGCCGCATGGATCTTCGCAGCACTGTCTCCCAGTGCCGGCGCCGCCGCGCTGCCCGAGATCGAGGTCGAGGTCGCCTTTCCGAACCTGACCTTCGACCAGCCGGTCCTCCTCACGGCACCGCCCGACGGAAGCGACCGGATCTTCGTCGTCGAGCGGAAGGGCACCATTCGGGTCTTCCCCAACGATCCGGAGGTCAGCGAGACCTCGACCTTCTTCTCCATCACGGCCACCGATGGCCTGCGGACCGCACGCGGAGAGGAAGGCCTGCTCGGCCTGGCCTTCGACCCCGACTACGCGAACAACCGCTACTTCTACATCAACTACACCGCCATAGACGGTTTCTGCGCGGACACCGCCAAGGACTGCACGAAGGTCGTCCGCTATCAGGCGAGCGCCGGGAATCCCGATCTGGCCATC
>JAFDEK010000150.1 GCA_019310385.1 Deltaproteobacteria bacterium
AATTCTCGCCGGCACGATGGGAATTGGCCACATAGCAGGGAGACGAATCCGATTATTTCCCGAGCGATCTCATGAAATCGCGGCTGCCGGGTCGCCGGAGCCGCTACAGCGCTTCGACGGGCGCCTGGATCTCGGTGGCGTTGAAGAAGTAGGAGATCTCGAGGCGGGCGGTCTCCGGCGCGTCGGAGCCGTGGCTGGCATTGCGCTCGATGTCGGTACCGAAATCGCCACGAATTGTGCCCTTGGGCGCTTCGTCGGAGTTCGTGGGCCCCATGAGATCGCGCCACTTGCCGATCGCGCCCTCGCCCTCGAGCACGACGGCGACGATGGGTCCCGACGTCATGAATGCGACCAGGTCCTTGAAGAAGGGGCGCTCCTTGTGGACCGCGTAGAAGCCGCGGGCCTCCTGCTCGCTGAGCTGCAGTCGCTTCAGCGCGATGATCGCGAGCCCGTTGCTCTCGATGCGGGCGAGGATCTCGCCGGTGACGCCCTTGGCCACGGCGTCGGGCTTGATGATTGCAAAGCTTCGTTCGGTTTCCGCCATGGCGGGTCTTCCTCCGATTCTCTCGTGTCTCTGGTGGATTGGGGCGCTCGCTGCTCCGGCGCTCGCCCATGGCAATCGCGACACCGGTTGGCCTCGCGCGCCTCTCTGGTCACCCGTCGCCGCGGCTCACCCGCGTGGTCATCGGGGAGCGGCCGGCGCGATCTCCGGCGGCCGGTAACGTAGCGGATCGGAAACGGAATGCCGGTGGGCAGAGGCCCGGCCGACCGGTCACAGAGCCGCCCTGCCCTCGTCTGGGGCTGGGGCTGGAGTTGGGGCTGGGGCTGGGGCTGGGGCTGGGGCTGGGGCTGGGAAAGGGCCGCTACTCGATCTCGGCCCGCGCGGCCAGCTGCACGAGCCGACCGATGGCTTCGCGCTGGGCGCGGTCGGCTTCGCAGAACTCGATCCCCATGCCGGCATGAGAAGCGGGCCCCTCGCCCTCGGTGTTCCAGGAGACCAGCCCCCTTACCTCGAGAGGCTCACCGTTCCACGGGCGCTCGAGCACCAGCAACACCTCCGAGTGCCGTGGGAGCGGCCGGTCGGTTGCGACGAAGAGCCCACCCTGGGAGATGTTCTTCACCCTTCCGGTCCGGAGCTCACCCCGGGCTCCGAAGTCGATGCGAATGTGGGTGCGCAGGCGCATGTAGTCGCGCTGCTCCGAGTCCTCGAAAGGCCGACTACCGAGGGGGTCGAAGTGGCGCTCGAGGCAGTCGCGCAGCTCGAGCCAGCGCTCCACCTCGTGCACGTCGAGTGCGGGAGAGCCGAAGAGCCGGCGGCGATTGAGATCTGCAAACTCGGCGAGCAAGCCCCGAACGTCGAGACCCGGATCATCGGCCCCGGAGGAAAGGTCGCTACCCATGGCTCTCGTATCGGCCGATCCCACGCGAATCGGAGGAGATCCCGAGCGATTGGCCAGCGCCGCGGGCGATCTCGCCCCATGGGAACGCGCATCACTCGACGCTGAGGACGATCTTCCCGAAGTGCTCACTGGCCTTCATGACCCGGTGGGCCTCGGCGACTTCGCCCAGGGGCAGCACCCGGTCGACCACCGGCCGGATGACGCCGCTCTCGATTCGCTCGCCGAAGCGATCGAGCAGCGCCGAGACCAGCTCGGCCTTCTCGGCGTCGGAGCGAGTGCGCAGGGTCGAGCCGATCACCTGCAGCCGACGGGTCAGCAGCATGCCCATGGGCAGCTCGGCCTTGGCGCCGCCCATGAGTCCGATCAGCACGAGGCGGCCGCCGCCCGCCAGGGCCTTGAGGTTCTGCGCCAGGTAGGGGGCTCCGATGGAGTCGAGCACGACGTCCACACCACCCCCGTCCGTCGCCTCTCGTGCGGCGGCTACGAAATCGCCCTCTCGATAGTCGACCGCGATGTCGGCGCCCAGCTCGAGGCAACGCTGGCACTTCTCTTCGCTGCCGGCGGTCACGATGCAGGTGCCGCCGACGGCCTTCACGAGCTGGATGGCGGCCGTCCCGATGCCGCTGCCGCCGCCGTGAACCAGGGCCGCGCCGCCCTCGGGCAGCCCGCCCAGCTGGAAGATGTTGAGGAAGACCGTGAGGAGAGCCTCCGGCAGCGCCGCCGCCTGCTCGTAGGAGAGCCCGGCGGGCACTCGCATGACCGAGCCCGCCGAGACCACGACCTCCTGGGCATAACCGCCGCCGCTCAGCAGCGCCATGGCGCGATCGCCCGGCGCCCAGGCCCCGACGCCAGGCGCCACCTCGACCACCTCGCCTGCGCACTCGAGCCCCAGGATGGTCGAAGCGCCCGGTGGCGGCGGATAGAAGCCCTGACGCTGCAGCAGATCCGCGCGATTCACGCCTGCGGCCGCCACCCGGATGCGCACTGACCCCGGCACGAGCTTCGGCGCCTCGCACTCCCCAACTCGCAGCCGGGTCTCGTCACCCGGCTCGTCCACCAATACAGCCAACATCCCAACAACCATAACGCAAGGGGGGACGTTCCTTCCGAAGTTCCGTTCTGACGTCACGTCACATCGGAAGCTCGGAAGGAACGTCCCCCCCCCTCGGCTACTTGAGGTCGGATCGGGTGTAGTCGAGGAGGCCCCGGGCGATGATGAGGCGCTGGATCTCGCCGGTGCCCTCGTAGATGTCCGTGATGCGGCAATCCCGGGTCCACTTTTCCAGCAGATGGTCGCGGGAGATCCCCATCGGCCCGAGAAGCTCGATGCAGCCCTGGGTCACCTCGCGCACCGCCGAGCCTGCGTGGGCCTTGCAGATCGAGGACTCCATGTTGTTGGGCTTGCCCTGACCAGCCAGCCAGGTGCTGCGCAGGGTCGTGAGCACCGACGCCTCTTGGATGGCCTCGAGACGCATGAACTTCTCGGCCACAGCGGAACGGCTCCCCAGCCCGGCCCCGTAGTCGAGCGCGAAGCCGGCCTCCTCGAGGAGGTCCCGGGTGAAGTCGAGGGCGGCCTCCGAGAGTCCGAGGCCGATGGCGGCCACCAGGGGGCGGGTCATGTTGAAGGTCTTCATGACGCCGCGAAAGCCGCCCGAACTCTTCTTCGGAATGGTCTCGTCGAGGCCCAGCAGGTTCTCGCGCGGAATGCGGCAATCGCGGAACACGTAGGCCGCGGTGTCGTCGGCGCGAATGCCGAGCTTCTTCTCCTTGTGGGGAACCTCGAAGCCCGGTGTTCCCTTCTCGACCAGGAAGGACTTGATGCCCGCACGGCCCGCCGACTTGTCGACGGTGGCCCACAACACCACGCCCTCGGCGCGGATGCCCGTGGTGACGAAGATCTTCTCTCCGTTGATCACCCACTCGTCACCGTCGAGGGCCGCCGAGGTCGAAACCATGGAGGGGTCGGAGCCGCAGCCGGGCTCGGTGATCGCCATGGAGAGACACAGACCTCCCCACTTCTGCTTCTGCTCTTCCGTGCCCGCGGCCGCCAGAGCCGCGTTGCCAAGCCCCCCACCTCCGCGCCGCAAACGCACCGAGTAGTCGCCCCAGGTCAGTCCCAGGCTGTGCAATGCGGACATCACCGACATGCTCGTGTCCTCGGGACCGGCCTCCGGCACCTGGGGAGCGTTGGCGTAGAAGTCCGCCGCCTCCTCGAGCTCATCGGGCGGGAATTCGCCCTCCTGCTCGTCGTGGTAGCGCGCGTACTTGCGGCAGATGAGAGCTTCGGCCCGGGTGCGGGCCAGGGCCGCCTTGTCGTTCTCGGTCAGGGTGAAGTCGATCATCACTTCTCCAATCGTGAGCGCCTCAGGGGTCGGGCCCCGGGCGCGTGAGTCCTTCGGTCTGCCACAGCTTGCGCGGCGTCGGGTGGCCCGAGCCTCGGGCCGCCCTCCTAGAGCACGAGGGTTCCTTCGAGCACGCCCAGGCTGCGGGCGTTGCGGAACCACATCTCCACCGGGTGCTCGCGAATGAAGCCGTGGCCACCCAGGGTCTGGATGCCGTTGTCCGCGATCCACATGCTCTTCTCCGCCGCGTAGGAGCGGGCGAAGTGGGAGGATCGCGTGGTCTCGAGACCGCGCTCGAGCTGACTGGCCGCCTTCCAGACGAGCCAGCGCGTGGCTTCGATCTCGATGTGCATGTCGGCCAGTCGGAAGGCGATGGCCTGCTTCTGGGCGATGGGCTCGTCGAAGGCGACACGGTCCTTCGTGTAGGGAACGCAGTATTCGAGCACCGCCCGGGAGAGGCCCAGCATGACCGCGGCCAGGGCAGCCCGCGAACCGTCGAAAACGCGACGCAGGTCGCTGCCCTGCTCGCCGCCCAGGCGATCGGCCGCGGGCACCTCGACCCGGTCGAGGGTGAGCGACACCGTCCCCAGACCGCGCAGACCGAGGTTCTTCTCCGCGTCCGAGACCGTCAGACCTTCGGCGTCAGCGGGCACGATGAAGGCGTCGACGCCCTCCTCGCCGTTGCGGGCGGTGACGAGGAAGTGGCTCGCCCGCCGGCCCAGAGGCACCAGGGCCTTGCTACCCGAGATCACGAAGCCTTCCTCCTTCGGCTCCGCCAGGGTGCGCGGCTTCATGGGGTCACTCACGGCCGCGGACTCGATGGCGGCCAACGACGCCGCATGAAAGCGCTCGCCGCAGAAGAGCGGCAGATACTTCTGCTTCTGCTGCTCGCTGCCCTGGTCGACGATGGCATTTGCAAAGGCGGACGGCGCGACAGCCGCCATGGCGAGGGTTGCATCACCGTGGGCGAGCTCTTCGAGGATGATGGCATTGGTGATCGGGGAGCGATCCTCTCCGCCCCCGCCGAAGGCCGCGGGGATCTGGGTCGAGGTCAGCCCCAGCTCCCATACCGTGTCGAGAAAGTCGCCGGGAATGGACTCGGCCTCGTCGCACTCGCGAGCCAGGGGCCGCAGCACCTGCTCGGCAAAGTCCCGGATGGCCTCGCGAACGACCTCCTGCTCTTCCGTCAATCCATAAGAAATCACGTTGCGCTCCTTCGGGCCGGGTCGGCCTCATTCTGGCTTTCGCTTCGGGAGACGTCCGGCGCTGCCGGCCGGTCGTCGGAAAGGTCCGCGCTGAGGCGGGAGATCTGATGGAAGTAGTGATCCAGGGCCTGGGGCCCGCCTTCCTTCTGCATGAGCTCGCGCTTGACCGCGTCGCGCGCGTCCGCGAGTCCCAGTGCGACGCTGCACCACACTTTGGCATCGGCCGTGTAACGCACGTCCGCGCCCTCGGCGAAGCCGGGCCGCACTTCACACTGGCCATCGACGATGTGCACGGTCCAGACGCCCCCGCCCGCTCCAGTGAGCCGAATCTCGAAGGTCACCCGGGCGTCCCGTGCAACGTCTTCGCGCAGCAGGAAGGGCATGGATTCGAGAATCGACTGGGGTGAGGTTTCGGTGAACTTGCCCGTATCGATGGCGAGGTCTTCGATGCCGTGGCGGGTCCACCAGAGGGCGATGGAGGAGATGATGGGCTCCAGGGAGCGACCCCGTTCGGTAACGCCGTAGAGCGAGCGAGTGCCCCGCCTCACGCTCTCGACGAAGCCGTCGTCGGCGAGCTGTCGCAGACGGCTCGAAAGCACTCGGGGCGCGATCCCCGTTCTCACCCGCAGCTCCTGGAAGCCCTTGGCTCCCCCAATGAGCTGGCGCACGAGGACCAGGGTCCAGCGATCGCCGATCACCTCGAGGGCCCGCGCCACCGGATCGAAGATCTCTCCCGGGCGCAGGATGGCGGGACGGCCGGACGACGAGGGGCGCCCGGGGTCTTCCGAATCGGGTGAGATCACATCTGCCATCAAATACAGTATCTAATACATATCTACTAAGTATTCAATGTATACTTACAACAAAATCGACCCGAAATTCGCCCCGCTGGGGACCGCTCCGCAACCTGCTAGATTGTGAACCGGTTGGAGGTGGACGGAGGATCGCCGGCGGACACAAGCACCGTCCGCGGGAGGAAAGTCCGGGCTCCACAGGGCAGGGAAGTCGGTAACACCGACCCGGGGTGACCCGAGGGAAAGCGCAACAGAAATCACACCGCCGAAGCGCGGCAGCCAGGCCCGGAAGGGTCTGGCTGCTGTGACGGGCTCTCCGAGGAGTGCCTGTCCGGTAAGGTTGAAATCGTGGGGTAAGAGCCCACGCGCGACAGCCGGGCGACCGGCGGCGAGGCAAGCCCTTCCTGGAGCAAGCTCGAATAGGGGTGTTGTTTAGGGTGACCCGCCCTAGCGCGGGCAAGCTCAGGCTTGTCGGCACCGACACCCGGGTCAGAGCGCTCGAACGGCTCGGCAACGTGTCGTCTAGATGAATGATCCTCGCCGTGCCGGGCGAGAGCCCGGCGCGGAACAGGACCCGGCTTACAGTCCACTCACGGAGAGACTCGTCTCGCCGTGACCTCTGGGAAGAAGCTCACGCCACGCCCGGAGCGCTCCGACCGCTTTTCCTCTCAACAGGCCGCAGGCGCCCTCGCCAGGCCGCAGGCGCCCCGCCGCCCGAGCGGGCGCTCAATCGATCTTCCGGCGCAGGCACAGCACCTGGCTGCGCCGCTCGGGCGCGTAGTCCGACCACTTCTCCTGGGGCAGGAGGTCGGGCGAGACCCGCTCGAAGCCCTCGCGCCCGAAGAAGGCCGCCACACGCTCGGAGGTGGTACACGCGAAGACCGCGTCGTAGCCCCGCTCCCGGGAGCACTCCACGGCGAAGCGCACCAGATGCCCCCCGATGCCCTCGCCGAGGAAGCGCGTCAGTGTGTAGAGCGAGGCGATCTCGCCGGTGCGCGCACCGGGATGGGGCAGCAGGGCGCCGATTCCTGCCAGGTAGCGACCCTCCACGAAGACCCCGAAGGCGTTGGAGAGAATCAGCTCGATCTGCGTATCGGAGCGCGAAACCAGGTAGCCCTCCTCGACGCCGCGGCGAATGAGATCGTTGGCGGCATCGAACTCATCGAGGACGAGACGCCGGACTTCGGTGTAGCGGCGCAGGGAGAAGAAGGTCCCCGAGCCCGTATAGGTGAAGAGCTCGTCGGCGAGCCCCTGCGAATCGCAGAGACTGGCCGAGGGCAGCCCGCCTTCCACCATGGCGCGGATCTCTTCGAGGAGCTTGGAGCGCTCCGGTCCCAGGTGCGCGGACCCACCCGGCACGGCCGTCAGCGATTCGAGCTCCTCGAGAGCGACGAGGGAGAGCCGGCTGCCGTCCGAGCGCTCCAGGCCGCCCTCGCCGTCGATCCACACGAGCTTCGCGAGACCCAGCTCGAGGACCACCTCCCGGCAGACGGCGGCGAGGTCGCTGCCGCGCTCCACCAGAAAACCCATGCGCAGGCTGCGCCTCGAGACACGCCACAGGGCCCCCTGCCAGCCCTGCCCCGAGGCGTGCAGGGGCGCGGCCGGAACGAGCCGGGAGAGCAGCCGCGAATCCGCACAGAGCAGAATCACCCGGGTCTGGTTGGCCTCGAGAGCCGACAGGACCTCGTCCAGGACCGCGCTGCCGGCGGCGTCGAGCTCCTCCTCCTCGAACGCGAGGGCGAGGGCGAGGGTCCGGCCGCGAAACTCGGCCAGGTAGAAGTCCCGCTCGGAGAAGCCGCCGGCGGCCGCTCGCCTCGGTTCGGATCGATCCATGGCCCGCAGTGTCGCCGATCTGGCGCGCTCCGCATCACGATCCCGCGCCCCCGCGCCTTGTGGCCCCCTCGCCATTGCGGGTATCGTGCGACGCCAATGGAGTGGCAGATCTGGTTCACCCTCGGAATCGTGCTGCTGGCCCTCACCGCCATGGTGAGGGAGCTCGCTGCGCCGGATCTGATCCTGATGGCCGCCCTCCTCTCCCTGGCCGCGGTCGGCATCCTGAGCCCCTACGAGGTCTTCTCGGGCTTCTCGAACCCCGTGGTGGCCGCCGTCGGTGCCCTCTTCATGGTCTCGGCGGCCCTGCGCGAGACGGGCGCCCTCGACATCATCTTGAGCGGCCTGCTCGGACGCAGCCGCAGCGTGACTGGCGGCCTGCTGCGCATCACAGGTCCGGTGGCCTTCCTCTCCGCATTCCTCAACAACGCCCCCATCGTGGCCATGATGACCCCGGGCGTGATCGACTGGGCGCACCGGCATTCGCTGCCGCCGAGCCGCTTCTTGATTCCCCTGAGCTACGCCTCGATCCTCGGGAGCACGACCACCATCATCGGCACGAGCACGATCCTCACGGTGGCGGGCCTCATCAGCGAGGCGGGCATGCCCGAGATGGGCTTCTTCGAGCTGCTGCCCGTGGGCCTGCCGCTCTGCGCGGTGGGCTTGACCTATCTGGTCCTGGTCGCTCCCCGCTTCCTGCCCGATCGCACCGAGCCCGGCGAGGCCCTCGGCGATCGCCGCCGGGAGTACACCGCCGACATGCTCGTCCAGCCCAGCTGTCCGCTGGTGGGCCAGACCGTCGAGGAAGCGGGCCTGCGCCAGCTGCCCGGCCTCTTTCTCGTCGAGATCGATCGCGAAGGCCGGATCATCACGCCCGTCCGGCCGGATCAGGTGATCCTGGCCCAGGACCGCCTCGTCTTCGCCGGGGTCGTTTCCACCATCGTCGATCTCCAGCGCATTCGCGGCCTCGTCCCCGCACCCGCCGCGGACGACGCCGCCCTCGACAATCCGAGCCACCGCCTCGTCGAAGTCGTGGTATCGAACTCGTCACCGCTCGTGGGCCGGAGCATCCGCGACTCCAACTTCCGGGGCGCCTACGATGCCGCGGTGATCGGAGTCCATCGCAACGGTGAACGCATCCCCGGAAAGATCGGCGAGATCGTCCTGCGCCCTGGCGACACGTTGCTCATGCAGAGTGCTCCCGACTTCCTCCGCCTCCACCGCAACAGCCCCGACTTCTTCCTGGTGAGCGAGCTGGCGGGCGGCACCAAGCCGCGCTTCGAGCGCGCCGGGATCGCGGTGGCGATCCTCCTGGCAGTCGTGCTCTCGGTCAGCCTGGCGGGCTTGCACATCGCCATCGCGGCCTTCATCGGGGTGGGGCTGCTCATCGCGACCCGTTGCATCAGCGCCACCCAGGCCCGGCAGAGCGTGCACTGGCCGATCCTCGTCACCATCGGTGCCGGTCTCGGCATCGCGAGCGCGCTCGAAAAGACCGGAGCAGCCGGCGAGGTGGCCCGGGTGGTGGTCGCCATCGCGGGAGAGCTCGGCGCCATGGGGGCCCTCGTGGTCATCTACGCCGTGTGCCTCCTCATGGCGGAGACCCTTCACCACAACGCCGCGGTGGCCCTCATGTTCCCGGTCGCCGTGGCGACGGCCCAGCAGACCGGCGCCGACCCCCGGGCCTTCGTGATGACCGTCGCCATCGGCTCCTGCTGCGCCTTTGCGTCCCCCGTCGCATACCAGACCCATCTCATCGTCTACGGGCCTGGCGGCTACCGCTTCACGGACTTCGTTCGGGTAGGCTTGCCCCTGGATCTGATCTGCGCCTTCGTCGCGCTCAGCGTGATCCCCTCGGTCTTCCCCCTCGCCTGAGAGCCCCCTGCGCGTCTCCATCTAGCCGCCCGTACCCGCCCGCGCGAGCTCCTCGGTCTGGGAGCTGCAACCGGAGGGGCGCCTTTAGCGTATCTATCCCGTAGCAATGGAAGCCCCCGGGGCCGAAGTGCAGATCGTGACGTCACCGAGAGCAGTCCAGGCGGCACTCATTCAATGGAGAGTCGAGAATCGCCGCGAGCCGAATCGAATGCGACGACCTGCGACCGCTGAAGGGAACCGAGAGAA
>JAFDEK010000151.1 GCA_019310385.1 Deltaproteobacteria bacterium
CGCCGGGATTCGCGCAGTGTGCGCAGCAGCGCGTCGCGCCAGCACAGGGCGAGGGCGGCCACCGTCGCAGCGAGGATCAGTACGAAATCGGCGCGGCTGTAGACGCCGAGGCCGAGGGAGGCGGCGCCGGCGAGCACCGCGGCGTCAGCCCGCCAGGTGCGCGGCCGGCCCGCACGTGGCGCGCGCAGCGCGGCCGAGCTCCCGGCGCCCAGGCCCAGGGTCACGAGGAAGAAGCCCAGGCTGCGGCACAGGAGCATGCTCGTGTAGGGCCCCCATTCGTATCGACTGAAGAGCAGGAAGCCGGGGTCCGTCGCCATGAGCAGGCCCGTCAACAGAGCGGCTGGCGTCCCGAGGAGCTGTCGCGCCCAGAGCATGGAGAAGAGCAGGGCGAGGAGGCCGGTGGCGAGGGTCGTGAGTCGGAGCACCCGGGTGCTGGAGCCGAAGAGCGCAAGGGACGGGATCAGGAGCTGGCTCTTCAGGGAGCCCATGTAGGCGGCATTGCGCAAGGGAAAGGGCCGGCCCGCCAGCGTGACCTCGCGCGTGCTCGGCGGGTGCTGGCCGGCGCGTTCGGGCTCGACGAAGCCGCGCGCCTGTTGGGCGAGAAAGGCCTCGTCGTAGTAGAGCCCGGGCTTCTCGACGCCGGGAATCGCGAGGGCGAAGGCCGCCGCCGAGAGCGCGAGCCACAGCGCCAGGACCGGTGCGAGTGCCCCCTCTCGCGCCTGCCGGCTCACGGGCCGCCGGCGGCTCCGGAGCCGCCGCCCGCGGCGACTCCCAGGCGAGCGATGAAGTGGAGGCCGCGTCCGAAGACCCAGCTCGCGGGCCAGGGATAGATGCCGAGCTCCTGCTTCCAGCCCGTCACCTCGAGGGTGAGGCTCTCGAAGGCCTCGTGCCAGCGTTCGTGGCTCCAGTAGTTGTAGGGCAGCGCCACGCCGTGGCGCGCGTTACCGACGTCGTCCATGAAGCGCAGGGTGGGACCGGCGAGCAAGCCGTTCAGTCGGTGGTCCTTGATCAGGACGAAGTCGCGCGCGACCCGCCGGGCCTCGCGCAGCAGCTCCGTGGCGTCGTCGCTGTGGTGAAGCACGTCGACGAAGAGGACGCCGTCGAAGGAGTCGTCGGGATGGGGGATCTTCCGGCCGTCGAAGGCCGTGACGGGGATGCTCGCGTCCGGCCGCACCAGTACGTCGATCCCCTCCATTTGCAGGTCGGGATGGGTCTCGCCGATCAGGCGATCGATCTCGCCGTCGCCGCAGCCCACGTCGAGCAGGCGGCCCCGTGGAGGCAGCTGCTCGGCGAGCTGTCGGGCCAGCACCCGGGCACGCCGCGAGCTCCCGTAAGCCTCGTGGAGACGCTCGACGGGGTTCAACGCCGACCCATTCCGAGAATGCTCACGAAGAAGCCCGAGAGCACGGTCTGGAAGCCCAGGGCTGCGAGGGTGACGCCCGGGATCACCCAGCGCATGGTCTGGGCGTAGTCGAGGGCGCCGAAGCGTGTCGCCTGCCATTGACCCACTGCGGCGACGAGCAGCAGCAGGCCCGCGACGAAGGCCCCGCCCCCGACCAGCAGGCCGCGCTCGAGATCGACGGTCTCGAAGAGGCGATCCATGCGCGGATCGGGTGGCATGAGGCCTTCGCTGATCGCGAAAGTCTTCGTGAAGATCGCGAAGAGGATCGACTGGTAGCCGAGCATCAGGGCCAGACTCGCCACCAGGAGGGTGTGGGCGTCGAAGCGGACACCGAAGAGCGTCGCGCCCGGGAGCGCGACCGCATAGCCGAGCAAGCCCAGCAGCACCAGGGCCAGCCCCGGGTAGAGAAAGAGCCAGCGGGGGCTGTACATCATGAAGAAGCGCACGGTGCGCCAGCCGTCGCGGAAGGTGCGCAGGTGCGGGCCGTGGGATTGGCGCCCGTCGGGATGCAGGGTGATGGGGACCTCGGCGATGTCGGCGTCGTAGAGTGTCGCCTTGATGATCATCTCGGTAGCGAACTCCATTCCGGTGCAGCGTTGGTCCAGCCGGTGGTAGAGCTCCCTGGTGAAGATTCGCATCCCGCAATAGATGTCGCTCACCGGCGCCTCGAACATGGCGCGCACCATGGAGGAGAGCATGGGGTTGCCGATCCAGCGGTGAAGGAAGGGCATGGCGCCCGGAAGGACCGTCCCGCCGCCCGCAGGCAGGCGGCAGCCTTGAACCAGGTCGTGGCCCTCCCGGATCTTCTCGAGGAACTTCGGGATCTCGAGGAAGTCGTAGCTGTCGTCGGCGTCGCCCATGAGGACGTAGCGGCCGCGGGCCTCGGTGATGCCCCCGATGAGGGCGCTCCCGTATCCGCGCCTCTCGACGTGGACGACGCGGGCACCCAGGCGTCCGGCAATCTCGAGGGAGCCGTCGCTGCTGCCGTTGTCCGCCACCACCACCTCGGCCGCGATGCCGTGCTCGGCGAACACGCGCTGGGCCTTGCCGATGCAGGTCTCCAGGGTGTCGGCCTCGTTGAGGCAGGGCATGACGACGGAGAGTTCGATCTCGTCTTCCCGCTCTTCTGTGTTGGTCTGTTCTGAGCCGGATCGTTCTGTGCTGGACATCTGGGGCGGGAGTCTATCCGATCCTCAGCAGCGTCGGGGGCCTTCCGGTATGCTCCGCCCCGCAGATGTCGGACTCCTCTCTCCATAGACCCGAAGGCCGCCCACGCGTGGTGGCTGGAGCTGCAGCGGGCCGGCGCGGAGCGTGAAGGGCCGGCCCGCCGGATCGGCCACCTCTGGCGCGGGCGGCATGGGCGTGAGCCGCGCGGCGTCCTTGCTCCTCGCTTGCGCCTGCCTCGCGGCCGCCTTCGCGATCTACGCGCCGGCCCTCGACGGGAAGTTCATCTCCGACGATGGCCACTACGTTGCCCAGAACCCCTACATCCATGATCCCAGCGTCGAGAACCTGATCGCCATCCTGAATCCGGGAAGCGTGGTCGCGTTGGTCGTGGAGAACTATGCGCCGGTCCATCTGATGCTGCATGTCCTGGAGTGGCAGCTCTTCGGCGAGTCGGTTCGGGGCTACCACGTGGTCAACGTGGTCGTCCACACCCTGGCTTGCTTGCTGTGGGTCGCGCTCCTGCTGCGTTGGGGTCTGAGCCCCGTCGCGGCGTGGCTGGCTGCGGGCCTCCTCCTGGTGCACCCCGCCAACGTCGAGGCGGTCGCGTGGATCTCCCAGCTCAAGACCACCTCCGCCATGGTGCTCTGCGTCGGCGCGCTCCTCGCCCACCCTCGACGCCCGGGCCTCGGCGCCCTGCTCTTTGGGTTGGCCCTGCTCGCGAAGCCCACGGCGGCGGTCGCGCTCTTCGCCGTGGCGGCGGCGGGCTGGGTGCGCAGCGCTGACCGCGAAGCGCAAGAGAAGGGGGATTGGCGCTGGGGCTGGGTCGCGGTCTGGGCCCTGCTGCTGGCCGCCTTCGCGTTTGCGGAGTTCTGGGCCTTCAATCAGACGGCCGGACAGGCTCCTCCCATCTACCCCGAGCTCGCCGAGCGCTTCCGCAGCATCTGTGCCATCGCACTGCGTTATCTCGTGATGGCGTCCACCTCCTGGGGGCTCTCGACCTTCCACGAGACGCCGCCTGCGGCCTCGTGGCTCGACCCGTGGTGGCTCGCCTCCCTCCCCGTGCTCGCAGTGCTCGCATGGCGTCTCTTCGGCATGCTGCGGGAGCGCCGCCCGGAGGCGATCTTCTGGGTGTGGGCCGTGGTCTCCTTCGCGCCCATCTGCGGCGTGATCCCGCTGCCCTTTCCCATGGCGGATCGCTACCTCTACTTCATCCTGCCCGGGCTGATCGGTGGCGCGGCCCTGGCCCTGCCCGAGCTGAGCGCCTGGTTGGCCCCGCGTGCAGGGCTCGACCCGGGAGTCCGCGATGCGTGGGGGGGAAAGGTCGCCATCGGGCTCTGCGTCGTGCTCATCTCCTTCTTCGCTCTTCGCAGCCACGAGCGGGCGCGCATCTGGCGTTCGTCCGAGTTCATGATGGCCGACGCGGAGCTCCACTATCCTGACGGCGCCGCGGCCCAGACCCGCAAGGCGACGCGCGCCGCGTTGGCGGGCGACGTCGACGCGACCGTTGCGGCGCTCCGGGTCGCCCGCGCCCGGGGCTACAACCGCCTCGACCATCTGCTGGGCGAGCCCGCCTACGCATCCCTCCAGAGCGATCCCCGCTTTCGCGCCGTGCTGCTCGAAATGGCGCAGGAGTGGTTGGATCGGCTGCAGCTCAATCCCTCTCCGTCGCAGCTCGAGCTGCGCCTCGTCGCCCAGGCCCACGTGGTGCTCGACGACCTGCCCGCCGCCATTCGCGCCATCGAGCGGGCCCTCGAGGTCGAGGGCCCCATCTCGGAGGATCTCGAGCGGGATCTCGAGACCCTGAGCCGGAGCCAGCGCATTCGTGAGCACACGCGGAAGAGACGGGCGGGCGGGGTGCCGTCCGAGTAGCCCACGGCATCGGGCCCCGCGCCGCTCGGCAAGCGCGTCAGGAGGAGGCGGGAGTCCGCGCCGTGATGTCGCTCTCGAGCTTTGCGCGAACTCTCGCGGCGCCCGGGTACTTCGGAGACAGGGACAGCACCGTGTCGATGGCGGCCAGCGCCTCCCGGTTGCGTCCCAGGGCCTGGAGCGCGAGGGACTCGTGGTAGTGGTAGAGGGGCTGCGGGGTGGCGCTCAGGGCGATGGCCTGCCGCAGGAAGCCGAGGGCCAGGGGGAACTCGCCCCGTTTGAAGTAGACGAAGCCCAGGGTGTCGAGGGTCTCGGGGTTGCGGGGCGCGCCCCGCTGAGCCTGACGGGCGAGGGCGACGCCTCGCTGCAGATCGCCGCCGGTGCTCGCGAGCAGGTAGGCGAGCTGGCGCTGGGTTTCGGGGTTGCCCGGCTTGGCGCTGTTGGCGCGCTCCATGACCGCGAGGGCCGCAGCGCCGTCTCCATCGAGCAGGTGGAGATTCGCGAGCAACTGGCTGCGCCGCACGGAATTGGCGGCGTTTCGTCCCTCCCAGGCGCCGGGCGTCGTGAGGGAGCGCTCGAGCTCCGCGATGCTTTCTTCGGCCCCGCCATAGCGCGAGTGAAGTGAGAGGATGATGTTCCCGAGCTCGTCGTAGGTGGGCTTGATCGCGAAGGCCAGCCGCGCATCCGCCAGCGCGAGGTCTCCGCGTTCGAGCTGGTCGGCCAGTCTCGCCCGCATCAGCAGGCGCTCGACCGACCGGGGCCAGCGTTCCAGGGAGCGATTCAAGCGAGCCAGCGCCTCCGCGCTTCGGTCCTTCTGCACGTCCAGGGAAGTGAGCAGCCGCAGATAGACGAACTCTTTCGGATCGCGTTCGTGAGCACCCTCGAGGATCCTGCGCAGCCACCCGTCCTGCTTCGGCATCCTGCGCTCCTGCTCGACGAGGGTGCGCAGCGCGGCTTGGGAAGGTTCGGGGCGGAAGATCATCTCGAGCAGGGCGACTCGCGCGTTTCGGGTTTCTCCGATCTCGTAGTGGCTGCGAGCCAACGCGAGTTGCTGGGCGTCGGTCAGGGTGCCCCGCCTCTGCAGGTCGGAGAGCAGCTTGGCCGCGGCCTCGTAGTGGCCGGCAGCATAGAGCGCCCGGGCGAGCTCGTTCCAGGCCACGGGATCGAAGCGGCGGCCCATCTCCAGCGCGGCCAGGGCTGCGCGGCCCGCGGCCTCACTGTTGCCCGCGGCGAGCTCCGCGCTGGCGAGGAAGCCGAGGGCCTCCGGAAAGGGCTGCGTCGTCACCAGGGCGTCGAGGATGAGCAGGGCTTCGCGCGGGCGCGGGTTGTGGGCTTGGATCAGCGCCTGGGCGCGCTCCAGCTCGGTCCAGGGATCTCCGGGATAGGCGGCCTCCAGGCGCTCGAGGGTCTGCGCCGCAAGCTCGCTTCGACCGGTCGCGTAGGAGAGGTTGATCTTGGCCGAGAGCATCCGTGGCGGGTTCACACCCTCGTCCACCTTGTCGTCGAAATACGCGAAGGCGGCACTGAGGCCCTCGGTGTGCAGCAGGTGTCGGGCATAGAGGATGTGGGCGTCGCCATCTTCGGGGAGGCTGTCGAGCATCTTCCGGTAGACCGGGGCGGGGGATTCGCCCAAGGCCTTGCGCAGATTCGCCAGGGTCTTCCACGCCTGCAGATCGGTGGGGTCGATCTCGAGGAGCATTTCGAGGGCCTGGGCTTGTAGCTGCTTGCTCTTCAGGCCTCGGGCGAGCTCGGACATGCGTTCGGCGGCCAGCCGCATGGCGCCGGTCTCACCGCTCGCGCGGGCCGACACCATGGCCAGCCCGATCGTCTCCGCGGTCTTCGCGCCGCGGCCGGGCCACGCGGCGTAGACGCGGGCCTGCTCGAGCCGCGCGTTCCAGGGTTCTCGGCCCCCGTGCTCGACGTAGCCGTCGAAGGCCTCGATGGCTGTCTTGAAGTCGCGATTCTGGGGGCGCTGGCCCAGGAGGGAGCGTTCGCGGATCAGAGCCTGGCGCACCCAGCCGAGGGTCCAGTAGGCCTCGGGGTCGTCCGGGCCGAGCTTCACGCTGCGTTTGGCTGCCCGAGTCGCCGTGGCGGTGTCCCCCATCGCCACGGCGACGAGGGCCAACACGCGATGGGCGCCCGCATCGTCGGGATGGCGCTCGATTGCGTCATTGACCAGCTTCAGGGCGGTCTTGGGATCCGAGCCGTAGAGAAGGCTGGCGAGCTCGAGTGCCGCCCGGGTGTCCTCGGGATCGGCGCGCTGCGCCTCGCGCAGAAAGAACACGGCCTCCTGGAGATTGCCCTCTGAGACGGCGATCTGCGCGAGCAGCCAGTTGGCTTCCCAGTTGGCGGGATCGAACTGCACCGCGCTGTAGAGCTCGATGAGCGCGGCCTCTCGCTTCTCTTCGGCGAGGTACTCCCGGGCATTCACGACGTGCTGTTGCGCGCGCTCGGTGCCCGAGCCACAGCCCATGGGACCCGTTGCGAGGGTCAGCGCAAACGCCGCACAGGCGGCGAAGAGGCGAGCCGCCTGTGCGGATACGGGGAGCATGGATCCTGCGGCCGCCCGTACGATCAGGAGCCCTGGAGGCGCGCGAGCTCGGCCCGTGCGGCGTCACGCTCGGGAAAGCTCCCGCCCGCCAGGGCGCTCTCGATCTGCGAGCGCGCCTCCGCGGCCTCGCCCTTCTCTACCAGGGCCAGGCCGAGGCGATAGCGGGTCGACGGGGCGTTCGGCTCCAGCTCCAGGGCGCTGCGGAAGCTGCGGATGGCGGCGTCCGTGTCGCCCTTCTTGAGCAGAACCCAGCCCAGGGTGTCGAGGGTTGCCGCGTTGCGTTTGGATTGCGCGGCCCGCGTAGCGAGCATCAGGGCGAAATCGAGCTCCTCTCCGCGCTCCGCGAGCTCCCAGGCGAGATCATTACAGGCCGCCACGTGCCCCGGCTCCCGCTCGACCGCCTCGCGCAGACGCGACAGTGCGTCGTCGTTGCGGCCCAGCATCCGACTCACCCTGGCGGCTTGATAGGAGTAGCTCGCGTTGTCGGGGTCGGCGGCGGCAGCGCGGTCGAACTCCCGCAGAGCACCTTCGAGGTCGCCGTCGAGGGATGCGAAGTTGCCCAGGACCTCGATCGCACTCGCGAGCCCGGGGTCGATCTCGAGGGCGCGCGCGATGCTGGCCTCGGCCTCGCCCCGCCGTTCGAGTTGCATGAGGACCCGACCTCGCAGCTCGAGGTCCAGGGCATCGTCGGGGCGTTGAGCCAGCGCGCGGTCGACGTGTTGCAGCGCCTCCCGGGCGCGGCCGGCTGCGACGAGGTGGCTCACGAGGGCGCGCAGGGCCGGGTGGTTGGCGGGGATCGAGAGGTCGAGGTTGCTCTTCTCGATCCACGCCGCGGCGGCCGCGGCGCCTTCGGTATCGCCCACGATCTTCGCATACTCGGCGACCGCGACGGCGCGGAAGCGCGGATCGCCCGAAAGGGCATCGAGAGCAGCCTTGGCGGCGTCGAGCTGGCCCTGGGCGAATGCCGCCCGGGCGGCGATCACGTGGGCAATCGAACCTTCGAGGGGATGGTTCTGGATGTACCGTTGGGCGAACTGCTGGGCATTGGAGTACTGGCCCTCCTGGTAGTAGAGGCGCGCAAGGTCGAGGGCGGCGCTCGTCTCGGTTTCGCTGATTCGGAGTGCCTCCCGGTATTCCTGCACGGCGCGCTTGTTGTCGCCGAGCGCTTCGGCGGTTCGACCGGCCATGTAGCGCGCGCGCGTGTTGTTGGGCCACAGCCGCAGCCCGGCCTCGAGCTGCGCCAGGGCCGCGCGGGGCTCGTCGCGAGCGAGCAGGATCGCGCCGTTCAGCAGAGCGCGGTAGCTCGCCTCCTTCATGCCGTTGGCGATCTCCTGGGCACGGTCGAGCTCTCCCTCCTCGATCAGCATGTCGGCCAGGGCGAAGCGCAGCCCTTCGGGCTCGCGCCGGGCGCGTTCGAGGGCCTGTTCCAGGGCCTTGCGTGCTTGGGGGGTCTTGCCGTTCTTGCGATAGATGCTGGCGAGGGCCTGCCACGCGGTACCCGTGTCGAAGAGCTCCGCTGCCTCCTCCAGTACCTTCTCTGCCTCGTCGTTCTTCCCCTGACTGACCAGCACCTTGGACAAGGTTGCACGGGGAGCCATGTCCTCGGGGTTGGCGTCGATGGCCCCGCGCCACAGCGCCTCGGCCTTTGCGAACTGGCCGGTCTCGGCGTAGAAGGCCGTTGCCCAGTTGCGCAGCACTGCGTGATCGGGGTAGGTCTCCAGGCACTGCTCGAAGACTTCGTCCGCCTTGTCGAGCTGCTCCCGGCCCTTGTAGAACATCGCAAGGCCGCCGCAGGCCCGAGCCGCCCGTTCGGCGCTGGCGCCTGCCTCTGCGACCCGCTTGAAATCGATGTGACTCTGCTCGGCCTCCTCGAAGCGCTCGAGGTCGATCAGGGCGCCCGTCTTGATCGTGTAGGCGATGGGATCGTCTGGCTGGATTTCGAGCAGAAGCTCGACGTCCTGCAGCGCGAGCTCGGCCCGGCCGACGCCGATCTGGGCCCGTGCCCGGTTGTACAGGGCGTTGGGCCGATTGGGGTCCTTGGCGAGCACGTCGTTGGCGGCGCGAATGGCCTCTTCGTAGGAATCGGTAGCGAGCAAGGTGGAGGAGAGAAGGAGCCCCGCCTGCACGCCGAAAGCCTGGGTACGGCTGGCCTTCTTGAGCGGCCACACGGCCAGGCTCGCGCGCCCGGTCTGTACGAGGGCCGCACCGAGTCGGTAGTTTGCTTCGGGGTTCTCGGGGTCCGCGGCGATGAGCACGCGCAAGTGCTCGAGGGATTCCTCGAACTTGCCGGAGGCCTGGAGGACGCGGATTTCGGCGAGCCGCGATTCGACGTCGTTGTAACAGCCGCTGCCTGCGAGCAGCGCGATCGCGAGCAGGGTCGACACCGTTGCGTTTGCCGCGCCGCGTGCGAAGGCGCAAGCGGCCCTCGACGGAATCGGGTGGAAGGGGACGGCGTTGGTATTGCGGAGCATGGGACGGTCGTTGCCTCCGTGAATCGAAATGGGCGCCGAGGATATGTCATTCCTGCCGCTGGCCAAAGGCGGGCGATCCGCAGGGGCCGCTCCGAGATTTGCAGTGAGTGCCACTTCAGGAGCGGAGGTGAAGTTCTCAGTCGAAATTGCGGCCTCGTGTTCCAG
>JAFDEK010000152.1 GCA_019310385.1 Deltaproteobacteria bacterium
CGACCTCCTGCAGCAGAAGCTGCTGCGACTGGACAAGATCGACATGCTCGTCCTCGACGAGGCCGATCACATGTTCGACATGGGCTTCCTGCCGGACATCAAGCGCATTCTCGCGGCTCTGCCGGCGAAGCGTCAGAACCTGCTCTTCTCCGCCACGATGCCGAGCGCCATCCGCAGACTCGCAGACGAGGTGCTGCGCGATCCGCATGTCGTCGAGCTGGCGGACAGCGCGCCGGCGGAGACCATCGAGCACGCGCTCTACCCCGTCTCGGAGAAGCGCAAGCGCGATCTCCTCGACCACCTGATCGGTGACAAGGCCTACGACTCGGCGATCGTCTTCACCCGCACGAAGCACCGCGCGAAGCGACTCGCGGACCAGCTCACGCGGTCGGGCCACCGAGCCGTCGGGCTCCAGGGCAACATGTCCCAGGGACAGCGCGAGCGCGCCATGAAGGGCTTCCGCGATCGCAGCTTCGACATCCTCGTCGCAACTGACATTGCGGCGCGCGGCATCGACGTGAGCGGCGTTTCCCACGTGATCAACTTCGACGTCCCGAACACACCCGAGGCCTACACCCACCGCATCGGCCGAACCGGCCGTTCGGGAAACGAGGGCAAGGCTTTCACCTTCGTGACGGCAGACGATCGCGATTGGATCCGAGCGACCGAGCGAATGATCGGGAGCTCGATCACCGAGGAGAAGGTCCACGGATTCGCGGTCGTTCCAGGAGCGGTAGCTCGGGTGGGCGTGCACGACCGTCGGCTTGATGTGTTGGTGCACAGATCCTGAACCTGGATCCTGTCCATCGTCTTTATGCAGAACCCCGTCTGGGCAGCCCTCCGCAGCACACGGCGGTCGGCGGCTCGGTGGAGAACGTCCCGCGACTCAGTGATCGTGGAAGACCCTGCGTAGCCAGCCCAGCGCAGCCAGGGCCGCGAGCCCGAGAAGCGTGCTGCCCGGCTCCGGTGTGTAGTTGCGGCAGTTCGGGTCGCTGGAGCCCGGCGACGTGTAGCAGATCGACGTCTGGGGCTGCAGCGCCGCCTCGTCGTAGGAGTACTGCAGCGACGCGGCCGGGTCCTTCTGGATCCCCAGCGTCGCGTACTGGCCGCCCTCGGAGGTCGGCTCGAGGTATTGGACCAGGACGTTGTTGCTGCCCTCGAGAAGGACCACCTCCATCGTCAGCGTATCTTCCGAATTGCTGTAGAGGGGAATGTCCTTCCACTCGACGACCATCGCCCGGTCGGGAGCCGTGCCCGTGACCTCGTAGAGCACATCCCCACCGGTGCCCGGGTTCAGATCGTCCCAGTAGGCCGCGATGAAGGCACCGGGACCGGCGCCCGAGGTGGGAAGCGCGGTATTGGGATTGAAGAAGTCCGTGTCCTCGAAGTACACGCCGCCGTTCGCGCCCACGGCAATCTGCGTGTAGCTCTGGCCGTAGAACTGGAAGGCGAAGGGAAGATCGATCGGGAACTCGTAGTCGTCGTCGTCGAGCGGGATCGAGGTCCCGGTCTGGCTGATGTCCACCCAGCTGAAGGCGGGTCCGCCCAGGTCATCGGAATCCGAGCAGGAGTAGCCGTCCCCATCGGGTCCGGGGCAGTCCGCAACGGCCGGGCCGATCGCCCCCGCCAGCCCGGCTACGAGGCACAGGAAGGGGATGAGAACGATCGACCAGAGAGCCCACCGCACCCGGCGGCCTCCAGAGCGAGCGAGTGATCCAACCATCGAAGACTCCGAGTCGCGGCTATGAGAACCGGCACCAAGTATGCCAAAAACTGCCGAGAATTGGACTCGTGCAGGGGAAATACACGAGAAGAGTGGGCGATTGTGCGTAGGATCGACGGACGGGTCGTATCGGAAAAGCCCCGATCTTGCGACTTTCTGCCTCGCGACTCTCTTCCCCGGTCGTCGTCCCCGCCGCCGCTGTGCGGCGATCGCTACCTCCCGGCCGCTCTCGCGAGATGGGCCTCGAGGATCCGAGCCTGGGGGTTCGCGGGATCGAGGGCCCGGGCCTTGTCGAGCCACGCGGCGGCCTCGCGAAGCTCGGAGGTCTCGACACAAAACTGTGCCATCATCAGATGGGCCGTCGCGGATCGCGGATGGCGATCGACGAGCTCACGAAGGATCTCCCGGGCCTGCTCTTCCCGTCCCTTGCGCTGCAGCGCCCTCGCCAGGGCGCCGGCCGGCTCGAGCGCCAGCGGCTCGAGCGCGTGGGCCTCCCGCAGGTAGGGCACGGCCGCAGCGTAATCCCCCCCCTGCGCCAGGGAGGTTCCGAGGAGCATCAGGGTCTTCACGTCGCGCTTGCCGAGATCCATGGCGAGCCGGAAGGCGTCGATCGCCTCGGGGAGCTGGCCCAGTCCCCGATACACGATCCCGAGGTTCACGTGGAACTCCGGATCGGCGCCGCTGGTCTCTCTCAGGATCTCGAGATCGTCGAGGGCCCGCGAGAACTCGCCCGCCTGGACGAGGCAGTCCACCCGCATCGCCCGCGATTTTCCCTGCTCGGGGTTCAGGTCGAGTGACAGGCTGAGGTAAGGGATCGCCGACCCGCAGTCGCGGCGCAGCCAATAGACGCCTCCCAGGTTCTTGTAGACGCTGGTGAGGTTCGTACGGTGCGCCGCCGCGGCCTCCAGCAGCGAGACGGCCTCGTCGAAGCGGCCCTTGGCCGCGTATGCAACGGCGAGATTGTTGTAGAAGCTGACGCGGGAGAACATGCCCGATTCGGCATTCAGCAGATAGGCCTTCTCTAGCAGCTCGATCGCGGCATCCAGCTCACCCGCGCGTCGCAGGTGGATGCCGTAGGACATGACCACGAGCTCCGATTCGGGATGCTGCGCGTAGGCCTTCTCGAAGAAGGTGAGGCTCGAGGCATAGTCGAGGCCGCGCAGGTTGGCCCGGGCCGCGAAGGCGACGACCAGCAGCCCCACCGCGACCGCGATCGGCCGCAGAGAGCCGCGGCCCCTGGTCGTCGGAGACGCCGGCGAGGAGCCGCCCGCGCCGAGAGCCCGCTCGATCCCCCAACCGACCAGCCCGAAGAAGAACACCGAGGGGAGGTAGAGGAAGCGTTCCGCCATGGTGAAGCCCATGTCGAGGGGCGAGGTGATGCGGACGATGTTCGTGAGGGGGAGAAGGCTCGCGAAAAAGGCGAGGACCAGAAAGCAGGCCGCCGGCTCGCGCCCCCGGAAGCGAAGGACGAATACGCCCGCTACGGCCACGAGCCCTAGCCCCGCCAGACCCAGCCAGGTGAAGGGATGGTCCTCGTAGGGTACGACCAGATAGGCGTCCAGGTTCAGCGGGAGCACGAGCTTCCCCCAGTAGAGCGCCAGCGCCTTGGGGAGCGTGACCAGGGCCCCGAGGATCTCGCGGGGGGGCTGGATCCCCCCCGCGGCAGCGGCGCCGATGAAGCGCGTGCGCAACAGCAGATAGGCGGCGAGCGCCAGCGCGTAGCCCGCAAAGAGGAGCCAGGCCGCGGGCGCCCGCCGCAGGCGGGAGCCGAAGGTGTGGAGCGCACCGTAGAGCGCCGCGACCAGGGGAACCACGACGCTCATCTCCTTCGCGAAGAGCGCGCAGGCGAAGAGCGCGACGGAGCCCATGGCGGGCTTCGCGTGGAGCTCCGCCTTCCCGTTCCGGGCCCCGGAGACGAGGTCGAGGTAGCGCATCCCCAGGAGAAGAGAGGCGAGCCCGAACACCGTCGCGATGACGTCGGTGCGGCCCGAGATCCAGCTCACCGACTCGGTGTGGACGGGGTGCGCGGCGAAGAGGAGGGCCGCGAAGAGGGGCCCCCAGAAGGAGCCCGCCAGCAGCCGCCTGCAGAGGACGAAGAGGAGCAGGCTGGCCGCGATGTGCCAGAGGAGGTTCGCCAGGTGGAACTCGGCCGGATTCGGGCCCGCCACCGCGTAGTCGAGCATGTAGGAGATCGTGATCAGTGGCCGGTAGTAGCCGTACTTCTGGCCCTCTTCGTCGTAGGAGAAGAAATCCCTGGAGAAGACCTCGGGGAGGTTCGCGAGGCTGCGGATCTGGGTGTCGCCGAGGATCAAGTTCTCGTCGTCCCAGACGAAGCCCGCGAACAGGCTCGTTGCGTACGTGGCGCACGCGAGGGCGACGATGGCGGCGACGGCGATCCAGACCCGCCCGCTCGCCCCGACGCTCATTCCACGTAGCCCATGGCGCGAAGCTGCTCGAGGGTCTCGGGATCGGTGAGCTCGCGCGTCTCGGCCTCGCCCCGCTCGAGCGCTTCGCGCCAGGCCTCCGCCTGGGCGGTGAGCCGCTCGAGCAGCTCGGGGTGCTCGGCCGAGACGTCACGCAGCTCGCCGCGATCGGCTTCGAGGTCGAAGAGCTGGCGGCGCTCCCCGCGCTTGCGCCGCTCTACGAGCAGCTTCCAACGCCCGCTGCGCAGCCCCGTCGTCGGCGTGCGGGGACGGTGCAGCTCGTAGTAGAGCGGGACCGTGCGCGCCTGCGCGCTCGGGTCGAAACCCTCCTCGAACAAGGGCACCAGACTTCGGCCGCGGGCGCTCTCGGGGATCGGCGCCCCCATCAGCTCGGCGAGGGTGGGATAGACGTCGAGGATGCCGACCGGCTCGTCGATGCGCAGGCCCCGCGGCAGCCGCTCCGGCCAGCGCGCGAGGAAGGGCACGTGGATCTGCTCCTCGTGCAGGCTGTGGGAGTGCCCGAGCCGGCCACGCTCCCCCATGGCCTCGCCGTGGTCGGCCGTCATGACGAGCAAGGTCTCGTCGCCGAAGCCGAGCTCCTGCCAGAGCGCGGCGAAGTGGTCGTCGAAGCGGCGGATCTCGGCGTCGTAGAGCCGGCCGATGCGCGCCCGGAGCTCGGGGGTGATCTCCGGAAAGCGCTTCTGGAGGTCCTTCATGATCAGGAAGGCCGGGCTCTGCGGGTCGTCGCGACGGAAGCCCGGATCGTACACCCGGGTCCAGGGCTCGTAGGGTACGTAGGGATCGTGGGGATCGAAGTAGTGGACCCACAGGAAGAGCTTGTGCCGCTTGCGCTCGAGGCGCCAGTTGGGACCGAAGGCGGCCTGCATCAGCCGGAGGACCTCGCGGTTGACTTCACTGGCCTTCAGAAAGCCCGCCTCGCCGTAGTAGTGATCGAAGCCCTGGCCGAAGCCCAGCTCTTCGCTGAGGTGACGGTTCGCCGGAACTCCGATGGTCAGGTAGCCCGCCTCGCGCGCGAGCTCGGCGAGGGTCACGAAGCGCTCGCCCAGGACCGGCTGCCGGTGCGCGGCCCCGTCGCGAATCCCGCCACTCGTGACGCCGTGGGTGGTGGGATAGACCGATGTGAAGAGCGATGCCATGGAGGGCGGCGTCCAGGAGCTCGGCGCGTAGGCCTGCTCGAACACGACCCCCTCCTCGGCCAGGGAAGCGAGGAAGGGCGTGGTGGGCAGCGCGTAGCGGTCGAAGGAGACCCGATCCGCACGCAGAGTGTCGACCGTGACGAGTACGACGTTCGCAGGAGCCGGCGCGGGCTCCCTTCCACAAGCCGCGATCAGCAGTGCGATGCACGCCGCTCCGACAATTGGCCGGACCCCGAGAAAAGCGCTCATGGCCACGAAGCGGGACAGTAGCAGACGGGCGTGGTCGGAATGGGAGGCGTTCAGCCGCCGCTCGCAGCCCGAGCACCCGGCTTCGCCCGCTTCATCTCGCCCCCAGTCGTCTCCCAAGGAGACTAACTCAAGGGCTGGTACCAGTTTCGCAGGGCCGACCAAGTGGGACGTCACCGTCGGGGTCAACTGGTACCTCTACTCGCAGCTCAGGATCACGGCGAACTATGTGTACGCTGGAGTCAAGGATACCGGCGATCTTCTCCGCCCCGGCGCGAGCACGACGAACGCCAAGGGTCACATCAACATCTTCGAGCTAAGGACCGCGCTCGAGTTCTTATCGCCCGCGGCCAGGGCCCCCGATGACTCCACGGCGCGTGCCGCCGCGGCGGAAGCACCGCACGCGGCGGCACGCAATGGCTCCGCCCGTAGCCGAATCTACTTCACGGCATCCGTCGTGAGCGGCACTCGCCAAGCGCGCGGAAGCGGCATGTCGAGGCCACCCAGGATTCCCGGTTTTGCTTCGCAGACCATCGGGATGGTATTGATGACTCGTGCCGCGGTACCGCGGACTCCTTCGTCTTCTCCCCCCACATGGATACTCATCTCGACATCGGGCCGACCCTGGATTTCGATGGACCAGCCATGACGTCGGTCGGGCAGTCCCCAGTGCTCGAGCGCGGCAGGGTCGACGAACCAGTTCGTCTCCTGCTTGACGGTCCTGCGACCGTCGTGCACTGCATGCACGCCCAACCTCAGCCCCGCCATCGTGCCCTGCTTGACCCGCCCATCCATGCAGTCCTTTGATGCCGCGAAGTAATCCACTTCGGTCTCGATTTCTTGGTGGGGTCGGCCAATGCCGGCCGCCACGATAGCCGCGGTCTGCTTGAAGCAACCGACCATATAGTCGAGGAAACCCTGATTCTCCTGCAGCTCTGCGATGGCTTTGCCGAACCCCATGACCTCCGTCACCGTAAACGGAGTAAAACCCGATATGTCCGCAAACTCCCTCACCAGGATGTGATCGATCTCCGTACACGCGGAAGACGCGATGAGCGGCAGCAGATCGCCCTGCCAGCCTGGGTTCACTCCAGCGCCCGCGACGGTGGCCGCACCCTTTTCACAAGCGGCGATGAGCGCGTCTCTGTCCTCGATCTCCTCGGCATACCAGGGACCGATGGGCGAGACCACATTCTTGCCGGATTCGAGAATGGGAATGATTTCGTCGTAGTGCTCATAGGGGGCGTTATAGAGAACACAGTCCGCCTCGACTTGCAGTGCGGTATCCATGTCCTGGATGCAAGGCACACCGATCGGTCCGATCCCCGCGATCTCTCCGACATCCTTGCCGACTTTCTCGTCGTGATGAACCACCGCGCCGACCAGCTCCAGATCGGGGTGGCGATGAATGGCGCGAACCTGCTCACACGCTATGGCACCCGTGTACCACTGAATGACTCGATACTTCACGTCGTCTTTCACCTGCCCCATGTTCCTCTCCCTGCTCCTCTACGTGCGTCTTCTTCGTCTTCACGCCGCGTCGCGAATGGAACGAGGAAGCCGCGTTCCTGGAATGTCCGACAAGTGGCGAGTGATGACAACGGGGATGAGGCGGCGGGAAAGGACCCCGGCGAGTCGGTGTGCCTCGTCATTATTGGATACGGCAGCGTAATTGCAGGCTTTTCCTGTTGCCGGTCATCAAACATGACCCCCCTTGCGGTCACCAAACGTGACCCCTCCCGCGGCCCGGCGATCAGGGAGCTTCCCGCCGGGGACAGGGAAGCCCAAGAGGCTTGTTCCAGGGACCGTGGGCGCCTTGGCGTCTCCGGCCCCCGCCCTCGAGTCGCGGAGCTTCCCGCCGCTCGCCTGAAGCGCACATCGGCTCTCGCACCCCGCCCGGCGGTACCAGCGGAACGGCCTAGCGCGGCTCCAGCCGGAGGAACTGCCTCGGCGCGAAGCCGGTGAAGAAGTAGGCGACCAGCGGAAACCCCGACTCGTCGAGGAGGCGCTCGCGTTCCTCTTCGCTGACAGGGACGGCGCGGTAGTCGGTGGTCTCGCCGTTGCGGGTCACGCTGACATCCGGATTCTCGAGCGCGCGGTGGTACCACGCGCGCGGCCAGTGGTTCGCGGCGACGAAGAGCCGACCGTCGTGGTCGATGGGCGACAGCACCCGCTCGTGGGACTCCCCATCCGCGACGGTCGTAGTGAGGACGATCGTCTCCCCCCCGATGTTCTCCGGCTGGAAGGCGGCGACGGCGGTCATGCAGCCGGTGTGTGCAGCGGCGAGAATGAGAAGACTCGGGGTGGCAATGGCTCGGTGGTGCATGGTCTACCTTCTGGTTCCGAGACAGGCTACCGCTCGGCAGGGATCTCTGGCGAGAGACCCGAGCAACCATTGCCTACTGCAGATCCAAAGCGGCGTTCTGGGCGGCTAGGCATAGCGACGAGAATTGGCGGCTCTACTCGGAGAGATATTGTCAAGTGTTGTGGATTGGCAATCAACCGGCGCCGGCGGAGTTCGTCCAGTCGACCAAGTTGATGCCAGGAGGCTGCCAAATCCGCTTGCAATTCGCTGTGCCACGCCATCTGCGGCGCCTCTTGTTCGGCCGCGCCCCTACAACGAACTGGGAACAACGGCGCGACCGTGAGAAAGCTCTGAGGCAAACCAGTCTTGGAACCCGTGGGCTAAGAGCCACTCAATCCGGTCCCCTCGCCAGACGATCTTCTCGTCTTCGTAAGGCGATTGGCCCGAGCCGAACTTCTCGATCGCCTTTCGTTTCACGTACTTGAGGTCTTCGTGCACAGCTGTCTGCTTCCGCATCTGCCGATTCCAGCGCAGGAGCTTCGGATACGTCGCCTCTTCGAGGAGAATGGCGAGTGGTTTTAGCGAGGAAACATGAGGGAAGAGCGAAAAATCAGCGATGGAAAGCTGATCGCACACGAAGCCGGAGGCATCGATCGCGTCCTCGAGATCGACGAGGATCTCGTGCAGCTCACGGCGGCCCGCTTCGAGCAGCCCGGTCGGGGGCTGATCTGATCGATGGTGGGTAGGCCAAGTCCAGATGGAGACATCGTGGATGATGGCATCCAGCACTGTGTCGGCACGTCGCTGCCACTGTCGTGCCTTCGCGCGAAGTTCGGGGCTCGCCGGAAGAACTGTGGGATTCGGGGATCGATCCTCTAGGTAGGAGACGATGTCGGCCGAGTCTGTCACCGTGACGGCGCCATCAACCAAGACGGGCACCTCGGCGCGTGGATTGACAGTGATGAGACGATCGTGCTCGTCCAGGGCCAACGCATCGATCGAGCGATACTCCAAGACCTTGAACCGAAGTACCATCCGCACTTTGCGGGCGAACGGGCTGAACGGATTGTCATACAAGGTGAGCACAGGGCACTCCGATTGGCGCGGCCTAACCGTTTGGCACTTCAGCTGCGGACGCGGCCCCGCAGCCGCGCCGAGGCGCCTGGTTCAGGCCCCTGAGCGTACCAAGGTCCGAGATCGCCCCGGGTGCGGCCGACGGCTGCAAGCGCTTGTTGGGCCGCCACCCTGGTCTACATGCTTGAGCGAGCGGCTCGCATGGCGTCAAGAAGCTCGCTGCGGTCGAAGAAGGCCTGGTTCGAGTAGATGCGCCCGTCGCGGAGCTGCACGGTGCAGACACCGACTGTCCCGATGACGCGATCCCCGACCGGAATCGTCGCGTGCCATTGGTTGAGAAAGCCATCGCGCATCGGGATGGAGCCCTGATGACACCACACCCATTCCGGGTTCAGGGAGAGCAGTTTCCTGAAGTAGGCAAGCACTGCAGACCGGCCCCGCACTCCGACAGGGATCGCGGGATCACTATAGAAGGCGTCATCCGTGTAGAAGGAAGCCAGGAGCTCGGGCTGGTTGCCGGTCCACGCCGGAAGCCACTTCTCCGCGAACGCCTGAGCTTGTGGTGAGTCTAGTCCCGAGAACTGCATACCATCTTCCGGGTGGCGACCAAATTACCATCTAGGCTGCAAGCCTTCGACCGAGAAGGTGGCAGCGCTCGCAGCATACTAGCAGCGTCGCCCCACCCACTAGGCGCCGATTTCTCGCGGGAAAGCAACGCATTGCCCCAACTTGGCAAGAGTGAAATTCAAACCTTCAGTACTGATCTGCTGAGCCACGCCCTTCGCTGAGGCGAATCGGGAGCGAAACCGAACCGCCGAACTTGGCAACAGAGACCAACACCGACTGCGGCGTCTTCCTGGCCAGGAACCCGCAGTCTCTGGTTCGGGTTCGCCAAAACGCCCCCCGAGACTCGCGGGAGACAACCTCAGACCGGCGCCAGATCGGTCGCGGTAGAAATGCAGAGGCGCCCCCGTGGGGCCTCATGCTTTTCGTGTCCCATTTCGATATTAGCCTTGGCTAATTATTATCTATA
>JAFDEK010000051.1 GCA_019310385.1 Deltaproteobacteria bacterium
CTCGAAGGCCACCACCGCGCGCTCGAGTCGCCGCAGGCCCTCCTTGAATTCGGCCTCTTCCACCGTGGCGCTCTTGTAGGAGCGGCCGCGTCGTTCGCTCTCGAAGGGGTAGCCGATGTGACTCTCGAAGACCGTCATGGGGCCCTCGTTGCTGTGGTGCAGCCAGTAGTAGATCGAGCGATTCGGCACCCGGAACAGCGCCCAGTGTCGCATGCCGAAGTTCGGCTTGGCACTGGGGTGCCGCTCTCCTCCGGGCGGTGCGACGTAACGCGCGATCTTGCCGCCGGTCCCGGAATCGCCGCCGAGCCCCCAGGAATGGTCGCGTGCGCCGACCCACTCCGGCCCCACCTCGAACTCGCGACCCGCCACCTTGATGGTGCCGCTCACGTGTCCGATCTGAACGTAGTTCGAGCGCTGAAAGGCGATGCGGCCGTCGATGTACCCGGTCTGCCCGGCCGTCTCGTCCCACGCGGGCGCCGAGGCCTCCCAGAGCAGGTCGAACTCGACGCCGTGCTCGTTCTCGCGGCAGCCGAAGCGAAAGGTCCGCAGCCCCTCGATGATGTCCATCCAGAGCGGGCCCACATCGAGCTCGTCGATGCGCGGGCGGAGCACGCGGCTGCAGCGCAGGTTGTACTGCTTACCATCGTCGAGACAGACACAAGCGTAAGCGTCGGCGACATTCGTGTTCTGATAGAAGCGAATGGCGGTGATGAGGTTGACTCTTCCCTCGGGGTCTCCGACGCAGGTCCAGAAGCCGTCGCTCCAGTTCTGGCTCGCCGTTGCGACCGAGTCGAAGGTGTCGATGGTCTGGTGCAGGGGCCACTCGTCGAGCTTGGTCAGCTTTCTCGCCAAGGTCCGTCTCCTGATCGGAGCTCGTGCAGGACGAGCCAGCGGCTACGGGCTCTCGATCGCCTCCAGGGCGGAGTGCGGCAGCGAAGTCCGACTGAGCCGAGCCCGCAGCCTATCGCACTCGCGCTCCATTCGGGGCATTCTTCCCTCAATGCGACTCCCCCACGCAAAGGCACTGCTGCCGCCGGCGGCCATCGCCATCGGGGCGATCCTGGCCTTCCTGATCATGTCGAGCTCGGAACCTCCGGCGAGTCGTCCGCCGGATGCGCCCGTGCCTCTGGTGCGGGTCGTGACCGTCGAGCCGCAGTCCGTCCAGCTCCGCGTCCGGACCCACGGAACGGTCGTCCCGCGCACCGAGAGCGAGCTGATCCCCCAGGTCTCGGGGCCCGTGGTCTGGGTCTCGCCCGCGATGGTGTCGGGCGGCTTCTTCGAGGAAGGCGAGGCGCTGCTGGGCATCGACCCCCGGGACTACGAGGCGGCCCTCGAGAGCGCTCGCGCCGCACTCGCCCGCCGCCGCAGCGAGCACGACCGGGCGAAGAAGCAGTTCGACCGGCAGTCGAAGCTGCGGGGCCGTGACGCGGCCAGTGAGTCGGTCTTCGACGATGCCGACAACGATTTGCGCGTCGCCGTTGCCTCCTTGCGTGAGGCGCGCGCCGCTCTCGACAAGGCGGAGCGGGATCTCGATCGCTGTCAGGTCGTGGCTCCCTTCACCGGGCGTGTGCGCAGTGAGCAGGTGGACGTGGGACAGTTCGTCAATCGAGGCCAGAGCGTCGCGCGGCTCTACGCCATAGACTACGCCGAGGTGCGGCTGCCGGTGCCCGACGACGACCTGGCCTTCATCGATCTGCCCCTGGCACATCGGGGTCAGCGCAGTGAAGAACAGCAGCCCGAGGTGGAGCTGAGCGCCCGCTTTGCCGGAGCCATGCGCCAGTGGCGGGGGCGCGTGGTCCGCACCGAGGGCGAGATCGATCCGCGAAGCCGCATGATCCACGTGGTGGCGCGGGTGGAGGATCCCTACGCCCAGGTCGCGGGCCAGCCTCCCCTCGCCGTGGGGCTCTTCGTCGATGCGGAGATCCTGGGTCGCCGGGTGGATGGCGTCGTCGTCGTCCCGCGCTCGGCCGTGCACGCCGGCGGTCTCGTGCACGTGGTCGACCGAGAGGACCGCCTTCGCTTCCGGCCCATCGAGATCCTGCGCCAGGAGCACGACCGCGTCCTGGTTCGAGCGGGCCTGCGCGGGGGAGAGCGGGTGGCGACATCGCGCCTCGCGATTCCGGTGGAGGGCATGCGCGTGCGACCCGTGGCACTGGGCGCGGCGCTCGATGGCACCCCGCAGCCCGCCCCCGAGCCCACCCCGTGAACGGCATCATCGACTGGTTCGCCCGCAACTCCGTGGCGGCGAATCTGCTGATGCTCTTTATCGTGATCGCGGGGCTCACCACCCTGCCCACGATCACCCAGAAGCCCTTTCCCGACGTCGAGATCGATGTCATCACGGTCACTGTGGAATACCTCGGTGCCGGCCCCGAGGAGGTCGAGCTCGGCGTCTGCATCCGCGTCGAGGAGGAGGTGGAGGGCGTCGAAGGGATCGAGAAGATCTCGTCGACCGCCGTCGAGGGCATGTGCGCCGTCAGCATCGAGCTTCTGAGCGGCAGCGACGTGGATCGCGCCCTCGACGACGTGAAGAACCGCCTCGACGCCATCGACACCTTCCCCGAAGATGCGGAGCAGCCCATCGTGGCTCAGCTGGTGATGCAGCGGCCGGTGATCGACGTCGCGGTCTCCGGCGCCGTGGGCGAGCGCGCGCTGCGGGAGCTGGGCCAGCAGGTGCGCGACGAGATCGCCCGGCTCCCCGGGGTCTCCCAGGTGGTCCTCACCCTGGCGCGGCCCTACGAGATCTCCATCGAGGTGTCGGAGGCGGCGCTGCGGCGCCACGGCCTCACCTTCGGCCAGGTCGCCGACGCGGTCCGCGGGTCCTCCCTCGATCTGCCGGGTGGATCCATCGACAGCGAGGGCGGCGAGATCCTGCTGCGCACAAAGGGCCAGGCCTACTGGGGCCCCGATTTCGAGAAGATCGTGGTGCTCACCCGGCTCGACGGGACACGGCTGCTGCTCGAGGACGTAGCGACGGTGCGTGACGGCTTCCAGGAGACCGACCAGGCGGCGCGCTTCGACGGCGCGCCCGCGGTGATGGTGCGGGTCTTCCGGGTGGGCGACGAGGATGTCATCGAAATCTCCGACGGCGTCAAGGACTACGTCGCGGAGGCCGACGCCCGCATGCCCGAGGGCGTGGACCTCACCGTCTGGCGAGACGGATCGCGTGATCTGCGCGACCGCCGCGACACCATGCTGCGCAACGGCCGCGCGGGCTTCTTGCTGGTGCTGCTGGTGCTGGCGGTCTTCGTGCGACCGCGGGTGGCGTTCTGGGTCGCCCTCGGCGTGCCCATCTCCTTTGCGGGTGCCTTCTCGCTCCTGCCCCTCTTCGGCATCTCCATCGACGTCATCTCCCTCTTCGCTTTCATCATGGTGCTCGGCATCCTGGTGGACGATGCCATCGTGGTGGGCGAGAACGTCTACACCCACCAGCAGCGCGGCGAGGACCGCCTCGAGTCGGCGATCACCGGTGCGCGGGAGGTCTCGGTCCCGGTGATCTTCGGCGTGCTCACCACGGTGGCGGCCTTCGGCCCCATGCTCGCCGTCCAGGGGGTGATCGGCACGGTCTTCTGGGTGATGGCCATCGTCGTGATCTGCTGCCTCTTCTTCTCGCTCATCGAGGCGATGCTGGTGCTGCCCTCGCACCTGGGACACGGCCGGCCCGACAAGCCCCTGGCGGAGCAGAACTGGCTGGCCCGGCGCTGGAACACCATGGAGGATCGCTTCGCGGGAGGTCTCGAGCGCTTTACCGGGACGCGCTTCCGCCACTGGCTCGAGCTGACCGGGGAGTGGCGCTACCTGACCGTCGCCATCGGAGTCGCCCTGTGGCTCTGCGCCGTAGCCTTCGTGGTCGGCCCCTTGCGCTTCTCCTTCTTCCCGCCCCTGGAAGCCGATTACGTGACGGCTCGCCTCACCATGCCGGCGGGCACGCCGGTGGAGATCACCGAGGCGGCGGTCGAACAGATCGAGGCCGCGATTCCGGCTCTACGCGCCGAGCTCGACGGCGAGCACGCGCCGCCCGGGGGCAGCCTGGTGATCCACGCCCTCACCGCCATCGGAGAACAGCCCTTCAAGCAGAGTCAGAGTGGGCCGCCTTCGGGCTCGGCCCGGTCTTCGGCGACAGGTCACCTGGGTGAGGTGACCCTGGAGCTGCTTCCCTCGGATCAGCGGAGCATCAGCACGGGGGAGATCGCCCAGCGCTGGCGCCAGCACGCAGGGCCCATCGCGGGCGCCGAAGAGCTCATTTATGCCTCTTCGCTCTTCTCGGCGGGCCAGGAGATCTACGTCCAGCTCCAGGGGCGCGACATCGATCAGCTGCGGGAGGCCGCTGACCGTCTGAAGACCGCCCTGGCGTCCTTTCCGGGCGTGATCGACATTGCCGACTCCTTCCGCGCGGGCAAGCAGGAGGTGAAGCTCTCGATCCTGCCCGAGGCGGAGGCCCTCGGGCTCACTCTGCAGGACCTGGCCCGCCAGGTTCGCCAGGGCTTCTATGGCGAGGAGGCCCAGCGGATCCAGCGCGGACGCGACGACGTGCGTGTCATGGTTCGCTACCCGGAGAGCGACCGGCGCTCCCTCGGTGATCTCGAGAACATGCGCATCCGCACCCCCGACGGCGGTGAGCTGCCTTTTCGCGCGGTGGCGCATGCCGAGATGGGACGCGGTTACTCGACCATTCGCCGCAGCGATCGCGAGCGCGTCGTCAACGTGACTGCCGATGTCGATCGCACGGTCGTCACGGGCAACGAGGTGCTCGCCGCGATCCAGGCCGAGGTGCTGCCCCGAATCCTGAGCGACTACCCGGGCACGACCTATAGCCTGGAGGGGATCCAGGCGGAGCAGCGCAAGGCCTTCGCGGGCCTGATTCGCTGGTACCCGGTGGCGCTCTTCGTGATCTACACGCTGCTCGCGATCCCCCTGCGCTCCTACCTGCAGCCGCTCATCATCATGAGCGCCATTCCCTTCGGCCTCGTGGGAGCGATCGCGGGCCACCTCATCATGGGCAAGGATCTGAGCTTCATGTCCGTGGAAGGGATGATCGCTCTCACCGGAGTGGTGGTGAATGCGAGCCTCGTGATGGTCCACTACGTGAACGGTCTTCGGGCCGCTGGCGTGCCCGTGCGGCAGGCCGTGGTCGAGGCCGGAGTCGCGCGCTTCCGGCCCATCATCCTGACCTCCCTCACTACCTTTGCAGGGCTCACGCCCCTGTTGCTGGAGACCAGCGTTCAGGCCCAGTTCCTGGTCCCCATGGCGACCTCGCTGGCATTCGGGGTGCTCTTCGCAACGGCGATCACCCTCTTCATCGTACCGAGCGGATACCTCATCCTGGAGGATCTGCGCGAGCTGCCGGGTCGTCTGAAGACGCGGGGGAGGGCGAAGGAGCCCGCGGGCACGCCGGGCTGGAGCCCGGATGCGTCGCAACCCTCAGAGTCCGGAGGTTGACCTCGTGGACGCTCCGCTTTCGCGCCGAGGGCCGGCGGCGGGGGAGTCGGGGGGGGAGGCACATGAGTATGAGGCGAGGACGACTTTTCTTCCTGGTGACACTGTTCGGCACCTTCGTGGCGCCGGGTGCCTGGGCCCAGACGATCTCGATCACCTCGATTCCTCCCTATGCGGTGGATGGATTCCTCGACGGCGTCGTGACCGGCGTCGATACGGCGACCCACGAGGTGGCGGTCTATATCCAGATCGAGGGATCCGGCTGGTGGACCAAGCCCACCACCGGGATGCCCAGCGTCCCCATCGCGCCCGACGGGTCCTGGAGCGCCAACGTCGCCACGGGCGGGCCGGCCAGCCTCGACAGCCGCGCCACCATCTACTGCGCCGCGCTCATCCAGGCGAGCCACACTCCACCGCCCGCCTCCGGCGAGGGGCGGATTCCGGCCGGCCTCCAGAGCCTCGACCTCGTATGCGGGGAGCGGTACGGCCGCACCATCCAGTTCGCGGGTGCCACCTGGGCGGTGAAGGAATCGCCGATTCCGGTGGGACCGGGGTCGAACTTGTTCTCCGACCGGGTCGAGGACGTCTTCGTCGATCCCCAGGGCCGCCTCCACCTGGCGGTCGATCAGCACGACGGCTCGTGGTGGGGTGTCGAGGTCATCCTGCTCGAGCGCTTCGGCTACGGCACCTACCTCATGCAGACCGAGAGCGAGCTGGATGACCTGGACGTGAATCTCACCTTCGGTGCCTTCACCTGGGATCCCTATGGAGACGAGGAGTCGGTGCCCGGGGATGCCCACCGGGAGATCGACTTCGAGGACGGTCGCTGGGGCGATGCCGGCGATCCCACCAACGCCCAGTTCGTCGTGCAGCCCTGGAACGCGCCCGACAACCTGCATCGATACACCCTGCCGGATCTGAGCGCCGCGTCCGAGCTCACCCGCTTCTTCACCTGGACGGCCGACCGCATCGACTTCGTCGCCCTGCGCGGGCACCACGGCGCCTCGGGCTATCCGCCCGGCGATGTGATCGACAGCTTCGACTACACCCACGCCCCGGCGTCGGGTCGCTACGTGCCGACGCCGGGCCGCGCCGGCTTCCGGATCAACCTCTGGCCCAACAATGTCGGGCTGGGCGGCCCCGGACCGCCCCAGCCCGCCGGCGGCCAGCGAGTCGAGGTCGTGGTCACCCACTTCGTGCCCGAGCCCGGCAGCCCCCAGGGCCTCGGCGCGGGGCTGCTGCTCCTGACCTGGCTCGCGGCGAGGCGGAGGCGGAGGCGGTGCAGCGGTCGGGCTCGAGGGCGCAGACTTGCGGCCGGTCCGCCAGGTGGGCGAGACTCCTCGAGAGAAACCGAGGAAGCGAGGGAAGAAGAATGAGCCAGAGCGACGCCGAGAAGAAGGTGCTGGACGGCCGGGTGTGGGACGAGTTCTGTGATCTCCTCAAGGAGGCGGGCAAGGTCGTGCAGAGCGAGAACGCTCCCGACGATGCCTTCAACAAGGCGGAGGGCTACCGCTACCTCACCCGACTGCTGCGCGCGGGGCTCGAGAGCTTCCTCGAGCACGGCGACCAGGCTTTTCCGGTGTTGCGCTGTCCCGTTCACACGACCATCAAGATCGGCGCAGACAACCCGGACAACTATTACCAGAACGCCTCGATCGATCCGCAGTACGACTACAAGATCACGGGCAACCGCGGCACCGTCGACTACCTGGGCTTCAGTACCGTGATCAGTCGCTACGGCAGCGGCGGAGGCATGAAGACGACGGGCTTCCTCGATTCCCGCGAGATCGAGATTGCCGGTGACGGCAGCCTGGAGATCATCGTCAGCCAGAAGGAGCAGCCCGGAAACTGGCTGCCCATGGGACCCGAGACCAACGCCATCAACGTGCGTCAGACCTTCCAGGACCGCAAAGGCGAGGAGCCCGCGGAGATCCTGATCGAGCGCATCGGCTCGGACGAGGACCGTCCGAAGCCCCTCACGCCCGAGCAGCTCGCCCGGGGGCTGGCTGGTGCCGCGGTCTTCGTGCGGGGCACCTCGCAGCTCTTCGAAGACTGGGCGGAGAGCTTCGTCCCCACCACCAACGAGATGGCCGCGGCCGACCAGGCTTACTGCCAGGCCATCGGTGGCGATCCCAACATCTTCTACTTCCACAGCGCGTGGCAGCTGGCGGACGACGAGGTCCTCGTGCTCGAGGCCAAGGAGATCCCCGAGTGCCAGACCTGGAACTTCCAGCTCGACAACTGGTGGATGGAGTCCCTCGACTACCGCCACCACACCATCCACGTCAACAAGCACACGGCCCACTACGAGTCCGACGGCAGCGTGCGGGTGATCGTCTCCCACACGGACCCGGGCCTGCCGAACTGGATCGAGACGGCGGGGCACAACGACGGAACCATGTGCTGGCGCTGGATCGGGGCGAGTGAGCACCCGCCGGTTTCGGCCCGGGTGATGAAGCGGTCCGAGCTGGCCCAGGGGTAGAGCCCCTTCGCCGATCGACTGTGGGACGTCCCTTCGCGCTCAGATGAGCTCGGGGTCCGTCAGGATCTCGACCAGGCTGGGGCCGCGGTGGGCGATGGCGCGCTCGAGGGCGTCATCGAGCTCGCTCCGCGTGCGCACCCCGATGCCCAGGGCCCCGCACAGCTTCGCGTACTCGGCGAAGCTGGGGTTGTGCAGTGAGGTCTGCCACACCGGCCAGTTCCCGGCGCGCTGCTCCTTGCTGATCTTGCCCAGCTGATCGTTGCTCAGCAGGACGTGGGTGATGTCCATGTCGTACTTCACCGCGGTGAGCAGCTCGCCCATGTACTGACCGAAGCCGCCGTCGCCCGAGACGGACAAGACGCGACGCCCGCGGACGTGGGGGTCGTCCTCCTGAGTGGCCGCCCAGGCCCCCATGGCGGCGGGTAGGGCGAAGCCGATGGAGCCCAGATAGCCGGACATGAGCACCGTGTGGCGCCGGCACTCGAAGTAGCGCCCGAAGGAGTAGGTGTTGTTGCCGACGTCGACGGCGATGATCGCATCCTCGGGCGCCAGGCGGCCGAGAGCGGCGAAGATCGTGGCCGAGTTGAGGCCGTTGCCTCGCTCGTCCGCCTCGCGACTCGCCTTCTCGGCACGCCACAGGGCCCAGCGCTCGGCAATCTCGGGGCGCTGGTCCATGGCTGCCGTACCGCTCGCCAGCCGCTCGCGCAGCGGCGCCACCGTGGCCGCGATCTCGCCCCACACCGGAACCTCGACGGCGTGGAACTTGGCGAGGGTCATCGGGTCGAAGTCGACCTGGATGATGGGCTTCTTGGGGGTGATGCCCGTGTGGTTGCTGAAGCTCGCTCCGAGCACGAGGAGCAGGTCGGACTCGTTCATGAACCAGCTCGCGATGGGGGTCCCGCTGCGACCCAGGACGCCGCAGCCGAGGGGATGGTCGTCGGCCACGAGCCCCTTGCTCTTGAAGGTAGTGATGACCGGACAGCGCAGGAGCTGCGCCAGCTCGAGGATCGCCGGCATGTCGAAGCGCGCCCCGTGTCCCACGATGATCGCCGGACGCTTGCTCGAGGAGAGCCGCTCCACGGCCGCGTCGAGGGCCTCCGCGGGAGGCGCGATGGAGCGTGAGGGGAGTCGGCCTTCGGGGCCGCCGGGCTTCGCGTCGGGGGCCGGCAGGGTCTGCACCTCGTCGGGGAAGATCAGATGGGAAACCCCGCGGTTCAGGATCGCGCTCTTGCAGGCGAGGTTCGCGAGCTCGGCGTAGCGGCTCGAGTGCAGGACCGGCTGGCTCCACTGGGCGACCTTGCCGAAGGCTGCCTGCAGATCGATCTCCTGGAAGGCGCCGGGACCCAGCACCTGGGTGTCGACCTGACCCGTGAGGGCCAGCACCGGCGCGCGGTCCACGTTGGCGTCCCACAGGCCCGTGAGCAGATTCGTCGCACCGGGCCCCGCGATGCTGAGGCAGGCGGCCGGTCGTCCGGTGAGCTTCCCGTAGGCGGAGCACGCGAAGGAGGCGGCTCCCTCGTGGCGGATGCCGAAGTAGCGCAGCTTGCCGGCCTCCTCCTGGCGCCGCAGAGCGTCGGCCAGGCCGAGGTTCGAGTGGCCCACCATGCCGAAGCAGGCGCGCACCCCCCAGGCCGTGAGGGTCTCGGCAATGACGTCCGTCACCGTGCGAAGGTGCAGCGCCTCTTCTTCGATCTCGACATAGACGCCGTCGTCGCGAAGTTCGACGGGATGGGTCGGGACACAGTCGCCATAGTCTTCGGGAGGCGATCCAGTCAGGGGATGGTAGTCCCAGCCGTGCCAGGGGCAGCGCAGGAAGCCGCCCTCGATGGATCCCTCGCCAAGGGGGCCTCCCTGATGGGGGCAGTGATTGCTGAGCGCGGCGTACTCGCCTTCGAAGTGGGTCATGCACACCGACTCGAGCCCGAGCACCACGGTCTTGACCCGGCCCTCGGGCAGCTCGTCTAGGTCGAGGGCCTTGTGCCAGACGCGCCGGGTTCCGGCTGTCCCGCTCTGCGGTTCTGCCATCGCTGCATCCTCCTTCGCCGTGGGTTCTCGCGCCGCGGGCAAGCTGCGCGAGGCGGTTGCCGGCTCCGCGTCGCTTCTACGCTGGGGCCGCCTGGTCTCCCTGGATACGGGCGCTGGCGGCGATTGCGCTCGCGAAATACGACTCGATCGCTCCCGCGCGATCCGAAGCCTCGATCAGCCGGGACGCCGGCAGGATGGCGGCGGTGAAGCCCTCCCGGTGCCAGTGTCCTCCGCCCTCGAGCGGCGGCAATTCCCCGCTGCCCGGATAGGGCCACGGCGAGACGTACCAGTAGGGCTCCCCATAGCTGTCGTCGCCCGGGCTCAAGCCCGCGCCGACGGTCTGGGTCGGGCTTCCATCTTCGCCCGTGGCACGGACGATGAGCGTCGCGATATCGAAGTGATGGGGCCAGCAACGCACTTCGGACGCGCCGGGCTCGCGCGAGCGCAGCCGGCTCAATACGGCGTGCCCGCCCGCGAACCATCCGGCGAGCTCGCTCCAGGCCTCCTGCATCTCCGATGCCACCGGAAAGGGCGCCCCGTCCACCACCGGGTGGTGCGGAAGCTCGTAGCCGGGTAGCGCGAGGGCGGCTTCGATGGAGCCTTCGCCGGCCCTCTCGATGGCGGATTGCAGATCCTGCAGCGCATCGGTGAGGGTGCGCCCGGGCAGCGCGATGGCTTCGAGTATCTTCCCCGCACCGTCGAGCACGAGCAGGGAGAGGTCCCGCGGCCGCAGCGCAGCGCGCACGCTGCCCGCGGACTCGATGGGCCGGCCGGCCAGCGCCTGCCTTTCCTCGTCCCAGCCCAGGTTGGGGTGGCTGTCGTCCGGACTCGGCGGGAGCAGAGATGCGCCCGGGGCCGCGGCGAGCTGGCCCGCGTGGTGCAGAAGCAGTCGAGGCTCCATGAGCCGCTTCGGAGCCACCCGGCCCAGCGAGCTCCAGTCGAAGTCGATCAAGGGAAGATGTCTCCGCAAGGCATGCACGCCGATTGTCGCATCTCGCGCACATGCGTCACAAGGCGGTGACAGGAAAAAGCCGAGTAGGCGGTAGGGGCGCGTCAGGCCGACGCGATCCGCTCCTCGAGCCAGTCCGCGAAGCCCAGCCGCCGAATGGCGGCATTGGAGCGGGCCAGGATCTCCAGCATGACTTCGTCCATGTCGATCATCGTGCTGGTGCCGAGGGAGACGATGATCGTCATCCAGGTCTGGAAGGAGAGCGCGCGGTATTGCTCCCAGGCTTCGTCGAAGGGCAGTGTCACGCCGTTGGCAGCGAGCTCCGCGACGTAGTGCTGCACCAGCTTCTCCTCGTTGGCCGCCAGCAGCTTCTCGGGGAGGGAGTCGATCAGCAGGTACTGCACGTCGCGAACTCCCTTGCCCCAGTGGGTGGCCTGCCAGTCGAGCATTCCCATCTTGCTTCCGTCCACGAAGAAGTTGCCCAGGTGGCTGTCTCCGTGGATCAGGGTCAGGGGCTCGCGGTACCAGAATTCGAGCAGCAGATCCCAGTGATCCAGCGCCCGCTCGAAGAGGGCCACGAGGTCGTCGGTGAGGAGATCCGGGGCCTTCTTCCGGCAGGGGCCGAGAACCAGCCGGCCCGTCAAGGGGCTGAAGCTGCGCATGAAGGGCGAGGTGAAGGGAAGCAGCTCGGCCGGAAGCAGCTCCTCGCGCTCCGGGAGCGAGAGGCCCGAGAAGGAAGCATGGAGCTTTCCGAGGGTTGCCAGGCAGCGCTCGACCTTTTCGATGGACGGTCCCTCGAGCATGTCGGGGTTGGTGTGGAGCGTGACGTCGGGATCGTCGTGCAGGTTCTCGAGCAGCATGACGAAGCGCGTCCCCTGGTTCTTGACCGCGTAGGCCTTGGGGATCCGGAAGGGCACCCGGGCCGCCACCCGGCGGTAGAACTGGCACTCGAGCTCCCAGACGCGGATGACGTTGCAGAAGAGGCGAGTCAGCAGCTCGGGCGGGGGGAGCTTGAGAAAGGCGCTGCGGGGGAGGGGAGAGGAGCTCGAGCTCGGGGGCTGCCCCTCGTGCTCGAGGGCGATCACCACGTTGTTGCAGTTGCTGCTCACCGACTTGATGTCGAGCATGCGTGCAGCGGCGATGCGAAAGCGCGCGGCGTCGGGATCGACGGCGTGGTTCGCGAGCAGGTCGTTCAGGAAGGCCGGGTCCGTGACCCGCGCCGGATCGAAGGGAAGCGCCAGGCCCATGGGCTCGGCCGCCCGGTCCCACAGGATGCGCCCCAGGGTCTTCGCTGCCTGACCTGCAGTGACGATGTACGGGCTCGGGTCCATGAGCTCCTCGCTGGTTCTCGGGACGCCTCGAGTGAAGCAGGGACCGGCGGAGCGGGCATGGCACGATCCGCGTCAGTCCACGATAGCGTCGAAGATCCGCGAGAGCCGGGCCGAAATGGGGGCACGGAGCCCGGGGCTTCCTGCACGGCGGATCCAGGGGGGAAGATCTCCTACGTTCTCGTAGCCCCGGATGCAGCCGGGAGGAGACGCGATGACGAGTCTGCTTCAGCGGAAGTACGGTCCCTGGGCCCTGGTCACCGGGGCGGCCGGCGGCCTCGGCGCCGAGTTTGCGGAGCAGATTGCGGCCGCCGGGCTGAATCTGGTCCTGGTGGACGTCGACGAGCCCGGCCTGCAGGAGCAGTGCGAGTCGCTGGGGCGGCGCCACAGCGTCGACGTGCTCGGCTTCATGCCTGCCATGACGGATACGCCCGCCCTGCGGGCCGAGTCGCCCAACGCCCGGGAATCCATGATCATGAGCGCCGAGGGGGTCGTGAAGCTCGCCCTCGACTCCCTGGGCCGGACCCCCAGCATCTTCGCGGGCACCTTGAATCGCGTGGTGCATCGCGTGCTGAGAAGCGTGCTTCCCCGCTCGACCCTGATCCGCCTCGGAAGTCGCGCCATTCGCTCGATGTCGCGTTCCTAGACCAAGAAAGGACCTCTTCGAGGCAAAACCCATCGGGGAGCCTGCCTCGACACAGCTGGCGGCCCGAGCCGGTCGCCCGGCTGTCCCTGTTCTCGCAACTCGTGTAGCCCGGGTGGATCGAATCGCGAGCCTGACGGGCCGCCTCAGCCCCTGATACACGTACGACGCACCGCCTCGAGCAGGTCCGCCCCACTTCTTTGCTCGAAGCGATAGAAGACCCGAACGATAGGCGGACCGGAGTCGAGGAAGCGGTCGAGGCGCGCGGGGCTGGCGTCGATCACGAGCTCGGCGCCGGCCCCTTCGACCGTCTCGGCGAGCTCCTCCCGTTGCTGCGCCGAGTAGCCGAGCGCGGGAAGCACCGGTCCGAGGTGAGGGAAGCGCCGGAAGGCCTCGGCGATGCTCCCGACCGCGTGGGGACGGGGATCCACGAGCGCCCCGGCCCCGAATCGCTGGGCCGCAACGTAGCCCGCGCCTGTCGCCATGCCGCCGTGGGTGAGGGTGGGACCGTCCTCGACGACGAGCACCCGCTTGCCCGCCACGGCGCTCGCATCCTCGAGGTCGACGCTGAGGTCGGCTTCGACGAGCTGCGCGGAGGGGTTGATCCGGCCGGCGCTCGCGCGGATCATATCGCTTGCGCCAGGAGCGGCGCCCTCCACCTTGTTGATCACGATGATGTCCGCGCGGCGGAAGTTGGTCTCTCCCGGGTAGTAGGTGACCTCGTGTCCGGGACGGAGCGCATCCGCCACCGTGATGAGCAGATCGGGACGAATGAAGGGACCGTCGTTGTTGCCACCATCCCAGAGCACCACATCGCTCTCGCTCTCGAGCTGCGCCAGGATCCTCGCATAGTCGACGCCCGCATAGATGACGAGCCCGCGCTCGAGATAGGGCTCGTACTCCTCGCGCTCCTCGATCGTGCAATCGTGCAGGTCGAGGTCCTGCGCGCTGGCGAAGCGTTGGACCACCTGGCTTCGAAGATCTCCATAGGGCATCGGATGTCGGACGATTCCGACGCGAAGCCCCCGCTCGCTGAGGTCGCCCGCGATGGCCTGGCAGAGGGGACTCTTCCCCGCTCCCGTGCGTACGGCGGTGACTGCAACGACGGGGAGCTTCGAGCGCAGCTCGGTGTGGCTCGGACCGAGGAGCGCGAAGCTCGCACCCGCGGCCTGAACCGCGCTGGCTCGATGCATCACTTCTTCGTGAGAGAGATCGCTGTAGCTGAGGAAGACGAAGTCGATCTCGTGAGTCTGGATCAGCGCCGCCAGGTCCTCCTCGGGGTGTATCGGGATATCGGCCGGATAGGCCGTGCCGGCGAGCTCGGCCGGAAAGCTCCGCGCGTCGATATAGGGGATCTGGGCCGCGGTGAAGGCGATGACCTCGAACTGCTCCCCGTGCTCACGCAGGAAGGTGAGGAAGTCGTGGAAGTCGCGGCCCGCCGCTCCCATGACGATGCACCTGAAGCGCCTCATTGCCCCTCCCCTCTTGCGGCGCGCGCCCCGCCTTCGGCCCCATACCTGATCCGCGTGCCGGATTGGCCGTCGAGAGCGGCGCGCAGGTTCTCGGGTGCGCAGATGACGCACTCGCCCGCGCCCGCACACGCCCGCGCAAAGGCGGTGCCGGCCCGCACCTTGGGGGCCATGCTGCCGGGCGCGAAGTGCCCCTCGGCCAGGGCTGCCTCGGCCTCGTCCGGATCGATGCAGCCGATCGCTCGTTGGCTCGGCTTTCCGAAGTCGCGATAGGCGCAGGGAACCGCCGTAACGAGCAGAAGGCGCCGGGCGCCCAGCAGTCGGGCAAGCAGTTCCGCGGTGGCGTCCTTGTCGACGACCGCCTCGACACCTTCGATACGCCCGCTGCGCTCCACCACGGGAACTCCCCCTCCGCCGGCACCGATGACGACCGCCCCCATCCGCCACAAAGCCACCAGCACCTCGCAGTCGAGGATCTCGCGCGGGGCCGGCGAGGCGACGACCCGGCGATAGCCCCGGCCCGCGTCCTCCATTACCTCGAATCCATCGGCGCGCAGAGCCGCTGCACGGGGGCCATCATAGAAGGGGCCGATGGGCTTGCTCGGCTGCCGAAAGGCCGGATCGTCCGCGTCGACGCGCACCTGGGTGAGCACGCTCGCCACCGGTCGCTGCAAATCGTTCGCCCGCATCACGTTGTGCAGGCTCTGCATCAGCACGTAACCGAGCTCGCCCTCGGTCTCGGCAACACAGACCTCGAGCGGAACGGCATAGGCCTCGCCCAGGCTTCGCTCCACGCGGGTGAGCATGTGTCCCACCTGAGGGCCGTTTCCGTGAGTGACGAGGAGAGGCGCTGCGTCGCGCAGCAGCGGCAGCAGATCCTCGGCCACGCGCTCGGCCAGCTCGAATTGCCCGCGCATGGTCAGCGGGCGCGTATCGGTCGCGAAGGCGTTCCCACCCAGGGCCACGACGGTTCCGTGAAGGTCGCGCTGCGCTCCGATCGACGAAGACATACGGGTCGGATTCTAGTTCAGGATCTCCTCGTGAGCAGGCGTGGAGAGTCGTCGGAGTCATCCGCGCGGCCGTCATTGCTATGATCTGCGGCGTGACGCCCTCGCTATCGCACACCCTGCCCGAAGGCCTGCATCTCTACGCCGTGGCCCGTCCGGCGTTGCTCGAGCGCGGTAATCACCCCGTCGTCGAGCTCGATCCCACCCACACCTCCAGCGTTCCCTTTCTGCGTCGCCTCGAGCGCCTCGACCGTCTGATCTACTCGCCGAGCGGCATGGAGACACCGCGCTGGGCCTTCTACGACTGCGCCGAGCTTCCGGGCACGGTCTTTGGTCTCTGTGCATCGGCCGACCGCGTTCCCGAGGAGGCGCGCGAGCTGCTCGGAGGGGAGGAGTCGCAGGACCTCCTGCCCCTCAACGCAGTCGTGGCCATTCCGACCGTCGAGGCCGGGCACTGGCTCGTCTATGTCGTCTGCGGACTCGACGAGGTCGTCGAGACGGGATTCTCCGACCTGCGCGCGGAGACGCTGCACGCCGCGCTCGAGTGGCTGGGTGCGCTCGAGGTCAGCGCGGTATGCCAGTGGGCAGGTGGACGCATCGCCCTGCATCTCGGCGGCGCCGCCCCCGAGCTTCGCGCGGCGTGGATGCCTTCCCACGACCGGCCCGCCACCTGCTGTCTCCACTATGCGCTGTGCCCTGCCTCTTCGCCGACTCTGTCGCCTGCCCGGTGGGTCTCGAGCCGCGACGAAGAGTCGCTGCGGGATCTCCAATCGCGTATCGAAGCCGGGCGCCGCTACTTCGTCGTCGACGGGCGCACCGACGGCCCGGATCCCGAATGGGCCATCTGCGAGGGGACGGCGCCGTGACGAGACTCGCCCCGCCGAATGTGGCGCTCCTCGAACGCCTCGTTCCCTTCGTCGTGGCCACGGAATCCGTTCGCGCGCGACTCGACACCAGCCCCTTCGATCTCGCGCTTTCTCCCGATTGCGTCCTCGACCCCCTTCGCAGCGAGTCCACCCAGCTCCTCGAGCGCCTGTGGGCCCTCGACACCGCCACCTTCGGGCCCGGCCTGATGGCCATGCCGCGCTGGATCCTGCTCGACGGTGCGGGCTTGAGTGGGGCCATCGTCGGGCTGGCGAGTCATCCCGAGAATGCGAGCGATGCCGTGCTGGAGATCCTGGGTCTCGAGCGACCCGTCGCGGGCCTCGTTCCCTACTCGATGTACATCGCGATCCCTTCCTTCGAGGCAGACACCTGGGTGGGACACAACCTCGCCAGCCTGGGGGTCCGCCGTCCCGAAGGCGAGTCCCTGGCTGGCCTCGGCAGCCTCACCAAGGCCATCGCGCTGCGCATCCTGCGCGCACGCTGTCAGCTCGGAGCTGCTCAGTGGGACTCGGTCGCCCTGCGAGTCCACGTCCGACTCGGCGCGCTGCGGCTCCTCACCGCGTGGACACCCGCCCACAGCAAGGCGTCGACTTTCACCTATGCGGCGCGAATCGACGAGGCGAGCCTGCGCCATCTCGCGCGGGATCCCGGTGGTCGCGTGTCGATGCCGCGCTCGGAGTATTGGCTGGCAACCGACGACCACGCGGGCATGCAGGCACTGCAGCAGAAGATCGAGGACGGCGAGCCCTGGTACATCGTCGGCCCTCCCCGATCCGAGGCCTCCGGGGTGGAGCGTGTGCCGCTGGCTCGGAGTGGGTAGCGAGGCTCGGGAGCCGAGGATCCAGAACAGGAGGCAGCCCCCGGCTCTGCCAGGGGAAGATTTCACTCACCTGTGGCCGGCTGGTACCAGATCGCCGAGGTGATGGCGCGCTCCTGCAGGCTCGTGGGCTCGGGAGCCGCGATGCCCATGCGGCGGGCATCGTAGGTCGACCAGCGCGGTGTCGGGATCTCGAGGACCCTCGCGTAGTAGAAGGCCTCCCGGGCGGCGTCGAAGTCGGGATCGGACCACAGGGCTCGCAGCTGCGCGGAGCCGATGGTGTTCGCGTAGGTCGCGGCCTCGACATCGACGGTGTTGCCGACCGGCCCTACGCGGTGGGTCGAGGGATCCGGCCTCCTTCCACCCGAGGCCGCGATGTCATAGATTTTCTCGTGGGCGCCGCCGCTCGTATCGACCCAGGCCTTGATGATCTGCACCCGGTCGAGGTTGGCTCCGGCGGGATCCCGCAAGGCCATGACGACGAAGCGAGGCGCCTCTCCGCCCGGGCGTACTGGCAGGGTGCCTCCCATGGAAACACCCGCCGCATAGGCCTTCTCGATCACGGCGGGATCGGCGAGGGTCGATCGATCGAAGTCCCAGCCTCCGAAGAAGCGTACTTGGATGCGCGGGCCCGAGGTCGCGTAGGTCTCCTTGCGCCGCATGGCGTCGAAGAGCGAGGCGCGGGTGTTCTCCTCGGCCCACACGGCGGCCAGCCCCATGGCGCTCCAGCGGCTGCCGCGATTCTGGGCCTGGGGAATCAGCAGACTCTCGCCGAGTCGCAGCCCCACGGTGCCGTCGATCAGGGGCAACTTGCCGTGGTAGCGATCCTCCTCGACCGGCGCACTGGCGTTGTGCCCGTCGCTGCTGCCGATCACGCCGAAGCGGTAGGGGTTGAAGCCGTCGCGCTGGGACATCTCGAGCCCGCTCTTGAGGGCGTCTCGCGCGTAGCTGCCTCGGGGCTCGCTGAACTCCGCGCTGGGGCTCATGACCCGGTCGAAGAGCTCGAAAGCCGCGAACTCGTCCTCGCTCGAGAGCAGCGGGTGGGTCTCGGACTGCCCCTTTACCTGCAGGATCTCGCTGATCGGCTCGTTCTTCATGCGGAGCGCGGCATAGTCGGCGCCCAGGGGAGCCCCCTCGAAGGTCACCCGGTCGTACATCAAGCCGTTGCTGACGTTGCCGTTGTGGGGAATGGCGATCATCTCCATGCCCTGGCCTCGTTGCTCCTCGAGAGCGCGCCACAGGTCTTCGGGGTTCTCGGAGTCGAGGGAGGTGTAGGGGAGCTCGGGTGCCTGGCCCGAGCGATAGATCACATTGCGGTGGAGGTTGTACTCCTGGGGCATCGAGGTCCACTCGTAGCCGACGAAGGCGGTGAAGCGGCCGGGTTGGTTGTGTCGCTCGGCGCTGGCCAGGATCTCCCGCCAGGCGCTGTTCGTCGCCGAGGAATAGCCGCCGCCGCCGAAGGCCGCCTTGCGCGTCTCGCTGCCGGCCATCTTCGACAAGGTGGTTCGCAGGTAGTTGTAGGTGATCCTCCACGGGCTTCCGGTGGCGAGGACGTCGCGAAGACGGACGGGGCCAGTGGGATCGGCTTCCCCCATGGCGCGCGCTACGCCCAGGAACTCGGCGTGGTCCGTCACCGCGGCGAAGTCGAGAGGCCGCGACAGGCGAATCGGGTAGCCGATCGCGTGCTGGATCGTGCCGCCCTTCGCGAAGGTGTAGGCGTCGTCGGGGAGCGCCCGCACGCCGAAGGTGTAGGCGTCGTAGGAGAGGCTGGTGTGGATGTGGAGATCGCCCCAGAAGACGCTCCGCTGGGGATCGTAGGCCTCGCTGCGCAGCGCAGGGGCGGGGGCGTCGTAGCGCGGGTCGGACACGGGGTGCAGCGACGGGTCGTCGACGTCGGAGCAGCCGGCGAGGAGGGAGAAGGCTGCAGCAAGGAGGAGGCCTGCCAGGAAGGGGGCCGGATTGGCGCGGTGCGGACGGGAGCGCGCGCGGCTCAACACATCGTGAGCCCTCCGGATACGCTGACCGCCTGTCCGGTGATGAAGCTCGCCTCGCGCATGGCGAGGAACGCGACCAGGGACGCCACTTCGTGGGGCTTGGCGGGTCGGCGGAGGGGGATCAGGCGCATGAACGCGGCCCAACCCTTCTCCGAGAGGCCGAGGGGCGGATCGCCCGACTCGCTGGTGGGCCCGAGGCAGACCGTGTTCACGGTCACCTGGTGGCGCGCCATCTCCCGGGCCAGGGACTTCGAGAAGGCGACCACCGCTCCCTTGGATCCCGACTGGGCGGTCTCCGCGGTGGCGCCGATCTTCGCCGAGTCGGACACCAGGCTGATGATGCGTCCGTACTTCTGGGGAATCATGTGACGCAGAGCCTCCTGGCACGCGATCGTGGCCCCCTTGAAGTTCACGGCCATGACCTTGTCCCAGTCCTTCTCCTCGTCGTCCATGAAGAGCCGCAGGTGATCGTAGGAGAAGGCGTTGACGAGGACGTCGATGCGGCCGAGCCGCTCGACGGTCTGCTCCACGGCCGCCGCCACCTGCTCTCGCTCGGTGACGTCCACCAGGACGAAGCTCGCAGCGAAGCCCTCACCGCGCAGGGAGGCGGCGAGCTTCTCGCCCTCGGCCTCCCGCCTGACGCCGAGCACGACCGAAGCACCTTCTTCGCAGAGCTTGCGTGAGACGGCTGTCCCAGCCCTGCCCAGCGCCCCCAGCACGAGCGCGTTCTGTCCTTGCAGATCCATTGGCTCTTCCCGGCGCTCGGACTAGGACTCCGACGCCTCGTCGAGGGCGTCGAAGACCTTGTTCGCCACCGCGAAGCCCTGAATCGCGGTCGGGAAGCCGGCATACACGGAGATGTGCAGGATGATCTCGCAGACCTCTTCGCGGCTCAGTCCCAGGTTCAGGCCGCCGGTAATGTACGCCTGTAGCTGCTCGGGCTTGCCCAGGGCGGTGAGCACGCCGATGGTGATCATGGCCCGATCCTTCGCCTCGAGCCCGGACCGTCCCCAGACGTCTCCCATCACCGTGGAGATGGAGAACTGGTTCCAGTCCTCGACGATCTCCTTGGGGTACTTGAAGCTGGGTGCGCCCGGGGAGCCGGGTGTGAAGAGCTTCAGCGCGTTCATCATGCCCTGCTTCAGGCGCTCGTCGATCTCGTCCGCCACGACTACTCCTTCCGCGGGGAGATGCGGAAGACCATGAACTCCCGGTCGCAGTACTTCTGGAAGTGGCCCCAGAGGCGGAAGAATTCGGTCAGACGCGGCCAGACCGCGGCTCTTTCGTCTCCCTGCAGCCGGTGGGCGCGGCCGGGCCATTTGAGGGCCTTCACCTGAACCCGGCATTCCGGCTCGGCTTCGAGGTTCATGGCCCAATGGGGATGTCGGTCCAGCCCCGCGATGGAGCCCACGACGTAGACGTCGTCGCCGTCCTCCAGGAAGTTGGCGGCCGTGATGTGTTCGTCGCCCGACTTGCGCCCCTTCGTGGTGAGGAGCAGGGTCGGGCCTCCCTGGGTATAGAAGGTATCCCCGGCCCCGTCGTTCTCGATGTACTGCTGCACGTGGGCGCGAGCGCCGATCTTGATGATCTCGGGGGCCCGCGTCTTCATCAGGAGGTCCCACTCCTCCTGCTCAATGAAGTCGGGCTTCGGGATTTCTTTCGCCAACGTCACCATTGCGATCTCCTCGAGTGCTGCGCGGATCCGGGAATCAGACGAGCCACTGGGGCAGGGCGGGCATGACATCGTACTCCGCCGTGCCGGTTCCGACTTCGCCCGTCTCCTCGACTTCGAAGTCGCAGAAGGCCTCGTAGCAGTCGAGGCGGTTCTCGAGATCGTTCTCCGCGCGCATCCAGAGCTTGATGGTGCCGTGGTGCTTGGTGCTCTTTACGTGAATCACTTCGCCGGTGTCCAGCTCGATCTCGTACCAGAAGTCCTTCGCGGTGCGCACGGAGGAGGTGCCGTCGTTGGGGGTGATCAGCCCCTTTGCGTTGCGGATCGGGCGGCTTCCGTCCTTGTCCGAGACGAAGCCGGCGTTCACGCGCTCCTCGATGGGCGTGTCGTTCTGGTAGTACATGCCCAGGATGTTGATGTGGCGGTCGGGCAGCTGGATGGAGGGCCAGAAGTGTGCCGGAAAGTGACCGTCTTGGACGACCCAGTTGTTGGGCTCGTTGAAGCGCGAGGTCCAGGTGTGGTCGCGATGGCTCCAGCAGTTGATCTGGCGCGTCTCGCCCTTGGCGCGGCCGCCGTGGATCTCGAGGGTCCCGGTGCAATCCATGGCCTGCTCGAAGTGGCCGCCGTAGAACTCGTCGAAGACCCGCATGGGGTCCCCGTTGGGGTGGGAGTTTGCATAGTTGAAGGGTGCGAAGCGCCCCTTGAAGTCGAGATCGAAGGAGAACTGATCCCAGTCGAGGGAGATGCGGATGTGGTTGTAGGGATCGACGACCTCGTACTTCATGCGCCCGTCGTCCCAGGGGCCGTTCTCGACCTCGAGGGGCAGGGGGAACTTGTTGCCGTACTGCTGCAGGACGCCGTCGATCACGTAGAGGGCCTCGTAGCGCGCGAAGCCCTTGTTGGTGAGGTGAAAGTGGTTCACTCCGTGGATGTTGGCCTCGGGATCGACGACGCTGACCCACAGGCTGTCGCCGAAGAGAACGTTGCTCGGTGCGTGCTTCGGGCAGGGGTGGCGGCCCTCGTCTTCGGCCGTCAGGCCGTCGGGCGGCTGGAAGGACATGATCCTACTCCTATCAATATCGATCGCCGTGTCGCTCGTCCCGACCTCGGGAAGAGCCGCATCCATGGGCAGCTGCAGCGATGAAGGGCGGATGGTAGAACGATTCTCGATCGCCCCCAAGCCATCCCGGCACTTTGTCCGATCCGGCCGCTCTCATGTCTCTTCGTTTCGAGTGCGAGTCAGGGGAGCACGCCCCCGTCGACCTGGATGAGCTGGCCCGTCGTGTAGGAGGCAGCGTCGGTGGCGAGGTAGAGCGCGGTGCCGACGATCTCCTCCGGCTCGGCGATGCGCCGGGAGACCGAGCCCCGGGCCGCGGCAGCGGCGGCCTTCTCGCTGGGCACCGCCTTGCGAAAGCTGTCCGTCCAGAAGGTGCCGCACACGATGGCGTTCACGCGGATGCCCTTGGGTGCGAACTCCTGCGCCATCACCTGGGTGAGCGTGTTGAGGCCCGCTTTGGCCGCTCCATAGACGGCTGTGGTGGGGATCGGTCGCAGCGAGGCGACCGAGCTGATGTTGATGATGCTGCTTCCCTCCGCCATGTGCTCGGCTGCGAGGGCGGCGAGGCGCAAAGGGCCCTTCAGGTTGACTCCGATGGTCTTGTCGAAGAGCTCCTCGGTCACATCGAGGAGGCGTGGCGCGACAGGTGCGATGCCGGCGTTGTTCACCAGCACGTCGATGCGGCCGAGCTCCGCGATGCTCGCCTCGATCAGCGCTTCGCACTGGGCCCAATCGGAGACGTGGCAAGCGAGGGGCAGGGCGCGGCGGCCGAGGGCCTGAACCTCTTTCGCAACGGATTCGCAGCCAGGGAGCTTGCGGCTCGCCACCACGATGTCGGCGCCGGCCTCGGCGAAGCCCAACGCCATGGCGCGGCCGAGGCCCTTGCTGCCGCCCGTCACCATGGCGACCTTGCCCGATAGATCGAAGGAGGGGTTCATTTCATGCTCCCTTCGCCTGGACGAGCAGCTCTTCGAAGAGCCGGCGCGCCGGTTCGTGCCGGGTGGGGATGTGCTCGCTCGGCCAGCCCTCTACGGGCTGGAAGCGGCCGAGCTCCGCGCGGGCGACGACGATCTTGTGGATCTCGTCGGGGCCGTCGCCGATGGGCGCGAAGCGGTGGGTACGGTACCAGCCCTCCAGGGGCAGGTCGCCCGAGTAGCCGAGAGCGCCGCACACCTGGATGGCGCGATCGAGCACCGCGAGCAGCATCTTCGACGCGCAGGCCTTGGCCATGGAGATGTCCGCGCGTGCCGCCCGCCCGCCGATCTTGTCCATCTTCCACGCGGCCTGGAAGGTGATGAGCCGGGCGCCCTCGATCTCCATCTTCGAGGTCGCGACGAAGTCCTGGATCATCTGGTGCTTGGCGAGGGGGCGCCCGTGGGACTCCCGGGAGACTGCGCGCTCGCACAGGATGTCGAGGGCACGCTGAGCCAGGCCGATGAAGCGCATGGCGTGGTGGAGGCGCCCGCCGCCCAGGCGCTTCTGGGCCAGGACGAAGCCGTCTCCCGGGCTTCCGATCAGGTGCTCCGGACCCACCCGGCAAGCTTCGAAGCGGATCTCGGCGTGGTTGCCCAACCTGCCGAACTCCGGGTCGACGTGGTGCATGGTGGGGATGTCGCGCACGATGTTCATGCCCGGCGTTCCCTGATCCACCACGAACATGGAGGCGTGCTGGTAGGGCCGCCCTTCCGGGTTGGTCTCGGCCATGACGATGATGAAATCCGCGAAGGAGCCGTTGGTGCAGAACCACTTGTGCCCGTCGATCACCCAGTCGTCGCCGTCGCGGGTGGCTGTGGTGTTCAAGCGCGTGGGGTCCGCGCCGGCCGCAAAGGGCTCGGTGAGCGCGAAGGCGCTGCGCTTGCTGCCCTCGAGGTTGGGCCACAGCCAGCGTTGCTTCTGCTCCTCATTGGCGCCGCTGGCCAGCAGCTCCATGTTTCCCGAGTCCGGCGCCTGGTTGCCGAAGATCTCCATCGAGTAGGGAGAGCGCCCGATCAGCTCGTGCATCAGCGCGAGCTTCATCTGGCCGTAGCCCGGCCCGCCCAGCTCGGGGTCGAGGTGGCAGGCCCAGAGTCCCTGCTCCTTCACCTGCTGCTGCAGCCAGCGCTTGAGGGGCGCCCAATCCTCGGCGCTGCGCTCCTCGACCATGGGCTCGAGGGGGATCAGCGTCTCGTCGATGAAGCGGCGCATCCAATCGAGCTTCTCCTGAAACTCGGGCTCGGTCTCGAAATCCCAGGCCATCGCGGGCCTCCCAGGGCAGACGTGAACATATGAATATACGGTGTTTTCCCCGCGACGACGCCCTCTTCGACCATCAGATCGCTCTACTCGTCTGCGGACTGGCAGAGGACTACCCTGTGTGATGCGTCGGCCACCTACCGACCGGCCATTTACCGTCCACCCATCTACCGTCCACCCATCTACCTTCCAGGTACAGGAGACCGGGCATGAAGCGATCATCCATCGGTATGTCGGGCGCCTGGCTCGCTCTGCTCCTCGTCTTCATTGGCGCTGCGTCGCCCGGGCTCGCCGCCCCGAAGCCCAACGTGGTGATCATCGTCGCCGACGACCTCGGCTACGCGGATCCGGGCTTCCGAGGCTCCGCGATCGACACGCCCTCCATCGACGCCCTGGCGGCTGGGGGCATGGAGCTCCCCCGCTTCTATGTCGCGCCCATCTGCTCGCCCACTCGCGCCGCCCTGATGACGGGCCGCGACCCCATCCGTTTGGGTGTCTCCTATGGCGTGATCCTGCCCTGGGACAGTGGTGGCGTGCACACCAGCGAGCACTTCATGCCCGAGAGCTTCCAGGCGGCGGGTTACCAGACGGCCATCGTCGGCAAGTGGCACCTGGGGCACTCCCAGCAGGGCCTGACCCCCAATGCCCGGGGCTTCGACCACTTCTACGGCCACCTGCACACCGAGGTGGGCTACTACCCGCCCTTCGCGAACGTGGGCGGCAGGGACTTCCAGCGCAACGGGAAGTCCGTCGAAGAGGAGGGCTACGAGACCTACCTGCTGGCCAAGGAAGCTGCCAACTGGATCGCGTCTCGCGACAAGGAGAGGCCCTTCTTTCTCTATGTGCCCTTCCTCGCGCCCCACGAGCCCCTCGCCGCTCCCGAGGAGCTGGTCGAGAAGTACGCCGGGCTGAAGGACGAGAGGCCGCCGGCGCGCAGCCCCTCGGACAAGCTGTCCCGCGCGGCGAGAATGACCGGGCGCAAGAGCCGGCGTCCCCTCTATGCCGCGACCGTGGAGGCCATGGACCAGGCCATCGGCCGGATTCTGACTGCCCTCGATCGCGAGAAGATCGTCGACGAGACCATCGTCCTCTTCTTCTCGGACAACGGCGCGACCCGGGTCTATGGCCGGGGCGGGGGCGACAACTCCCCCCTGCGAGGCGGCAAGGCGGAGACCTACGAGGGCGGCATTCGCGTCGTTTCGCTGATTCGCTGGCCCGGCATGATCCAGTCGGGCGCGAAGCTCGACCAGGTGATGACCGTGATGGACGTCTTTCCGACCCTGGCGAGCGCCGCCGGTATCGAGACCCGGGGCGAGCGCAAGCTCGACGGCGTGGACATGTGGCCGGCCATCAAGCGGGGCCAGCGCGTCGAGCGCGATGGCTATGTGTTCTTCGGCTGCGAGATTCCCCGCTACGGCTCCTTCAACTTCACGGCCTTCGACGACGAGTGGAAGCTGGTGCAGTGGGTGGAGCAGGATCCCGTGTCGACCACCGTCACCCACGAGCTCTTCAAGATCAGCGAGGATCCCGGCGAGTACACCAACCTCGCCCAGGCGCATCCCGAGCGGGTGCAGGCCATGGCGGAGGAGATCCTCCACTGGCGGGCCCTCTATCCCATCAACGGCACCCGGGCCCGCATCAGCGCGCCGCCCGGGTGGCATCCGCCGCTGGACTGGGCCGACTACCCGCGTCCCCAGGCGACGCTGCAGGCCCAGCCGGTGGAGAGCATGGCGCCGACCCGGCCCCAGCAATACCTCCTCGATTTCATGCTCGGCGACCGCGGCCGCCTGGTCTACGACTGCGAGCCCGTCCGTTGGCTGGGCGGGGTGTGCAAGCCCTGAACCAGGGCCTGCCCACGGCGGCTATGCTGCCGCCATGGAACTCTTCTACATCGCCGTCGCATTCATCCTCGGGGCCGGGGCGCGGTCCCTCGGGCTACGAATTCGATTCCGCAGAGGGCATCTTGCATTTGTCCGAAGTTGCGACCAGAATCTCCCGTAGCGGGACGCTTCGTGGGCAGCGAAGATCCGGCCTGCAGGTGCCGACTGCGATTCGCGTGCCGCGTCCTGCTGGGCTTGGCCGAGCTGGTCGGGCTGGTCGGGTTGGTCGAGAGAGGAGCTGGCAGGAGATGTTTCCGCGCACGCCCCGGAGAGACCGGATGGATGGGAGATCGCTGCGGGCGGAGACGACCTCGATGGGGATCCGATTCGGGCTCATCCTGCTCGTCGCCGTCACCGCGATCGCGGGCCCGGTCGCAGCCCAGGTAGTAGATCAGGGCACTTCGGTGGAAGGCTGCGTCGGGTGTCACGCGCTGGGCACGGCTGTTCCCGTCGGCAACGTGAACGACCACCGGGATCCGCACTTCGTCGACCTCCACCCGAAAGGTCCCGAGACCTCGTCCGGCTATCGTCAGCTGGTCGTGACCCTCACTCTGGTGAACGTGACCGGGGCCCAGCTCATTGTGGACTTCACGGTCGAGGACGAGGAAGGCCGAGACGCGATCAACATCTTCGAATCGGACGGACGCGTCGTTCTGGCGAAGCTCGTCGACGGCTCCCTGTCGGACCCGCCGGCAAGCTCGGGTGACCCGACCGAATGGCAGCGGATCGTGTCCGAGTCTTTCGACACCAACGAAGACGGCTTCGAGGCCCTCGGCGGGGCGAGCTACCGCTACACCACGAGCGCGACGCCCATCATTGCGGCCGGTGATCCGCTCCGCGCCGTGGTGGAAATCTCCGCGGGCGACATCCCGGCCGGCAACGGCTGGTGCGACTTCGAGGCTGACAAGAGCTTCGCCAACGGCTGCGGCGCGACCCCGGAGCTCACCCGCGACATCGTACAGACGGCTACCTGCAACGGCTGCCACGGCGTCACCAGCGACACCAGGCTGGCCTTTCACGGCAACGGGGGTCGGACCGAGGTCGAGTACTGCG
>JAFDEK010000006.1 GCA_019310385.1 Deltaproteobacteria bacterium
GCCGGGCGGCGGCATGCGCATCGCGGGCTGGTGGGGCCTCGACGGCCTCGACAAGCTGGGCGCCGGCATGGACCTCACTGTGATGGACTACCTGCGCATCATCCCCAAGGCGGTACGCGGCCTCACGCCTCGGGATTACGAGGACTTCTTCACCCAGTACAGCGAGAGCCGGCCCAACACGCCCCTCATGCCCTGGCTCTACGTCCACGGCGGGTACAAGGAGATGTGGAACAGCCCGCACCTGGCCGACCCGGTGCTGCCGCGCAGCATGGACGAGTACATGCGCCTCGCCATCGAGTGCTGCCGCGCAGCATGGACGAGTACATGCGCCTCGCCATCGAGCGGGACTGGACGAAGATCCACCCGCCCCCGGACCGGCCGCCGCGGGTCTTCATCTTCAGCGGCTCCAACCCCCTGCGCCGCTGGCCGGCACCCCAGCACGCCGAGAAGCACCTCTGGCCCAAGCTCGACACCATCGTCTCGGTGAACTTCCGCATGAGCACTTCGACGCGCAAGGCCGATTACGTGCTTCCCGCCGCGGGCTATTACGAGAAGCACGGCATCAAGTACGCCCAGACCTACACGCCCCACATCGTCCTGTCGGACGAAGCGGTGCGGCCCCTGGGCGAATCCAAGAGCGAGTGGGAGATCTTTGGGCGACTGTGCAAGCACATCGCCGAGCGCGCCACGGAGCGCAAGGTCACCACGGTGCGAGGCTTCAATGACCGCCCCCTGGACCTCACCCAGGCCTACGTGAAGTACACCGGCGACGGCGAGTACGACCCCTTGGACCCCGAAGACCCGATCAAGCTCATTGATGCCATCATGAGCTCGAGCCCCAGCGTGGGCAACATCAGCGGCAAGGATGCCCTGGCGATGGGCGCCGTCCCCATGGTCGCAGATGCCCGCCCCACACCCATCTACGCCACCTACAGCGACTTCGACCCCGAGGACACCACCTGGCCCCACCAATGGTTCGTGGACAAGAAGATCGCATGGCCGACCCTGACCGGGCGCCAGCAGTTCTTCATCGACCACGAGTGGTACGTGGAGGCCGGCGAGCAGCTTCCGATCCACAAGGACCCGCCCAGCGCGCGCAGCAAGTTCCCCCTGCGCATCAACGGCGGCCACAACCGCTGGAGCATCCACGCCATCTGGCGCGACCACGAGCTCATGCTGCGCCTCGAGCGGGGCGAGCCGGTCTGCTTCATGAACCCCGACGACTGCGAGCGCCGGGGCATCGGAGACTTCGACCGCATCCGGGTCTACAACCAGGCCGGCGAGTTCGAGTCCCTGGTGAAGCTCAGCAAGGGCACCCAGCCCGGCGAGGTGATCATCTACCACGCTTGGGAGCCCTACCAGTTCAAGGACTGGAAGGGCCAGCAGGAGCCCGTCGAGGCGCCCTGGAAGGCCATCCACCTGGCCGGCGGCTACGGCCACATCCACTACCGGATGTTCTACGGCTCCCCGAGCCACGCGCCGCGAGGCGCGCCGGTGGAGGTGGAGCGGGTCGGCGCCGCCGACGCGCTCCAGGCCAGCGGCTGAGAGGCCGCTGGAGGGCGCGCCGGGGGTCGATGCAGGATCGGTGCGCCTCGCGCTAGACTATTCCTCCCATCGACATGCGGCTCCCGCAGGCGCGCCCTGCGCAGGATCCGCCCAGGAGGAAGATCCCATGTCCGCGCCCCAGACCAATCCCGGCGACGTCGTCGGCTGGCCCCTTCTCAAGATCCGCTACCGCACCGACGCGGACAAGATCGCCGCCCTGCTGCCGCCCGGCATCGAGGCCAACGACGGCACCAACGTCTACCTGAACGTCTACAACTACCCCGTCCCCGACGTGCCGGAGTACGGGATCCTCACCATGGTGGACGCCAGCTACCAGGGAGTCGACGGGCTCTACACCCTGGGCTACGGGATCGACCAGGAGTCGGCCATCTTCGTCAGCCGCGACATGAACGGACAACCCAAGTACCCCTGCGACGTGACCTACTATCGCCTGGGCGACCGGGTCACCGCGCGCTGCACCCACCAGGGCTACACCTTCCTCGAGTTCGAAGGCCAGGTGACGGGTCCCTCGGCGGAGCTGCCCGACAACTACGAAGAGAACGAGTGGTGGGTCAAGGTCTCCCGCGCCGTCGGTGGGGCCGAGAAGAGCTACGACTTCCCGCCCCACGTGGTCCGCGTCAAGAGCACCTACGGCACGGCCTGGCGCGAGGACGTGGAGGGCAAGCTCACCCTCCGGCCCAGCCCCTGGGACCCCATTCACGATCTGCTGCCCATGCGCGAGCTGGTCTCTGCCCAGCTCGACACGCCGACCTTCCTCGGCCGGGACATCACCTTGGAGGGCAAGCTCGACCCGGAGGCCTTCTGGCCCTTCTCGGACACCATCGGCGGCTCGCGCTGGCTCGGCCAGAACGGCGCTCCGCCCCGGGGCGCCTGAGGCGGCCTACGCGGTCAGCGGATTCGCGTAGAAGGCAGCGGGCACCTGGTCCGGCGCGATCCGGGTGAAGTCGTCGGCCGTGGTCGGGCTGTCGGTCCACGCGTGCTCGCCCGCTCCCTTGCCGTCTTCGTCGAAGACGAAGGTCACCAGCGTACGCTTGGTCAGCATGTAGACCCCGTCCGGGTCCTCGATGCTGACGCCGAACACCGGCTCGAGCAGGTTGCCGGGGTAGAGCTGATGCACGAGTCCCTCGATCACGACGGCATCGTCTCCGACGACGAGCTTCTCCGCCTCGAAGTGGATCAGATAGAGATTCATGGCGATCAGGCCGTGGTAGTGCTGCTCGAGCTCCTCGTAGGACTGGGGAGCGGTGAACTCCGATCCGTGGGTGGCGTAGACCTGGGACTTGCGTGAACAGGACGCCATGAGGGCCTCGTATTTCCCCGACGCCTCCGCCTCGGCGTGCTCGATGAAGTTCTCGAGGATCCTGCGCCGCTGGGGCTCCTGGATCTGCTCGAGCTCCTTCTGGGCCACCTTCACGACCGCCATGGTGTCGAAGTCCTTCATGGGAATGGGGCGTTTCTCGAGGATTCGTCCGATATACATGGGATCTCCTGGGTGCTTGGCACCCGCTGAGCGCGATTGGGCCGGGCGACGCACAGGCGGTAGACTCGAAGAGGCTACACGACGGGGGCGCGCCGCGCGCGCTCCATCGGCGGGGCACGCCATCGGCGGAGAAAGGCGAACATGCAGCTGCGAGATGGCTACACCGGCCCCTTCGATCCCGCAGTCGGCCTCGCGGATTTCTCCCGCCAGACCCTGGCCCACCTGGGCCGCGAGTACCTGCTGAACGGTCACCTGCAGGACCGGGTCGGGCTCCCTCTCGTGGCGGCGCGCTTCGGGGGCGAGGCCTACGTCCAGTTCGCCATCGAGGAGTGGATGGGCGCGAGCCCCATCTATTCCCTGCGCATGCAGCGCGCCATGGGCTTCGAGGGTCACGAGGTCGGGACGGTATTCAAGAACCTGCAGCTCGAGATCGGTGCACCCCAGCAGTTCATGGACTTCCAGTTTCGTCTCGACTCACCCCAGTACGGCGAATTCTGGCTGCCTCACTGCGGTGCGCTGCTCGACGTCGAGCCCTTCGGCGAGGAGCGGGTGAAGCTCATGTGCCACGACATCGAGGATCCGACCTTCGATGCCACGGCGGCCGCGACCCACCCGTGCATGAAGATGCGTCCCATCCACCGGCCTCCCCGCGAGCCGGCGGGCCGCTACCCGCACTGCCGCTGGGCGGTCTTCATCGGCGACGAGGCCGAGCCCTACGAGCAGCACCCCAATCTCGAGCTCGTGGGCGCAGCTCGGGCTGCGACGGTCTCCATCGAAGTCCCGGCCCGGGACGCCGAGCCCGGCGGCTGGCCCGACTACGCGGGGCCTTTCGATCCCGGCTTTCAGCTCGAAGACCTGTCTCACCGCGCCCTCGTCATCGTCAGCCAGGAGTTTGCGCTCCAGAGCCACCTCCTGGCCCGCGCCTTCATGCTCTGTGCCGCCCAGCGCCTCGACAACGAGGCCGCCAGTGAGCTCGGCGCCGCCCAGTGGACGGGCATCGCGGCCCTGACGGCCGAGCGCCTGCGCGAGACCATGGGGATCGAGGGGGACGACATCGAGGCCGTCGCCAAGGTGTTCCAGATCCACCCCTGCTTCTTGCCGCGCAGCTACGTGGACTTCCACGTGGAGCTCACCGGGGCGCGCAGCGCCCGCATCGCCCTGCGCGACTGTCCGGCCCTCGAGGAGGGCGACTCCTACTCGTGGCTCGCGGGGCTCGGCGCCGCGCCCCACCCGGCCCTCGACGCCATCGCGTGCGCCGTCAATCCCCGCGCGCGCTGCGTCCCGGTGAGCGACTGCCCAGGCGCACGCTTTGCGTGGGATGTGTCGATCGATCCCTCGGCGGAGCCCCGGCCGCCCCCGCAAGAGCTCGCCCTGGCGAAGATCAGCCGCGGCGCAACCTTCCGCTTCGAGCAGCGACGCGCTCTGCGCAGCTGACGACGACGAGGAGACGGTCCATGGCCGGCTGGCTACGGCATTCCCTATGCCCGACCGCTCCGGGAGAGCTCGCGCGCCGCTCGCCCGGCGACCAGGGGTAGATCGAGGTAGCTCTTGATTCCGGGCTCGGCGCGGCAGACGGCAGGGATGGCGCTGACCCCGTGGATCGCGGTGGCGACGATGCCCGGGTTGCGTTCGAGGCCAGCTTCGACGCTCTCGGGATGCCAGCCCTTGAAGGTCACCAGGGACGAAGGATCGCCCTTCACCTCGACCTCGAAGCGCTCGCCTTCCGAACCGAAGCTCCACCCCGACTCGAAGCCCTTCTCGCCCATGAACCAATTGGTGCGCACGGTGATCACGGGCTCACCCCGGACGAGCCCCTCCCAGGTGTATCGCTGGGCCGCGACCCGCCCGGGCTCGATGACCCCGATCGGCGAGTCGATGGGCTCGAGGGCAGCCGATACCTCATGGGTGGTCCGCTTCTCGTCATCGAGAGCGAAGCCCAGGGTGTCGGCCACCATGTCGATGGACTGGCAGAAGCCTCCCCCCATGAACTGCACCATGGGGCTCTTCCGCGCCTCTTCCGGTGTCTTTCCGAAGAGCATCAGATCGCTCACCACCTGGGGCGCGCCGTAGGTGCGCAGATCCGACCACTCCTCGGCACGCACGTGGGTCACGGCACGCGAGAGCGCCGAGACCATCAGCGGGAAGCGCTCGGTGATTCCGCCCGGATGAATCCCCGTCCCGTGGAGAGTGACGCCGGCCTTCTGGCACAGCGCCTCCAGCTCCGACCAGTCGCGGCTCCCCCGGTAGAACCAGCTCAGGGGAGTCACCACATTCTTGCCCGACTCGAGAATCCGCATGAGCTCGGGAGGGTTCGGCATGACGGGCGCGTAGTGGACACAGTCCGCGTCGAGCCCCAGCAGCGCTTCGGTGTCGGTCGTGGCAGCGACACCCAGCGGATCGCCGCCGACGATCTCACCCACGTCCCTGCCCGCCTTCTCCTCGCTGTGCACCCAGGCCCCGACGAGCTCGAGCTCGGGATGCGCCACGATCCCCTGGATGGCAGCCTTGCCCACTCCGCCCGTGGCCCATTGAATCACTCGATACGTCATGGCGAAGCTCCTCGTTGGAAGAGCCAGATTATGCCGCTGGCGGCGAGCTTGCGCACGCACTCGAAGCCGGTGCCGCCGCCGCAGGCCGCAGCAAGGCCCCCGCTGGCATCTGTGCGCCTCCTGTCGTCTCCTCGGTCCACAGGAAGCCTCGAATCTTGCCGCTGACCACCCGCCAGTTACAATCGAGCTCGATGCCGAAGAAGACAGCGAATCAGCTCTCCGACGGAGATTCCGTTCACCTCTCGATGGAGACCCGGAATGCCTGGGGCCACGTCGCCGGCTTGAGCATCCTGGACGCCAGCGAAGCGCCGGAGTTCTGCTTCGAGAAGCTCCTGAGCGTCATCGAAGAGCGGATCAAGCTCGTACCGCGCTTCACCTGGAAGCTGCAAGAGGTCCCCTTCGCCCTCGACCGCCCCTATTGGGTCGACTGTCCCGAATTCGACATCCGCAAGCACGTGCTTCGCATAGGGGTTCCCTCGCCCGGCGGTCTCGAGGAGCTGGGCGAGCTGGCAGGGAAGCTCAACACCAGCCCTCTTCGGCGCAACCGCCCGCTCTGGGAGATGTGGTACATCGAAGGCGTCCAGGGCGGCAAGGCCGCCATGTTCATGAAGAGCCACCATTGCCTCATGGACGGCCAGGCGGGGGCGGGGCTCTCCGAGGTACTGTGCGACCTGGCTCCCGACTCCACCGCTCCGCCACTGATTCCCGAGGCCGTGCGGGAGGCTCATCCGAGAGCGCCGGAGAGCAGCGAGCTGACCCTCAACTTCCTCCGCAACACCATCGAGCACAGCCGCAAGACGACCGGCCACCTCGGCGGTGCGGTGCGCAATGCCTTCACGAGCCGTTTTCGGGCGAAGGACGAGTTCGAGCCACCCGCCATGGGCGACGCACCCAGGCTCTTCTTCAACGGCGCTGTTGGCGATCGCCGAGGTCTGGCCTGCGCCTCCCTCGACCTGGAGGAGATGAAGCAGGTCAAGAAGCACTTCGGCGTGACCCTGAACGACGTGGTGCTCGAGCTCGTGGGCGCCGCCCTGCGCCGCTGGCTGCTCGAGCGCGGCGAGCTCCCCGAGGCACCGCTCGTCGCGATCTGCCCCATTTCGCTCCGCAAGGAGGGCGACCAGTCCCTCGACAACCAGGTCACCACCGTCTCCCTTTCGCTGGCGACGGACGTGGAGGATGCCGACGATCGCCTGCGCCGGATTCACCTCAACGCGAAGCGGGGGAAGGAGGTCGTGGAGGAGGACAACCTCGACTTCCTGACCGTGATGAGCCAGAGCCTGTGGCCCGCCTCCATCAACCTGATGATGCGCGCCATGGAGCGCACAGTGGACGATGTGCCGCTGGTGGGAAATCTAGTGGTCTCGAACGTGCGGGGCACGCCCGTTCCCCTCTACACCGCCGGCGCGCGCATCGAGTCCATGTACCCCATGTCGATCCTCCAGCACGGCCAGGCCCTCAACCTGACCGTCGTCTCCTACATGGGCAAGGTGGACTTCGGCTTCACCTACGAGCCCGACATCGTAGAGGACGCGTGGGCGCTCGCCGCGCAGGTCCGACCGGCCCTCGAAGAGCTGCTCGAAGCGACCAGGACGTCGCAGGGGCGCGTCTCCTAGTCCGCCGGGTGGCGCCTTCCTACCCGCGCGTGATCTGCCCGCCGTCTACGGCGAAGATCTGACCCGTCACCCAGGCCGCCGCATCGGAGAGCAGGAAGAGACACGCGTTCGCCATGTCGTCGGGCGTTCCGAGGCGGCTCAGGGGAAGCCCGGACACCAGCTGATCGCGATAGGCTTCGGGGACCTGGCTCGCCAGGGCCTCGGTGTCCGTCGGCCCCGGCGCGATGGCGTTCACCCGGATCCCCATGGCGCCCATCTCCCGCGCCAGGCAGTGGGTGAGAGAGTTGGTCGCGCCCTTGGCGAGGCCGTAGTAGCCCACACCCATCCACGCCGCCGTGGAGGACTGGTTCACGATGGCGCCGCCGCCGCGCTTGCGCATGCTGCGGAAGCACGCGCGGGCGCAGAGCAGTGCGCCGTCCATGTTGACGTCCATGAACTTCCGGTAGTAGTCCCAGTCGACGCGGAGCATCGAATCGAGCTTCATGTCGCCGAAGATCGCGGCGTTGTTGACGAGGAAGTCGATCCCTCCGTAGGCGTCGATCACGGTCGCGGCCATGTCCCCCGTCGATTCGGGAGAGCTCACGTCGACGGCCACGTAGAGAGCCTCGCCGCCCTCCTGCTGGATCGACTCCGCCACGGCCTTGCCCTTCGCCTCGTCGATCTCGGCGACGACCACCTTTGCCTTCTCGCGCGCCAGGGCCCGGGCATAGCCCTCGCCGATGCCGCCACCCGATCCGGTCACGATCGCGACCTTGCCCTCGATGCCAGGAAAGCTCATGAGTCCTTCTCCTCTCTGATCCTATTGCCAGTCCGCGGCCAGTCGGCAGCACGTCGAGTCTATCCACCCCGACCGAGTCGAGTCTATCCACCCCAAATAGTGGGTGCAATCGGGGTCTGCTAGCTTCGTGACCGCTCGGCAGAGCCACACGAACACCAGCCGGGGATCCGAAGACATGAGCCGCCGCAGCGAACTCCTCCTCTCCCAGATGACCGTAGACGAGAAGATCGATCTCGTGACGGGCCTCGACATGTGGCACACGCGCCCGATCGAGCGCCTGGGGATCGGGTCCATGAAGGTGACCGACGGCCCGAACGGCGCGCGGGGCGACGGCCTGATGGGAACGGGCACGCCCACGGCCTGTGTTCCGTCGGGCTCGGCCCTGGGCGCGACCTGGGACCCGGAGCTGCTGGAGCGGATCGGTGCGCTGCTCGGCGACGAAGCACGCGCGAAGGGCGCCAACGTACTCCTCGCCCCCACGATCAACCTGCACCGCTCGCCCAAAGGCGGCCGCAACTTCGAGTGCTACTCCGAGGACCCGCTGCTCTCGGGACGACTCGCCGCGGCCTTCGTGCGCGGCGTGCAGTCCAGGGGCGTGGCCACCACGCCGAAGCACTTCGCCGCCAACGACTCCGAGTTCGAGCGCAACACCATCGATTCCCAGGTCGACGAGCGCACCCTCCGCGAAGTGTCGCTGCTCCCCTTCGAGCACGCGGTGAAGGAGGGCGGCGCCTGGGGAATCATGAGCGCCTACAACCGGCTCAACGGCAGCTTCTGCTCCGAGCACGATTGGCTCCTCACCCAAGTGCTGCGCGAGGAGTGGGGCTTCGACGGCTTCGTCGTCTCCGACTGGTTCGCCACCCGCTCGACGGCCGCCTCGGCGAACGCGGGTCTCAGCCTCGAAATGCCCGGCGCCGGCAACTGGTATGGCGAGAAGCTGAAGGCGGCCCTCGAGGCGGGTGAGGTGAAGGAGGCCGCCCTCGACCGCATCGCCGGAGACCTGCTGCGGGTATTCGAGCGCAGCGGTGTCCTGGACGGCGTGGCGGACTTCGCAGAGAAGGCGCTGGATCGGCCCGAGGATCGCGCCTTGATCCGCGAGGCGGCAGCCGCCGGGGCGGTGCTGCTGCGCAACGATGGAACGCTCCCCCTCGATCCCACAGCCATCGCCTCGGTTGGGTTGATCGGCCCCAACGCCTACCGGGCGAGGATCATGGGCGGAGGATCGGCGAAGGTCGCGGCCTATCGGAGCACCTCGCCCCTCGACGCGCTATCGGAACGCCTCGGCGCGGGCGTCGAGGTCCGCTACGCGCGGGGCTGCGACATCGATCGCTCGACGCCTCCTCTCTCCCGGCCTTTGCTCGACGGCGACGCGACGGTGGAGTACTTCGCGGGCCACGACTTCGCGGGAGAGGTGCTCGTGGAGACCTCGGCATCCGAGCTCTCCTTCATGGCCCTGGGCGAGCCCGAGGCCGGCGTGCCCGCCGAGGCATTCTCGTTCAGGGCTCGGGGCAAGCTACTGCCGAGGGTGAGCGGCACTCACGAGATCCGTCTCATCCAGTGTGGACGCGCCCGGGTGTGGATCGACGGTCAGGTTGCACTCGATGCCAGCGAAGGGGAGTACGAGCGCGGTGACTCCTTCTTCGGCATGGGCTCCATCGAGATCGTCCAGGAGATCGAGCTCCGCGCCGGCGCCCCGGTCGAGCTCCTGCTCGAGTTCTCGAACCGCGACGCAGTCATCCTCACCGGTGCGAGCCTCGGGATCGTATGTCGCGTGGAAGAGGACCTACTCGGCGAGGCCGAGGCCCTCGCGGCGGAGTGCGACGTGGCCATCGTGGTCGTGGGCACCAACGATGACTGGGAGACCGAGGGACGCGACCGGGACCTCTTCGAGCTGCCTGGAGATCAGCCGGAGCTCATCCGCAGGGTCGCGGCAGCGAACTCGCGCACGGTGGTGGTGGTGAACGCCGGCGCACCCCACGCCCTCGACTGGCTCGCTGCACCGGCCGCCGTCCTGCAAATCGGCTTCGCCGGGCAGGAGCTCGGCGACGCCCTGGTGGACCTGCTCCTGGGCGATGTGGATCCGGGGGGCCGGATGCCCACCACGGTGCCCGCGCGCTACGAGCAATTCGGGGCCTACCTGAACTACCCGGGCGAGAACGGCGTGGTGCGTTACGGTGAGGGCGTCTTCGTCGGCCATCGCTGGAACGACGCCATGGACATCGCGCCCGCCGTCCCCTTCGGACACGGGCTCTCCTACACGAGCTTCGCGATGGGCGAGCCCAAGGCCGCCTCGACCCTCGCGGCCGGGGAATCCCTCACGCTGGAGCTCGACCTCAGCAACACCGGCGCGCGATCGGGCAGCGAGGTCGTCCAGGTCTACGTCGAGCCCCTGCGACCGCGCCTCCCGCGACCTCTCCGCGAGCTGAAGGGTTTCGTCAAGGTTCAGCTCGAAGCCGGCGCCACCACTCGCGTTTCCATCGATCTCGAGGCCCGGGCCTTCGCCTACTACGACGTGGGCGACCCCGCCCAGGCCGAGCTTCTGGCAGGGCTGCCGGTGCCCGCGGAGGAGGGTCACGCCCGCCGCAACACGGCCGGCTGGTACGTCGACCCGGGCGAGTACCGGATCGTCGTCGGGCGGTCGTCAGCGGAGCTGCTCGCCCCGCTGCTTGTCACGATCACGGGCGAGGCCAGGCGCCTGCCCACCTGAGCGGGCCGGAGGGCGCCGCAGCCCGCTTATCGGGGCGTGTACCAGATTGGTGAGCTCCAGGCGCGCTCCTGCTGGATCGGCACGTGGCTCTCGCTGCAGCAGGCCTCGTAGCCCGGCCCGATGGTCGAAGGATCCTTGCAGCGCACGCCGGCGTCCACGCAGAGCTTCTGGCTCCAGCGGCAGGTGGGGTTCTCGAGAACCCGCGCGTAGTAGAAGGCGCGCTCGCCCGCGTCGAAGTCCGGATCCCGCCATACCGAGCAGAGCTGTGTGTCCCCCGGCCCCCTCGGCTGGCAAGTGGCGGGGTCGACGCTGGCCCCCTTCTTTCCGCCGGCGACCTCGTAGACCTTCTCGTGGACGCCGTCGTCGTCGAGCCAGCCCTTCACGATCTGCACCCGCTCCAGCAAGGACCCGATCTTGCCGCCGCCGCCCGGATCCTGCAGCGCCCACACCGCGAAGCGGGGCGCGCCACCGCCGTCGGGCCGACTCGTCAAGTCCGAGCCCATGGGCACGCCGCCCGCATAGCCGCGCTTCACGAAGTCCACGCTTCCGCACAGGCTCTCGGAATAGTCCCAGCCGCCAAAGAAGCGAAGCACCGGCCGCGTACCGCTCGTCCCATAGGCTTCGCGACGCTGCATGGCGGCAAAGAGAGCGTCGCGCGAGTTCTCCTCGGCCCACAACACAGCGAGACCGCCCGGACCGAACTCGATGTCGTCAGGTAGCCCCGCCACCTTCCGGGAGCCCGCACCGCCGTGCCCCTTCGCGTCGGTCTCCTCCACCAGTCCGGGTGTGCCGAGGTGCGTGTCGGTGCTGGCGATGATCCCGTACTTGAGCGGGTTGGAGCCGAGCTGCTGCTCCAGGACGAGTCCCTTCTTGAGCCCCTCCCGCACCATGCCCCTGCGGTCGGCCGCGAGGCTCGGATCGAGGAGACCGGACTCGGCTGCGCGGGCGACTCCGGCGAAGCTGTTGTAGGGGAGCTTCTCGAAGTCGCACTCCTCGTCGCTGGTGTCACCGCCCAGCAGACACTCCGAGTCGCCCTTGTGCTGCATGATCTCGACCAGGGGCTCCCAGCGTTGGCGCAGCCTCGCCTCCTCGGCGTCCACCGGCTTGGCTGCATCCCCGGGCGTCACCAGCCGGGCCGTCTCGAACATCAGCCCCGGTCCCGAGAGGTTCGAGTTGTGGGGGATGGTGAGGGCATCGCAGCCCGAGCCGGCATCGACGCAGTCCCGCTGCAGCTGCTCCCACAAATCGAAGGCGGAGGGCGTCTCCACCCAGCTGGCGGGCAGTGCGGGAACCTTGTCGTTCCGGAAGAGCACGTTGCGGTGCAGGTTGATGCCGTTGCCCACCGACGCCGTCCACTCGTAGCCCACGAAGCTCGTGAAGGAGCAGGCGGCGCTGCGGTCGTAGGCCTCCTCGGCGGCGGCCTGGATGTCCTGCCAGACTACGCCGGCCTGCTCGAGGCAGAGCTCGCCCTGCTCGCCGCAGACCTGGAAACGCTTGCGGACCATGAGGTTCCGAATCGCCAGAATCGTGAAGAACGAAGACGGCTGCAGCCGATAGCCCCAGCACAGGTCCGAGTCTCCGCCTGCCAGCTCCGGGTTCCTGCAGATGCGAATCTCGCCCAGCAGCTCCGCGTGGTCCGTCACTGCGGCGAAGTCCAGAGGCCTCCTGAGCTTCGCGGAGCGCAGCGCCTTGCCGTCCCGGTCGTAGGGCTGCAGGCCCACCTTCTCCCCCTTCGCGAAGCGATAGGCGTCCCTCGGCGTATTGCGCGTGTCCTGGGCGTTGGCGTCGAAGGAATAGGTGGTGTGGACGTGGGTGTCGCCGAAGAAGGGGCGCCGAAGGTGATCGTAGTCCGCGCAGCGCTCTCGCTTCTCCGTCACGGGATAGGGGGGCTCCACCGCTCGGGCAGGCGGGCCGGCGCTGAGAAGGACCGCGGTCCACGCGATCAGGCCGAATGTGAGTCTTGTATCGCTGCGCATCATCGCGTTCCCCCTGTGCTGGCTCTTCGATCAGCCAGTGTCAGGCCTCCCGGGCCTTCGCGAGCGGTACCAGTTGGGTCGTCAGAGGCTCGATGTCCTCTTCCGGCAGCTGAAAGCGCCAGAAGATCTGCCCCATGGCGTGCCCCTCGGTGTCGATCCAGTTGGGCACGCCGGGATCGGAGCCGGCGACTACGATCTTGAAGCTTCCATCCGGCTCGAGCTTCGTCTGCCTGCGGTTCAGGGAGACCTGCCGCGTCGTGTAGTCGAAGGTCTGCATGAAGCGGTTCCACAGCACGACGCTCGCGAAGCGGCACTTCGGATAACGTCCGCGAATGACCAGCGCCTGACCGGGCCCGAGAAGGAAGGGCGCCATGGAGTAGACGTTGTCCTTGGCCGCGAAGCCGACCTCCTGATTCGAGTCGTCGCGGAGCGGCGCCGGCAGCTCGTTGGGAACGGTCGAAACCCAACGCGGCATCTTGACTCCGACACCGGGCGGCACCACGGTGCCCTTCAGGAATGCCGTGACACGGCGCACGCCGGCCGCGATGGAGGCATCCGTGGGCGCGGGCCGGGGCGGCATCACGTCGCTGTTCTCGATCATGATCGGGATGTGGTGCAGCCGATCGCCCGCAATCGACTTTTCCCGCTCGTAGTAGTGCCGTGTGGTCATGCTCACCGCGTCCGGATCGAGGCGGAGCCAGTTCCCGGACCGCTTCTGCGCGCTCACGACGATCTCGTAGCTGCCGTCGCGCTTCGCCTCGAACTCGGTGTCGTTGAGCGTTGCCCCGATGCGGCCCGAGCCGCCTCCGGCCGCACTCTTCCGCTCGACGGTGAACGACGTGTAGGTGGCATCGGCCAGGTTTCCGCGAATCCGGTACTCGTGCTCGGCGCTCACCGGAGTGGTGAAGTAGACCGCGTCGGGGTTGTCGCCCAGGAGCTTCTTTTCCGGCGTCTCGAAGCGAACGAAGACCGGATAGTCGGCGTCGGGCTCCAGCCACGCCTCCAGCGCATGCTGGAGGCTGTGCGCGAGGTAGCGCCGCCCTTCAGCGATCTCGCCAGGCCCGCTCAGACGCCAGGCCGGGCCGTGGAAGCCCTTCTCGAGCTCGGCCAGCGTGTCGCGCAGCTCCTTCAGGGCTTCGCCCGACTGGGATCCGTCCTCGGCGCCCTCGGCCTGCCCTGCCGCAGCGGCGATCGATGCGGAGAAGAGTAAGGCACTCGGGCCCGTCGCCGCGGCCCCCTTCAAGAAATCACGTCGGTCCATGGCTTGCCTCCTTGTGGTCACGCTCCCCGAATCTGGAGAGTGTACTCCCGATCGGCGCGGAGGCCGCTGCCAGCCGCCGCTCTTCACGAGCCCTATCGCGGACCCGAATCCATCGTCAGCCGCGCAACCCGCGACGAAGCGCGGCCAGCATCTCGCTGCCCGAGCGCCGGGAGACCTCTGCGCTGGCGATCAAGGACGAGCCGTGGAAGGTCCCGGGGAATTGGTGGAGCTCCACTGACACCCCGTGCTCGAGCATCCGGAGCGCGTAGCGGATCCCCTCGTCGCGCAGGGGATCGTACTCCATGGTCGAGACGTAGGCCGGAGGCAGGCCGCTCAGGTCCTCGGCGCGAGAGGGCGCCGCGTAGTGGGAGACGTCGCCTCCCAGGGCGTCACCGAGGTAGTGGCGCCAGCTCATGATCGCGTTGGGCCGGTTCCACAAGGGGGTGTCGGTGAACTGCTTCATGGACGGCGTTTCGAGGCGATCGTCGAGCTCCGGGATGTTGAGAACCTGATAGCAGAGCTTCGGGCCACCCCGATCACGAGCGAGCAGCGCCACGCCGGCCGCGAGCCCCCCACCCGCGCTACCGCCCATGACGGCGACGTGCTCGGGGTCGATACCCAGCTCCGCGGCCCTCCCGGTCATCCAGCAGAGGCTCGCGTAGCAGTCCTCGAGACCGGCCGGAAAGGGGTCTTCGGGGGCGAGGCGGTAGTCCACGGACACGACGACCGCCTCGGCGGCGAGTGCGGCCGCGGCGGCGCCGAAGTGCTCGGTCTCGATGTTTCCCAGACAGAAGCCGCCGCCGTGGATATACAGCAGCGCGGGCCACACTTCGCCCTCTCCCTCGGGCGTATACACACGCACGCGCAGCTCCGGGGCGCCCTCCGGACCGGCGATCATGTGATCCTCGTAGCGGACGCCCTCCGGATCGGCCTGGCCACCGGCGAAGGCCTCGATCATCTCGTTCATCTGCTTGCGCATGGCGGGCACGTCGTCCCAGTCCATCAGTTCCGGAAGGCTCGGGATGAGCGGGGCAAGCTCGGGGTCGTAGGCTCGGTCGGTCATGGAATCAGGCTCCAGGGCAGGAGGGGCTCAATCGGGCATGGCGGCGGGCGTCGCGGTCCAGACCCGTGCACCCGGACGTGCGAGTCCCGCGTGAGCGCTCGCGTCTCAGGTCGCGCCGTCGAGGATGCTCTTGAAGCCGGAGGGGTCGTGGCGGCCGAAGCAGACGGTCTCGAGGGTGCCGACTCCGCTGCGCTCGCCCATGCGGGCCCGCACGATCTGGTGATTGTGGATGTGCTTGTAATCGAGCAGGTCGAGCTCGTCGAGCTTCCACGACTCGCCGCCGATCGCCTCCTCGCCCTTCCAATGGCCGTGGCCCCACTCGGGGTGCTGGTAGCCGATGCCGAGCATGTGGAAGCGGATCACGGGCTCCATCGTCATGGCGAGCTTCTCGCCGTCCTGCGTGACGATCTCGATTTCGGCGCTCTCGGCCAGGCGCGTCCCCTTCTTCCAATGGATCTTGTGGGTGGCGGCGACCACCTCCCGGTGTCCCGGGTCTTCGCCCTTGGGAATGTCGTCCATGGACTCGTACATGGGGACCACCGCCCCGCCCACCTGGGTGGCCTTGCCGTCGTGGTCCTCGAAGGTGCCGAACTGGGTGCAGATCCCGTTGTCCCACACGATGGGGCACCACACCCAGTAGACCCCGGGCTCGGTGGTGAGCAGACCGGGCGCGCCGGCCTCGGGCTCGCCCACCGGCCGCACGCCCCAGGACCTGTCACGGGTGCCCAGGGTCGTCGCCGCATTCACCTCCCGGCGCTTGCCCTTCACCGTGATGTGGCCCTCCCAGGTGCCGAGCTGGGTGAGGCGGGTCGTGTCCATGATGAGCCGCAGCTCGTCGTGCATGACGTTCTTGGGCTCCTGGACCGGCGCCGTGGTGGCCCGGAAGAGCAGATCGCACTCGATGCCGGTCTCGTTGGGCTCGAGGCGCAGGCGCAGCTCCCGCAAGGGGGTCACGATCTCGAGATGGAAAGGCCCGACCTGGCTCTCGGCCCGGTCGTGGGGCGCCCGCCGTGAACCGTGGAAGGAGTGCTGCACGCCGTCGACCGAAATACTGAAGTGGCCGTCCATGACGCGGCGGTTGGGGTAGATCGCGAAGCCGGATTCGAAGATGAAATCGCCCTCCCGGTCGTAGCCGTTGAGCCAGTGGCGGTCGTAGAAGTTGCGGTCACTGGTCTCCGGCTGGTTCACCGGGATGGAGACCTGGTGGATCATGTAATCGTCGAAGCTCGAGATCATGGGAGACACTCCTGGGGGTTGTTGGGCTGCCACCCCTTCGCGCCGGGGAGACGGGCCGACGGGTCGAATCGAGGGCGGGGTAGAGAGCTTAGCAGTGTCCGTACGCGATCCAGTGGCGGTCCGAGACCCGGCGCAGCTCGAGGGCTTCGAGACCCACTTGTCGGAGCTGCGCGTCCACTTCGTCGAGGCGGTAGGCGGCCAGCAGCGAGTGGAAGAAGTCGTGGCGAAGCAGCTCGGGCTCGCCGGCGGCGTACAGCTCGACCAGGGCCTCGGCCGCCTCGCGGCGGGTCGGGCGCAGCAAGTCCATCACGAAGACCCCCGCCCCGGGACGCGCCCAGCGCCCCAGCGCGCTCCACAGAATCGATGGGTCCGGCAGGTGGTGGAGCAGGCTGTTGGAGAATACGAAATCGTAGCCTTCGGCCGGCGGCGCCTGCTCGGGCAGCCGGGCCTCCACCAGGCGAACCTGCTCGCCGAGGCCGGCCCGCGCCACGGCCTCGGCGCCGTAGCGCAGCATGGCGGGCGATCCGTCCAGGCCGTGGACGCGCCAGCCCGGGAAGGCGCGGGCGAAACGCAAGGTGATGTCCGCCGGGCCACAGCCGAGGTCGAGGGCCAGGCCCGCATCGGGCAGCCCCCCGGAATGCTCGAGCAGAAGCTCCATGAAGCGACTGTGGGGGTCCTCGAAGTCGGCCTCCGCGTAGGCGCGGGCTTGCTCGTCCTCCTCCATGAGCTCGGGCTCGGGAGTGCGCTCCATGGCGAGCCATTGTCGCACTCGCTCAGCAGCGACGAAAGCCCATCGCCCCGAAGCCGAGCAGCGCGGCCCGGGCCACGGCGCCGGCGCCTTCGCGCCCGGCAGCCGCGCTACACTCCGGACCATGAACCTGCTGGGAGAGCCCGCTCGCGTCGGCCGCCACTGCGGCTCGAACCTCTACGCCATCACCCCCGAGCTCGTGGCCTTCTACGCCGACGCCCTCGACGACCACAGTCCCCTGTACCGCGACTTTGCGCCGCCGCTGGTCCACCACTCCGAGTGCTACAAGTGCCTGGGCGAGTGGTACCTGCAGAACCTCTTCGGCAATCTCCACGCCCAGCAGGATTGGGAGCTCTTCGCCCCCATTGCGGTCGGCTCCAGCATCCGCTCCCGCTCCACCATCGTGGACCGCTACGCCAAGCGCGGTCGCGACTACGTGGTGAACGAGACGGATCTGTGCGACGCCGAGAGCGGACGCCTGCTGGTGCGCGGCCGCACCCACCAGTCCTTTCTACCCGCCGAGCAGGAGCAGGGGGAGAAGGGGCAGGGGGAGAAGGGATTCGTCGTCGAGGAAGGCCAGGCGAAGAAGAAGACGCCTCGCCCGCCCTTCCCCACCGCCACCGGCCCCGAGCTCGCTCCGCTGAAGAAGACCGCCGACGCGCGCCGCTGCTGGATGTTCTCCGGACCCATCAAGAACTACCACACGGACAAGGAGCAGGCGCAGAAGCTCGGCTTTCCCAACATCGTGGTGCAGGGGATGATGTCGACCTGCTTCGTCTCCCAGCTCATGCTCGACACCTTCGGCATGGGCTGGCTGGAGGGCGGGCGCATGTCCGTCAAGCTCACCAACGTGCTCTGGGTGGACGAGACCGTCGCCGTGCGCGGAAAGATCCGGGAGGAGCAGCCGGAGGGCGATCGGAGCCGGGTCCACTGCGACGTCTGGGTCGAGAAGGAGGACGGCGCGCGAGTGATCCTCGGGAGTGCGAGCGCCCTACGAGAGTGAGCGAGAGAGAGAGCGAGTGAGACGAATCGGGAAGGAGCGAGCATGACGGCGGACCCCAGCAGCGCGGATCAGACCAGAGCTCCCGCTGCGAATACAGGAGCCCCGGCGGGCTGGATGGTGGCCGCCGCCTGGCTGCTCACCTTCGTGCTCGCCTATGTGTTCTGGGGAAGGCTCCTGGGCATCGCAATCGAGGGCGTCGACTTCACCTACGTATCGAAGCTGCCCCTCCTGCCGCCGGCTCTCGCCTTGCTGACCGCCATCGCAATGACGGTCCGCTGGACAGGCGCGCCCCGAAGGACCGGCGGAGAATCCATCGGCGAAGAAGGCCAGGGCCCGTCGGCGACGCCCAGCGGACGGCGCCGCTTCCTCGTGAGTGCCTCGGCGAGCGCCGCGGGCATCGTGGGCGCCGGAGCCGCCGCGTTCAGCCGCAACACCGGCTGGGCCACCGTGACGGGCCCCTCGATCCAGCCCGAGGTGCCCAACAAGGCTGACGCGCCCCGCGCCGAGTGGGGGGGCGCGAGAGTCGAGCGCTATCGGCGCCTGGGGCGCACGGACTTCATGGTCTCCGACATTTCACTGGGCTCCTCCAAGCTGCCGACGACGCGGGAGGACGCCGTGCGCCTGGCCCGCGGCGCCATCGAGCGCGGTGTCAACTACATCGACACCGCCCCGGACTACTCCAACGCCGGATCCGAGCTCGCCCTGGGCGAGGCCATGAAGGGCCAACGGGACAAGATCTTCCTCGCCACCAAGTTCTGCACGCCCAAGGGCCACATCCCCACCGGCAGCTCGGTCGCGACCTACATGGAGGTCGTGGAGGAGAGCCTGAAGCGGCTGCAGACCGACTACGTGGACCTCGTCCACATCCACTCCTGCGACAGCCTCGCGCGCCTGATGGACCCCAATGTCCACGAGGCCTTCGACCGCTTGAGGGAGCAGGGCAAGGCGCGCTTTCTGGGCGTCTCCACCCACACGCCCGGTCTCGAGGCCATCGCGAGCCAGGCCATGGAGAGCGATCGCTTCGACGTGATGATGCTCGCCTACCACCACGGAGCGTGGCCGAACCAGGTCGCCCTCATCGACCGGGCGGCCAAGCAGGACGTCGCCGTCGTGGCCATGAAGACCCTCAAGGGCGCCCGGCACCAGGGCCTGCTGGAGCAGCGCGCCGAGGCCGACTCCTATACCCAGGCCGCCTTCAAGTGGGTGCTGGGAAACCCCAACGTCGCGTGCCTGGTGATCTCCTTCCGCGAGTGGTCGAACCTCGACGAGTACCTCTATGCATCGGGAAAGCGTGTCGACGAGAGCGACATCGCCCTGCTGCAGAAGTACGACGGGCTCAACGCCGGACGCCACTGCTACCAGCACTGCGGCGCGTGCCTGCCCAGCTGCCCCGAGCAGCTCCCCATCGACGACATCCTGCGCCACCGCATGTACTTCGAGGACTACCAGGACGAGAAGGAGGCCATGCGCCTCTACTCCATGCTCGAACGCCAGGCCGATCGCTGCCTCGGCTGCAGCGCCCCCTGCACCGGCGCCTGCCCCCACGGCATCCCCATCCAGCACCGCCTCCTCTCCACCCACCACCTCCTCACCCCCGCATAACGCAAGCAGGGGGACGGTCCTTAACGGAAGGTCGGCACCGACCTTCCGTTAAGGACCGTCCCCACCCCTTCCGTTGGGTTCAGGATCCCGGCATTCCCTGGATCTGGCGCCCTGCGGTGTTCCCGCTGTCGACCGCATAGTCGGCGCCTGTGCAGGAAGCGGCGGCGTCCGAGGCAAGGAAGGCAATCATCTCCGCGATGTCGCCCACCCGCTCGTCGTTGGAGCGGCTCTGCTGATTGGGAAGCAGCGGGTGCATGAAGCTCTGGGCGAGTGTGGCGTCGATGCCCTCCGGAACGAAGGGCGCGATCATTTCGGCGCTTCCCTGCTCGGGGCAGACCGCGTTGACGCGGATGCCGAAGCGTCCGAGCTCGATGGCGGCGACCCGCGTCATGCCCCGGATCGCCCACTTGCTCGCCGAGTAGGCGATCAGACCGTTCTTCGCCCAGCAGCCGTCCACCGAAGAGATGTTGACGATGGAGCCACCCTCCCCGCTGCGCATGGGCTCCACGACCGAGCGGATGCCCAGGAAGGTGCCGATCTGATTCACCCGTACGATGCGCTCGTAGTCGGCGAGCGTAGTCTCCTCGATAGCGCACATGTGAAGAAGGCCGGCGTTGTTCACCAGGATATCGAGCCCGCCGAAGTGGTGCAGGGTTTCCTCGACCGCGTGGGACCAATCGGCCTCGGAGCCGACGTCGAGGTGCAGCGCAAGGGCCCGCTCACCGAGGGTGCTCGCCACCTTTTCCGCCGCCTCGTCGCTGACGTCCGCGATGACCACGCGTGCGCCCTCCGCGACGAAGAGCCGGGCCGTCGCTTCCCCGGTTCCCCGGGCCGCCCCGGTCACGACCGCAACCTTGCCCTCGAGTCTTCCCATGGTGGCCCTCCCCTCTTCTCGATTCCCGTTCTCGATTTCGCAGCAACGAGAGGATACGATTGTACCGCCATCGGCGATCCGGACGCACTCGACGAGATCGACCCGGGGGAGGGCACGGAGAAAGACACGGAGAAGTCCATGCGCCTCTTCACTTCGATCGGCCTGCTCACCCTGGCGCTCGAAATCGCGGCGCCGGGCCGCAGCGAAAAGCCCCCCCCCGCCCCGGAGCGCCCCAACAGCATCGGGATGAAGGTCCATCGCTACGCGACCGAGCCCGGGGCGGCGTAGCCCGCAGCGTCGGGGACCGGCAGATCGCATCCCGGCCGCCGGGATTGTCGTCTACACTGTCGCGATGGCGGCCAGGACTCACGTGGGGCCCCTGATCGTGGCCAGCACCGTTCTCGTATCGCTACACATCGCTAGCTGCAGCGGCGAGCATCAGGGCCCCGGCGATCCGACACCTATCCGTGTCCCCGCCCGCGTAGTCACCGAGCGAAGCGCACGACAGATCGAAGTCGCCGGGGCCGACGCGAAGCAGATTCTCTTCGGCGATCTCCACGTCCACACCACCTTCTCGCCCGACGCCTTTCTGATCAGCCTGCCCATGATGGGCGGCGAGGGCGCCCATCCTCCCGCGGACGCCTGCGACTACGCGCGCTTCTGCTCGGCCCTCGATTTCTGGAGCATCAACGATCACGCCGAGGGCGTCTCGCCGCAGCACTGGCAGGAGAGCATCGAGTCCATTGGCCAGTGCAACGCCCTGGCCGGGGATCCGGCGAATCCCGACATGGTCTCCTTCCTCGGCTGGGAGTGGACCCAGGTCGGGACCACGCCGGAGCGGCACTTCGGCCACAAGAACGTGGTCCTGCGCGACTTCGCGGCCGATAGGGTGCCGCGGCGCCCCATCGCCGCCCCGCGGCCAGAGTTCCGCGTGCCGCTGATGCCCATGGTGGGCCGCGTTCTTCTGCCCCTGCGCTACTTCGGCGAGCGACAGCGCTTCTACGACTACTTCCTCTACCAGAAAGAGGTCGAGGCGACCCGCGCCTGTGTGCCCGAGGTCGACACGCGTGATCTTCCGCCGGACTGCCACGAGATCGCGCGGGATCCCGCCGAGCTCTTCGCCAAGCTCGATCAGTGGGGCTTTCCCAGCCTCGTGATTCCCCACGGCACGAGCTGGGGGCTGATGACGCCGGCCCTCAGCAGCTGGGACGTGCAGCTGGACCAGCGCCATCCCCGAGAGAGCCTCTTCGAGATCTACTCGGGCCACGGCAGCTCGGAGGAGTACCGCCCCTGGCGCGCCGCGGACCTGGACAGCAGCGGCGAGCTCGTCTGCCCCGCGCCCGGCGAGGGCTACGAGCCCTGCTGCTGGCGCGCGGGCGAGATCATCCGCAGCCGCTGCGAAGAGCCCGGCAGTGCGCTGTGCGAGCAACGGGTGGCCGCGGCGCAGAAGCACTACGTGGCGGCGGGGGTGGCGGGACACAATACCGTGCCGGGCGCGACCGTCGAGGACTGGGGGCAGTGCGGCCAGTGCAGCGATTGCTTCCTGCCGGCTTTCAACCTGCGGCCCGCCATGTCGGGCCAGTTCGCCCTCGCGACCGGCTTCGCCTTCGGGTTCATCGGCTCCAGCGACAGCCACACGGCCCGCGGCGGCAACGGCTTCAAGGAACACGCACGGCGCGGGCTCACCGAGGGTCGCGGTCCCCTGGGCGCGGCAGGCCGCATGGTGGCCGGCAACAGCGAGCCGGCACCCGAGTCCGTGCCCGTCGTGGTCAGCGAGCTTCCCCTGCAGAAGCGCCGGTACACCGAGCGCGGCGCCTCCTTCCTGGTGACGGGGGGCCTGGCGGCCCTTCACTCCACCGGTCGCGACCGGGAGGCAGTCTTCGAGAGCCTCGAGCGACGCGAGGTGTACGGGACCTCGGGCGATCGCATCCTGCTCTGGTTCGACCTGCTCAACGGGCCCGGCGGCACGGCACCCATGGGCGCCGAGGTGTCGCGCATGGCGACTGCACCGCGCTTCCGCGTCGCCGCGGCGGGCGCCTTCGAGCAGCGGCCCGGGTGCCCGGCCCACGTCCGCGAGGCGCTCTCCCCCGAGCGGATCCACAGCCTGTGTCTCGACGAGTGCTACAACCCAGCAGACCGGCGGCGGCGCATCACCCGCATCGAGGTGGTGCGCATCCGCCCCGGAGAGGGCGCAATGGACGGCGCGAAGGGCGGCATGCAGGGCGGCATAGAGGGTGGTGTGGGCGAGCGCATCGAGGATCCCTGGCGCGTGCTTCCCTGCCCCAGCGACGCCGAGGGATGCCGCGTCGTGTTCGAGGACCCGGACTTCCTGGATGCCGGGCGCCGCAGCGCATATTACGTGCGCGCCATTCAAGAGCCCACCCAGGCCGTCAACGGCGACGGGCTGCGCTGTGAGGTCGACGCGCGGGGCCAGTGTGTGCGGGTGCGCCCCTGCTTCCCTGACGAACGCACTCCCTTCGACGACGACTGTCTGGGTGAGGTCGAGGAGCGTGCGTGGTCGTCGCCGATCTTCATCACGCCCGTCTCTGGCTGAGCGGCCTACCCCAAGGTGCACAAGGAGGAAGATCATGTCTGAGCAACCCAAGTCGCGATTACCGTGGGCACTGGCACTCCCAGCGCGGGTCCTGCTCGTCGCTGGGGCGGCCTTCGCCCTCCTCTCTTGCGATGACACCCGGCAGGAGGTGGAGCGGCGAGCGGCGGAGGTCATTGGCGAGGCCGCCACAGCCCGCCTCACCGGATCGGGCGAGGGGATGGAGCGCGCGGCGGACCTCATCAACATCCCCGTCGAAGTGCGCCCCCTCGCCGAAGGCGTCTACCAGGCTCGCGGCGTCGCCAACACCCACATGGTCGCGACCGATGAGGGGAAGGTGGTCTTCGACACGGGCTTCGCCCTGCAGGCGGCGAAGCAACGTCGGCTCCTCCAGGAGACCGTCCCCGACGGCCCCGTCACCCACGTGATCTTGAGCCACTCCCACGCTGATCACAGCGGAGGCACCCGGTTCTGGCTGGAGGACGGCGTGGAGATCGTGGCCCATCAGGAGTTTCCCGAGGAGCAGCGTTACCTCAAGGAGCTCGAGCCCTACCTCCACTACCGCAACCGAACCCTCTTCCCCTTCATACCCGAGAAGCCGCCGAACATCGGCTTCCTGCGGTACGGCGGCATCGAGCCGACGATCCTGGTCGGCAACGGCGAGCCCTATCGCTTCGAGCTCGGCGGCACCCGCTTCGAGGTGATCGGCACCCCGGGCGCCGAGGGCGCCGACAACCTGGTCCTGTGGCTGCCGGAACAGAAGATCCTGTTCAGCGGCGACTTCTTTGGTCCGAACTTCCCGCAGTTCCCCAACGTCTTCACCATGCGCGGCGAGAAGATCCGCAAGCCCATCGAGTACATCCACTCGCTGAATCGGGTCATCGCGCTCGAGCCCGAGATGATCGTGCCCAGCCACAACGATCCCATCACCGGGCGCGAGAAGATCCGTGCCGATCTCGTCCGCATGCGCGACGCCGTGCAGTACGTCCACGACGCAATCATCGCCGGCATGAACGCGGGCAAGACCGTCCACGAGCTGATGGCCGAGATCACCCTGCCCCCGGAGCTGGAGCTCCGCCAGACCCACGGCCGCGTGTCCTGGGCGGTGAAGAGCATCTGGGAGTACTACGCCACCTGGTTCCACTTCGACAGCACCACCGAGCTCTACGCGGTGCCCGCCTCGACGATCTACCCCGAGCTCGTCGAGCTGGCGGGCGTGGACGCCCTGGTGGAGCGGGCGCGCCGGCACATCGCCGCGCAGGAGCCCGTTCAAGCGCTCCACCTGCTGGACATCGCACTGGGGTCGGAGACCGACGACAGGGCCGCCCTCGAGGCGAGGCGCGCCGCCCTGCAGATCCTGCTCGACGATGCGGAGGCGGGCCTGCGCAACAGCTACGAGATCGACTGGCTGCGCTATCGGCTGCGAGAGACCGAGGAGCGGCTGGGCGCCGCTCCCGCGGCCGGCTAGACTATCTGTTCCTCCCATCGGGCGGACGCACGTGCCTGCGACCGCTGAGGTTCGCCGCGTGATCCAGCTTCTGGCCCGACTCTTCCTCTCCCTGACCGGCTGGAAGTCCGAAGGCGCGCGCCCGAGGGCACGACGTTTCGTGCTGATCGCCGCGCCCCACACCTCCAACTGGGATCTCGCCTTCCTTCTGGCCTTCTCCTGGTTCTATGGGATCAAGCCCTCCTTCATGGCCAAGCACAGCCTCTTCCGCTGGCCAATGGGTCCCGTCATGCGCCTGCTCGGCGGAATCCCGATCCAGCGCCACCGCCGCGGCAACGTGGTCGACCAGATGGCCGACACCCTGCGCGAGAGCGAAGACCTCGCCCTCACCGTACCCGCCGAGGGAACCCGGAGCTACGCGGACCATTGGAAGTCGGGCTTCTACCACATCGCGCGCAAGGCCGAGGTTCCCATCGTCCTCAGCTTCCTGGACTACGAGCGCAAGGTCGGCGGCTTCGGCCCCGAGATCGTGCCGAGCGGCGACCTCCGGGCGGACATGAAGATCATTCGCGACTTCTACGCCGACAAGAAGGGTCGCTACCCCGAGCAGTTCAGCCCCGTGCGCCTGCCCGAGGAAGACGAGGACTGAGCCCCGCTCAGAGCCCGAGCATCTTGGCGAGATAGTGGATCATGGTCTCGTCGGCGCCGCCGCCGATGCTGATCAGGCGCGTGTCGACGAAGGCGCGGCCGGCCGCGCTCTCCTTCATGTAGCCATAGCCGCCGTGGAGCTGGATGCACTCGTCTGCGACCTTGCGTGCCATCCGCCCACACACGAGCTTCGCCATGGAGATCTCCCTGGTGGCGTCCTCGCCGGCGACCCGCTTACGCACGCAGGCATAGGTGAGCTCCCGGGCGGCGGTAATGTCCGTCATCATCTCGACGAACTTGAACTGGGTGACCTGCATCTTGCTCAGCGGCTTGCCGAAGAGCACGCGCTCCTTCGCGTACTCGACGGTTCGCTCCCACAGCAGCTGGGCCCCGGCCACCGAAGAGACACAGGCGACCAGGCGCTCGTCCTGGAACTGCATCATCTGCTGCTGGAAGCCCCGACCGACTTCTCCGATGGTGTTGGCCACGGGAACCCGGACCTTCTCGAAGAAGAAGAGGCCGGTGTCCGAGCCCCAGTTTCCGATTTTGTCGAGCAGGTCGTAGCGCAAGCCGGGTGAGTCGGTGGGGACGATGATCTGGGAAAAGCCGCCATGACCCGCCGCCGGGTCGGTCACCGCCAGCAGGCAGAGCCAGTCTGCGGTGGCGGCGTTGGTGATGTAGGTCTTGCTGCCGTTGATCACCCAGTCGTCGCCTTCGCGCTGGGCCCGGGTCTTGATTCCCGCCACGTCCGAGCCGGCATCGGGCTCGGTGACCGCGATGGCGGAGACCGTCTCTCCCCGGATGGCGGGGACCAGGAATTCAGCACGCAGCGCATCGCTGCCGAACTGGTGGAGGGATGGGGTCGCCATGTCGGTGTGGACCGAGATCCCCATGCTCACGCCGGCGTTGTCACAGCGCACGATCTCCTCGAAGAGCACGGCCGAAAAGGACCAGTCGAGGTCCGCCCCGCCCCACTTCTCGTCGTAGCGCAAGCCGAGGAACCCGAGCTCGCCCATGCGGCGGAAGAGCGCTTTGTCGATGCGCCCCATCTCGTCGAACTCGCGGGCCCGAGGCGCCAGCTCCTGGTCGACGAACTTGCGTACGGTCTGGCGAAAGGATTCGTGCTCGGGGGTGCCGAAGAGATCACTCACCATGCTGGGCTCCTGTGCTCGGAATGCCGCCCCGGCCTCGCTCGCCGCTGGCAGTCGTAGGAAGACGCTTGTCTGTCGTCAACGAGTTGTTTAGCCTCGGCTAGCGAGGACCCGTCTTGGGGGGCCGCCCAGAGGGCCGAGAGAAGAGCTGAGAGAAGAGTCGAGAGAAGAGTCAAGAGGAGAGTCGACATGTTCCGCAAGATCCTGGTTCCCGTCAGTCTGAACGAGCGCGCGAGCGAGATCGCCGAGGCCGCTGCGGAGCTTGCGCAGCAACACTCGGCCTCCCTCACGCTGCTTCACGTAATCGAAGAGATCGAAGATCTCGACGGAGACGAGACCGAGAGCTTCTACGAGGGCCTGCGCGAGCGGGCGGAGGCGAGCCTGGACAGCTGGGCGGCCAAGCTCGCGGAACGCGGCCTGGAGGTCGAACGCGAGGTGCTCATCGGCAAGCGGGGGCCCGCCATCGTGCGTCGCGCCGAATCCCTGGGCTGCGACCTCGTCGTCGTCGGATCCCACAAGGTCGATCCCGACGATCCCACCCGCAGCCTCGGCACCACGAGCCATCAGGTTGCCCTCATGGCTGGCTGCCACGTCCTGCTCGTGCGGTAGGAGACAGGCGCAGCCGCTCGAAGAGCCAGGGGGCGGCGAAGGTCAGCCACACTCCGATGACGGCGAGGTCCGCCATCACCACGAGGTTGCCTACCACGCCCTCGGGCGCCCCCAGTTCGCTCATCAGACCGAGAAGCAGCAGCGTCGGCAGCATGCCGACGACGTAGCGGAGCGCGCGTTGCCACAGGGCCCCGTGACCGCTGAACTCGAGGGAACCCAGGGCCAATGCGGCTCCCAGACCGGCGCCGGCCGTGAACCCCGCCGCCCCGGCGACGAGGCGGTTGTGATCGCGGACCAGGGCGAGATCGAAGAGGAAGCAGAAGGCGGCGGCAGCCAGGGCCCAGCCCGCCACCGTCGCCGGCGGACGGCCGCCCAGCAGGCGATCGGCGTCCGGGACGAAGCGGAGGAAGAGGGCCAGGGTGAGGGCGCCGAGGAGCCAACCCGGCAGGACGTCGCTCATGAAGTGAACGCCCAGGTAGATTCTCGAGAAGCCCATGGAGAGCATGATCACCACGGCCAGGGTCCAGAACCAGCGCCGATCGACCCAATCGGCGATCACACCCCAGAACACCACGACGAGCTGTGCGTGGCCGCTCGGCAGCCCGTAGCCCAACTCCCCTTCGGAGCTCACCCGGGAATCCACCTGGAAGGGCCGCGGCTGGCCGAGCCACTCCTTCAGGGTCGTGTTGAAGAAGACCGTCGCGACAAAGACCGTAAGCACGCGCAGCCCCAGGCGGTAGTCGACGCACCACAGAAGCAGCGGGATGAGGTAGAGGTAGTAGGAGCCCCCGAAGTTCGTGTAGACCTCGAAGAAGCGGTCGAGAGCCGGCCCGCCCTGTTGCTGGATCCAGACGATGCAGTCGATTTCCCAGGCGTGCATGGTCTCAGTAGCCTTCCTCGTCCGCGACGTCGGGCATGACGTATTCGAAGCCACGAACCGCCCGGGCCGGCCTCCTCTGGCGATTGGTGGGCGCCGCCATGAAGCGCATGGATCGGGCCGACGCGAGGGCGGATCTCTCGAAGACGCCGGCGGGCACGGACTCCACCACCTCGGCCTCGATGACGTGGCCGTTGGAATCGATCAGACACGAAACGTCCACTCGACCCTCGATCCCCTTGCGCTCGGCGTGGGCGGGATAGTCCATCGGCTTGATCGCCATCAGGATCCAGTACTGCTCGAGGGTCCCGCGTCCGACGGAGACGGGCTCCGAGTTCAGAACCGGCTTGTACGCACAAGCGGCCAGGAACGCGCACGAGAGCAGCGCAAGCAGAGTGCCTAATCTCACCAGAACAACCCCCTCGGAAGAATGTAGGCGGATCCATCCTCGAGCGCCTCCCGGGAGTCCTCACGGATCTGCCGCGCCAGGCCGCCCCGCGCGCCTGAGGCGGCCGGCCACTGCCTTCAGCGCGGGCTCGCCGGAGACGGGACGCGCGCATCCGCCGGCTCTCCCCGAGATGGGCGTCGGGACTCCGCCCCACGGCAGACCAGCACCATGAGCGCGGGCGCGAGCAGGACGTCGGCCAGGAAGGCGACAATCGTCGCGAAGCTCGCGAGCAGGCCGAACCAGCGCACGTTGTTCAGATAGGCGGCAAGGAAGACCGAGAACCCGGTCGCCAGCACCAGGGAGGTGAAGAGCAGCGCCGAGCCCGTGGTGACCAGGGTCTCGTGGACCGCGCTGCGGGCGTCGCCGCTCTCCTCGTAGTAGCGATTGAACTTGTGCATGAAGTGGATGGTGTCGTCCACCGCGAGGCCGAGGACGATGCCCCCGATGAGCAGGGTCGACACGTCGATGGGGATCCCCATCCAGCCCATCAGGCTCAGCACCAGGTAGATGGGAACGAGGTTCGGGATCACCGCCGTGAGCCCGCGGCGCAGATCGCCGACGAGCAGCACCAGGATGGGAACGATGACCGCGAAGGCGAACACGTAGGAGCGGGCCATGCTGACGATGACCCCCCGGAAGACCCGGGTGAAGAGAACGGCGCCGCTCGTCATCTCGATCTCGACTCCCTCGCCCAGGGTCTCCTGCACGACCTCCCTCAGGTCCACGAGGAAGTCGGGATAGAGCATGGCGTCCACCCAGGGCGTGCGAACGGTCATGCGCGCCGTCTGGAATCCCGTGTCGGTGACCTCCGTGAGGTCGTCGGAGCCGCTGTTCTCGAAGAGCAGGAGCTCCTGGGCGATGAGCTCGCGCTCCCGCGGCAGCACGTAGTACTCGGAGCGGTTCTCGTTGAGGGCCTGGTGGGTCTCCTTCACGACATCGACGATGGATACGGCCTTTGCCACGGGGCGCCCGTCCACCTCGAGGGTCTCGCTGCGCCGCATGGCTTCTTCGAGGCGCGCCAGGGTGTCGGGCTCGTGGAGGCCGTTCTCACGGCTCGTATGGATCAGCACCTCCACCCTCGAGGCTCCCTTGAATTCGTCATCGAGGAGCTCGGCGGCGACCCGCATGGGATCGGCATCGGGAAACCACTTCAAGCCGTTGTGGGAGAAGCGAAGCTGCACCAGGCCGCCCAGCCCCAGCAGCAGGATCAAGGCGGTGATCCCGAGGACCTGCCAGGGGTAGCGCGTAGCCAGGTCCCCCACAGCCGCGAGGAAGCCGTCCACAGCCGCCTTGCGCCTCAGGCCCCCGGGCCGAATCCGGGATCGAATGGGGAGGACGGCCATCAGCGCCGGCATCAGGACCAGGGTGTAGACCATGGCGAACATGACGCCGATGGGCGCGATGATGCCCAGCTGTGCGATGGGTTGAACCTCGGCAAGACTGAAGCTCAGCAGACCGCAAGCCGTGGTGACGCTCGTCATCAGGACCGCGAGGCCCGAGTGGCGCAGGGCGTCGACCACCGCTTGCTCCTTCGAGACGCCGGCCGCCAGCCGCTGGTAGACGATCACGAGGATGTGGATCGAATCGCAGATGCCCACCACGAAGAGGAAGGCGGGGAGGATGTTGAAGGTCATCGAGAAGGGCACGTCGAGCAGGACCATGATCCCCACGGTGGAGACCGCCGACGCGACCACGACCAGCAGGGGCAGGAGCACGCCCGACGGGCGGCGGAAGAGCAGCCCGAGGAAGAGAAAGATGATCGCCAGCGCGAGGGCCATGAAGAGGGTGGAATCGCGCTGCATGGTCCGGGTCAGGGAGTATTCGAGGACCGGCCCGCCGGCGGGGTAGAGCTCGAAGTCCGCGGCGTTGTGGCGCTCGACCACCGCCCGCAAGGCTCCGACCATCTCGAAGGTCTCCGGCTCGGTGAGGTAACGCGCCTCCTCCCCCTCCCCGGCCTCCGCGTCGCCGAAGCCCTCGAGCGCATCGTCCCGGGCGGAGACGGAAGAGGAGAGGGACGAAGAGAGGGACGAGTAGGTGTCGGGCTTGACGCTAACCGTAGTCATCCGCCCGCTCTCGGAGATGAGAATGTTCCGGTAGAGGGGGTTTGCCAGCACGCGCTCCCGCAGGCGCTCGAGATCGCCCTCGCTACGCGGCCACTCCTCCATCAGGTCTTCGACGATCAGCTGGTCGCCCTCGCCGCGGGTATTGCGCGCGTTGACGAGGCTCGTGACCTCGTCGAGATGGGGAACGCTCTCTTCGAGGTCCCGGTGGAGATCCCGCAGCCTCTCGAGAAAGACGAAGGAGAAGATCTCCGGTGCACGCACGGCGATGACGACCCGGTCCTCGCGGTCGAAGAGCTCCCGGAAGCGGTCGTAGAGGAGCCGCTCCGGGTCGTCGGGCATGAGGAAGGCTTCCTCGGAGTTGTCGACCCGCAGGTCGGGCACAAAGCTGCCCAGGACCGCCGTCGAGAGGGCGACCGCGACGATGGCGACCCAGCGCCACCGGATCACCAGGCGGCCCCAGCTTGCGAATGCGTCTTCGATGCGTCCCCGGATCGTCACTCGAGCCACCTCACTCCGCGCGGAATCCGGTGAGTCCGGATGCATGACGTTATGCGAGGAAGCGGCGAACTTCGCGGCGCCATGCCCTTCCAGTGTACGGCAGGGGCACGACTCGCACCTGGGGGACTCAGAATTGGAAATAGATGAAGGGCGTCGTCGCGAGGGGAGTGAAGAAGAGCGCAACACTTGCGCCCAGCCCCAGGAGCACGCCGAAGGCCCAGGGACTCATCCGCTCGCACAGGGCCAGGCCGCGCGCGCCCCAGTGCCGCGTGGCCAGGTGCAGGGCACCGAGCGCTGCAACCAGCAACCACCAGGTATGGGGCAAGGGGGCGTCACCCGGCGCCGCAGCGGCCAGCAGTCGTCCCAAGAAGAGGCCGGCCGTCGTCAGGTCCTCGCAGCGGAAGACCACCAGGCAGAGCACCACCCAGGAGAAGGTGGCCGCCCAACCCAGCAGGGCGCCCCACCACCCCCGCACCCAGGTCAGCCACGGCCCGGCTGCGCGATGCGCAACCAGCGCCAGACCGTGCAGTCCGCCCCAGAGCACGAAGGTCCAGTTCGCGCCGTGCCAGAGACCACCGATCAACATGGTCAGCATGAGATTGCGGTAGACCATGGCCCGAGATCCCCGCCCTCCGCCGAGCGAAACATAGACGTAGTCTCTCAGCCAGGTGGAGAGGCTCATGTGCCAGCGCGCCCAGAACTCGGCGATCGACGTGCTGAGATTCGGAAAGTCGAAGTTCTTCTGCAGCCGATACCCGAGCAATCCGGCGACCGCGATGGCCATGTCGGTGTAGCCCGCGAAATCGCAGTAGATCTGGATGCTGTAGGCCACCGCCGCGATGGCGGCGTCTGCGGCTCCGTGGGCGGCCGGATTCGCGAAGATCGGATCGATACCGGCCGCAATGTTGTCCGCCACGCAAGCCTTCTTGAAGTAGCCCGAAAGGAAGAGCAGCAGGCTGTGACGCAGGTCCACCTCGGCGAAGGAGCGCCGGGCCGCCAGCTGCGGCAGGAAGATCCGCGCCCGCACGATGGGTCCGGCCACGAGCTGCGGGAAGAAGCCGACGTAGAGCGAGAAGTCCAGGAAGTCGCGGGTCGGCACCATGGCGCGTCGATAGACGTCGATGGTGTAGCTCATGGTCTGGAAGGTGAAGAAGCTGATGCCGACGGGAAGAATGATCTCGAGGGTACGCGGAGCCACCTCGACCCCGAGTAGCTGCAGCATCCCCGCACCCGAGCTGACGAAGAAGTTGAAGTACTTGAAGAAGCCCAGCACGCCCAGGTTCGCGAGCAGGCTGAGGGTCACCCAGAGGCGACGCCGCCGAGGGTCTTCGCTGGCCTGGAGGGCCAGCGCGACCGAGTAGTCGATGAGCGTGGAGGCGAAGATCAGGAGGAGGAAACGCCAGTCCCAATAGCCATAGAAGAAGTAGCTGCAGGCGAGGAGCCAGACCTTCCGCACGCGATTCGAAGGGAAGGCCCAATAGACGACGAAGCAGAGGGCGAAGAAGGGATAGAAGACCCACTCGGTAAACAGCATCGACTCAGCGCGGCTCCCGATCGAGGTGTTCCGCGAAGGCCTCGGCGAGGCGCCTGGTGAATCGCTCCGCGCCGAGGTGGCTGAGATGACGTGGGTCGTAGCGGCTGATGAGTTCGTAGAGCTCCGGGTAACGCTCCGGATCGGCGAAGTCGAAGAAGGGCAAGGGGTCCCGGTCGCGCACCCCCTCGAGGGGCACGCGATCGATGGAGAGCGCCGGTGTGCGCACGAAGATCGCTTCCTTGCCCAGGGCGCGAGCGCGTTCGCTCCACTCTTCCAGGTAGGGTGCGGGCGTCGGCTCGACCGGCTCTTCGATCAGCTTCTTTCGGGCCCTGGCGAGTCTCTTCTCCCAGGCTGCGCGCCCCCGGCCGCGGTGCTTGATCGCGCCCGACGGCTGAACCGGGAGCAGGTCGATGCGGGCGTAGCCCCGATGGGGGAGCCGGGGCGGCCCTTCGATCTCGCGATGGGCCTCACGAATCGCGTACACGCCTCGACCCACGTTCGCGTAGTGAAGGGCGACGTATTCGAGGTGTTTCGCCAGATTCGACAGGGTGTTGCCGAGGCCCTGGCCGGCCGCGGCGTAGAAGGCGTGAAGCCTCCGGAGCTGCCGGATGCTGTGCCAGCGGATGGTTCGATCACTGTGGTTGTCGTGCTGGTAGAAGTTCGGGTTGGGACCGGTCGTGACGTCGAGCAGGATCCAGCGCAGCTTCGGTAGATCCATCGCGAGGATCCCATCCAGCACGATCTCCTTCTCGTAGTCGTTCATGCCCTCTATGCCCAGGTTGAGGGAGCGAACGCGATGGCCTCGCTTTCGCATCTCGGCATCGAAGAGTGCCGGGATGAAGTGCTCCCGCACCACGCTCGAGCCGACCATCACGAGACTGATCGCGGGCTTGCACTCCTTCAGGCAACGCACACGCTCGCGCTCGCCCACCTCGAAGCCCGACAGCGGCGCCAGGGCCAGGCAGCCCGCGGTGAGGCCCAGCGCCGTGCCGATCAGGATCTTCGAGAGATCGTTCATGTCACGCATCCCTCTCGAAAATGGGGACCGGGGCCGACTGCCCGAGCCAGCGTGCGCGCCGCCAAGAGCCTCGCTTCTTCAGTCCTCACGGCGCTCGATGGCTCCGGCCTCGATATGGCCTTCGATCTCCGCCTCGCTCATTCCCAGCAGCTTGCCGAAGACGTGGTCGTTGTCCTCACCGATGGCCCCGCCGGCGCGCTCACTGCGGCCCGGCGTTCCCGTCAAGCCGAGAGGGATCCCGGTTGCGAGCACGCTGCCCTTCGCGAGATGGTCGATGCTCTCGAAGAAGTGGCGCTCGGCAAGCTGCGGATCGGCCTGGATCTGGTCTTCGACGGTCTGGACGACGCCCGCGGCGATGCCCGCCTCCTGGAGCCGCGCCATCACCTCTTCGGCACTGCGCTCTGCCGTCCAGCTCCCGACCCAGGCGTCCAGCTCTGCCGCGTGGGCGACCCGCGCCGGGAGGCTGTCGAAGCGCGCATCTCGGGCGCGATCCGGCTCGCCGAGCAACGCGCAGAAGCGCTGCCATTCCGCCTCGCTCCGAACCGCGATCGCGCACCATCGGTCCTCGCCCGTGCAGCGGTAGCAACCATGGGGCGCCGCATTGCGCGAAGCGTTGCCCAGCCGTTCGGGGTCGCGGCCGTTCACCAAACGCTCGAGCATGACGTCACCCACGGCGCAGATACAGGTCTCGAGCTGGGAGAGGCTCAGCTGCTGCCCCTCGCCGCTGCGCTTGCGGTGGTCGAGGGCGGCCATGATGACCGTGAGGCCGTGGAGGGCGCTCAAGCCGTCGGGATAGGCGTACTGGGTCACCGTGCACGGACGCTCGGGAAAGCCCGATAGAGTGCTCATGCCGGACAGGGCCTCGATGTTGGGGCCCCAGGTCACGTAGTCGTGAGTGGGCCCAGTGTCTCCGTAGCCGCTGCTGCCGAAGTAGATGATGTCTGGATTCACCCGGCGCAGGGCCTCGTAGCCGAGCCCGAGCTTCTCCATGACACCGCTGCGGTAGTTCTCGACGACCACGTCGGCGCGAGCCACCAGTCGCTTGGCGAGCTCCACCGCCTCCGGGCGCTGGAGGTCGAGGGCGACGAATCGCTTGCCCGCGTCCCAGTCGGTAAACCAGGGCGAGAGCTGCGACTGGATTCCGAGCTCGGGCGCATCGGGTGAAATATAGAGACGCACGACCGTGGGGTGCTGCCTCGACTCGACCTTGACCACCTCGGCGCCGCACCAGGCCATGAAGCGGCCGATCCAGGGCCCCGCCATGCCCATGGTGAACTCCACCACGCGCAGGCCGGCCAGAGCCCGCCGATCGTCTGAAGCGCGCGCGTCGGCTCGAGTCGAAGCCGAGGGCGGCGGTGTCTCGAGCCGCGGCGCCGATGACCCGAGCAGCTCTTCCCCGGTCCCGAAGATCTCCGCGTCGTGCTCCCCGATCCCGGGCGACGGCCCAGCGATTCGCCAGGGCGTCCGCGAAAGCCGATAGGGTGCGCCCGGAAGACGCACCTTCGTACCGTCAGGGTCTGCCACTTCGACGAAGAAGTCTCGCGCCGCGAGATGGGGATCACCGACCACGTCCGCGACCCCTTGAACCGGGGTGAAGGCGATGTGGCGGCGCTGCCCTTCGTGGTAGATCTCCTCGACGCTGTGGGCTTCGGTGAGCCGGACGATGAAGCGATCCAGCAAGGCGCGCTCGGCAATGCGCCGCGAAGAGGGACCCTCGAAGCGCACATCGAGCACCTCCTCGATTCCCGTCTCCTCGTGGATCCAGAGGGCCAGGGCCTTCCAGTGCAAGGGGCGATTCACCATGAGGTAGACGAGGCCGTCGCGGCAGCGATAGGCACCGGAGGGCACCGACGCCACGAGAGCCGTACCGTGACGCCGCGGAACGTGACCGTCGTCGAGCCACTTCCCCACCCCGCAAACATGGCTGACCGCGATCATCACCTCCTCGGCGGAGACATCGACGTGCTGCCCAGCGCCGGTGCGCCGACGGTGGTGCAACGCGATCAGACTGCTCGCCGCCGCGCAGGTCGAGGCTGCGATGTGGGCCTGGGAGCCCGCCAGGGTGACCGGGGGATCCTCGGGCTCTCCGGTGACATAGAGGGCGCCCCCCAGAGCGGACGCGACCAGGTCCGATGACCGGAAGCCCCTGCGCGGCCCCGTCTGACCGAAGCCGGTGATCGACGTGAGGACGAGGCCGGGGTTCAGCTCGCGCAGTGCGTCGTAACCCAGGTCCAACGCGTCGAGGGCGCCAGGCTCCAGGGTTTCCACGACGATGTCCGCGCCTTTCGCCAGGGCGAGCAAGCGATCCCGGTGCGAGCTGCGCTCGAGATCGAGAGTGACGCCGCGCTTGCCGGTGTTCATGTAGAAGAAGAAAAGACTCTCGGCCTCCGCGCCCTTACGACGGGGCGCGAAGCGACGCGACGCGTCGCCGCCGGGCCGCTCGATCTTGATCACTTCCGCGCCGAGATCGGCGAGCAGCTTGCCGCAGTAGGCCCCCGACTCGTCTGCGAGCTCGAGTACGCGTATTCCGCTCAGAGCCCCCGGCCCGGCGCCGCTCATCTTCTGCGATTCTCCATCGAGCAAGGATATGGCGTTCGTCGTGATCCGGCGAAGGACCCTGCACTGCGGCGAAGGACCCTGCACTGCTCCGAATGACGCCGAAAGTAGGGTAGACTGCCCTTCCATGCGCCTCGCTGCGATCGACGCCGCCCTCCCCCTCTGCCTGGTCGCGGCCGCCCTTCTCGTCTTTCCCGGGCTCGGTGCGACCCGGCTCTGGCAGGACGAGGCCCAGACCGCCGCGGTCGCAAAGAACGTCCTGGTAAGCGGCCTTCCCCTGGCCTCCGACGGCGTCAACACGGTCTCGATCTTCGCGGACGGACGCGACATCCGCGACGGCATCTACATCTGGCAGCCCTGGCTTCCCAACTACCTGGCGGCCGCCTCGATGCTCGCCTTCGGCGCCGACTCCTTCGGCGCCCGCTTTCCCTTCGCCCTCTCCTTCGTGCTGCTCGTTCTGGTCTGCCAGCGCTTCTTCACGCGCTGGCAAAGCGACCCGCTCGCCACCCGCGTGGCCCTCGCCCTCATGCTGGGATCGGTGGCAATGCTCCTCCACGCGCGCGAGTGCCGTTACTACGCCCTTGCGGCGCTGCTCAGTGTGCTCGTCGCCGACGCGCACCTGCGGCTACGCAAGGGAGAGGGGCCGAGCGCAATCCTGCGCCTGACTCTTTTCTCCACCCTGCTCTTCAACAGCTTCCCACCCGGTGCGGCTCTGCTCGCCGTGGCCCTGGGCGTCGACTGGCTGCGGGCGCGGCCGTCGGCCCGGGTAGCTCGGGATCTCGGCATCGCCGCAGCCCTCATTGCAGTGCTGAATCTCCCCGTTGCGGTGTACCTGCGTATCTGGGACCGGCAGTTCGGCGTGCAGCCCGGCTACAGCGACCTGCACGCCTTCGCGCTCTATCTCCTGCGCTACCTGCTCAGCCTCAATCTCTTCTTCTTTCCCGCCCTGCTCGCGCTCCTCGCCGGCGCGCTGCGCTGGCGTTCCCTGGCAAGAGGCCGGATCTTCGCGGACGACTTCAGCGCGCTGCTCCTCTCGATCTGCGCGATTCAACTGCTGGGCTTCAGCCTGCTCTCCGACTACCCCTTTACACGCTACCTGATCGCCATGGCACCCTTTTGCTTCTTCCTGGGCGCCCGTTGTCTCGTCACCGTCGCCCACGGCCGCGCCTGGCTGGCCTGGCTCCTCGTCGTCCTGGTCCTGAGCAGCAACCTGCTCGCCCTGCCCCCCTTGCTGCCCCTGCGCCCCACCTCTCTGGGTCGGACGCCGTGGAGCACAGCTGGAATCGAAAGGGCCTACCTGAAGCCCGGAGACATCGGGGGCAGCATCGCCCGCGGAGAGATCGGCAGCCTGGTCCGCACGCCCTTCGCGAGCCCCATGCTCGAGTACCTGCAGGCCCTACGCAGGCCCTCCCCCGGCCCCATGGATGCCCTCGTTGCGCATCTGCAGACCGCGGCGCATCCGGCCGAGCACGTTGCCATCGCCTACGGAGATCTCCCCCTCATCTTCCACACCTCGCTGCGGGTGCAGCGGCCATGGGAGGAGGCCGTGTCGGCGCCCCGCTTCTTCGTCCCCAGACACTTCCACCCAGTCTCCCCCGAGCAGCTCCAGGCCCGCGGGATCGAGCGCACGCACTACGAGGAGCTCGAGCTGGGCGTTCCCGACTACCAGTGGAACAACCGACCGGATCCCCTCTACCACCGTTTCAGGGCCTCGGGCGCCCCGCAAACGCCGCCCCTCCGGCTCTACGTACGCCAGGCGCCGCTTCCCTGAGGGTGCAGTGTATGACTCGGATCATAGGCGCCTCGCTGTTTTCGCCATATCAACGGGTGTGCAAGAATCGCCCGGTGACGGCAGCGGCCGACACCCACGTCGAGGGGGTCGGGGGAACGGTCGAGGGGGCGAGTAGGCTCAGGAGCCGCCCGGTCGGCGTTGCTCTTCGAGCGGGTCGCGGTGGTCGTCTTCCAGGTCGTCTTCGAGGTCGTCGTCCAGGTCGAAGGGAAAGTGCGGCTCCCGCTCCCGCAATACGATCTCGCGCGTGCGAACGGCGATCTTCCGCCGCGCCGCAACGAGGTGGAGCCCCAAGATCGCGATGACCAGATAGGAGACGATCTCGTGCACCTCTACCGCGACATCGCTGACGGCCAGGGGGAAGCCGGAGTCGAGCCAGAGAACGAGCCCGGTTGCGGCCAGGACGAGTCCCGCCGCCAGGGTCAATGCGATGTGGACCTTGCGCCAGGTGATTCCGTCGGGCGGACCCAGCCGGCGCAGCAGGTCCCGGAGCAGGGGACGCGCGGCCAGGAGGAGTGCGAGCAGGGGCAGGCCCAGGAAGACCCAACCCACCCAGAGGTGGATATCGAGGATCTCGCGGCCGTAGCCCCCCACGAGGCTTCCCCGCAGATCCGGCTGGGCGAGGAGCAACCCGGTCGCGAAGAGCAGCAGCAATGCAGCGGTATACAGGTGGTGGAGCGCTTGGCGAATTCCTACCGGGCTCATTCCCTTCCCCGCTCTCGGGCTTTCTCGCGTCCTACAGCCGGAGCAGAGGCGACCTTAGGCGCCAGAGATGCGGGGTGCCACCCCGGATATGAGGCGGGTCATGTTATCCTCCCCAGCGCCGGATCCTCTCCATCGTCCCGCCCCGTGGAGGGCTTGGTGCAGAGCCCGGCGAGAGCCCGAAGAGACTGGCCAGAACCCTCGAGGAGTAGTCTGAAGATGAGCCGCCCCGATGCGAAGCGACGCGGCCAGCGGACACGAGACCGCCGTGGCGAAGCCACCGTCGTAGTCGGCTTCACGGGCTACTCGGGGGTCGGCAAGACCTCCCTTCTCGTGCGCATGATCGATGCGCTGCGGCGGCGCGGCTACGCGGTCGGCGCCGTCAAGCACTCCTCCCACGGCTTCCTCGCCGACCGGCCGGGCAAGGACTCCTTTCGACTCTACGAGTCGGGCGCCGCGGCCGTGGCCCTGGTCTCCCGGGAGCAGATCGCCACCTTCACCCGCTGCGATCCCGCCGGACAGACGGAGGTCTCCCTGGCGGCCGCGATGGAGACGCTTCCGCGGGGTCTCGATGTGGTCCTCGCCGAGGGCTTCTCCTGGGAGCCGATCCCGCGCGTAGTGCTCTACCCGGAAGAAAAAGAGCCCGACCCGGACCGGCCGAGCCAGGGGGAGGTCATCGCCCGGGTACCGGTCCCCGCTGCGTTGCCCGGCTCTGCGCCGGTCTTCCGGCCCGAACAAATCGAGGAGCTGCTCCGGAAGATCGAGGAGCGAGTCCCAGGCATACGAACCCAAAATGGCGAGGAGATCCACCCATGAGCGCCGAGGCTCTCGAAAACCTTACGAATCCCGAGGCCCAGCGGGCCGCGGCGCGCAGCCGCGCCTACGCGGCCCTCGCGCAAGCCTTCGAGTATCCCGACGCAGAGTTGTGTGACGCAAGCCGCTCGGGTGAGCTCGAAAAGGCTCTGCGCGGCATTCTCGAGGCCGTCGACCCGGGCCTATGCGAGGATGCGGACTGGGAAGCGCTCGCTGATCCCGGCGAAGGCGACGACCTCGCCGTCGAGTTCACGCGTCTCTTCGACGTCGGCGCATCGGGCCCGCCCTGCCCCCTCTATGGCGGCTTGTACGGCGGCGCACGCATGAAGAACATGGAAGAGGCCGTGCGCTTCTACAATCACTTCGGTCTGACCCTGTCGGAGTCGCCGCGCGAGCTGCCCGACCACGTAACCACGGAGCTCGAGTTCCTCCACTTCCTCTGCTACCGCGAGGCGGAGACCATCGAGAGCGGTCAGGATCCGGACGCCTATCGGCGCGCCCAGCGTGACTTCATCACTCGGCACCCGGGACGCTGGATCCCCTTGCTGCGCAAACGCCTGGAGTCCGAGAACCCCATGCGCTTCTTTCTGGAGTTGGTGCGTCGGATCGAGTCGCTGCTCGCCCTCGACCGCGCCTACCTGGTGGGTCTGGTGGGTCCAGTTCCCGACAAAGCGAGCGGCGGGTCGCCTTCGGCGACCGCGGGCGGCGGCGGCCCGGGGCGCAGCATCGTGCCTCCGCCGGGCAACGATCCGCACTGAGGTCGCTCGCACAGCTCGGGGATTCCAGTCCAGTGCGCGTCCCCGGCGCTGGCGTCAGTGGCTCGGACCCAGATCGAGGGAGTGGAGCAGATGCTCCTCGGCGCGCTCGTGCTGCCGGAACAACTTGTCGAGCCCCTCCAGGCGCCCCTCCACCTCGCTGCGGCCTTCGATCTCCAGGGCCTCGGCGAGGTCAGCCATGCAATCCCGGATGTGCGGGTGGATGTCGAGTAGATCGCAGAGGGGCTGCTTGTAGTCGGGGCGTAGGGCCCAGATCGTCGGGTAATAGAGGCTCTCTTCCTGGCCGAGATGCGCTTCCAGGGCCTCGCTGAGCTGGTGCAGCGCCTTGCGCGCGCTTTCGAGGCCCTCGCCCTCCAGGGATTCACGCATTCGACAGAAGAGCGTGCCGAGCCTGCGGTGCTCGAAGGTGACGCTCCAGCGCGCCGCAGCCCCTTTTCGCCGCGTGGGCATCGGCTTTCCCCCGTATCCGCGTCAACATGGTACAGGTCGAGTCGGCTCAGGTATGATCCGAATCATACGTCGACACTTCCGGGCCCCTGCTCACACTGGAGCCTTCGGAGCGCTGTCGACGTCTTGGATGAGATGCCGAGAGGATCCGGAGAGGCTCTGGAGACGGCTCTCGAAAAGACTCTGGAGAAAGGTCCCTCGTGGCGCTCGAGTCGAGAGAGGATGAGTGCGCGCTCGATGAATCGGAGTTCTTCCGGTGCTTCACGCCGGAGCTCTTCGAGAGAATCAGGCCACAGCTCGTCGAGAAACGCTTCGCACGCGGCCGAGCCCTCTTCTTCGAAGGACAGGACGCCGACTATTTGTGGTCGATCCGCTCCGGCGAGGTGCGCCAGTACAAGAGCTCGCCAGACGGTCACATCACGACACTGGAGGTGCTGGGACCCGGGCAGATCTTCGGCGCCCTCTCGGCCCTCGACTCGGGGAGCTACCCTGCGAGCGCCGAGGGGGTGAGCGACGGGGTCGCCTGGTGCTTGAAGCGCAGCACCTTTCTGCGCCTGCTCAGCGAGGAGCCGCCCCTGACCACCGAGCTGCTCCGCATCATCACCCGGCGCCTCGACGACGCCCGGGAGCGCATGCGCTCCTTCGCCCACGACTCGGCACCCTGCCGCCTGGCGCAGGCCCTGTTGCGAGCCACCCGGGACGGTGAGGCCCGGGTAACGCGACGCGACCTTGCCGAAGCGGCGGGCACTACGGTGGAGACGGCCATCCGGGTGCTGCGCGGCTTCGAGCGCAAGAATATCGTGAAGGGCAAGGTGGGCCGGGTCTTCCTGCTCGACGAACCGGCCCTGCGCGAGATCGCCGACGGCTCGAGCCCCTGACTCCACAATGCAACTCCACAACGCAACTCCACAACGCAACTCCACGACGTGACACCGGAGAGTGACCCGGCATGGACCCGGCCCTGATTCGCGCCTTCCCTGCCCTGGGCGTCGCCTTTCCCCGGCGCCCCTTCGTGACCGCTCCGACGCCCGTCTCGCGGCTTTCACTGGCGGGCTTCTCCCGGGGCGACCTGTACGTGAAGCACGACGAGCAGTCATGCGCACTCTACGGAGGCAACAAGCCGCGCAAGCTCGAATTCCTGATCGGCGACGCCCTCAGGCGGGGATCTCGGCGCCTGGTGACCTCGGGCGGTCTGGGAACCCACCACGGCCTCGCGACCACGATCCTGGGACGCTCCAGCGGCCTGGCGACGACCCTGGTCCTCGTCGATCAGCCCATCAGTGAGAAGGTCCGCGACTCCCTGCTCTTGTGCGCGAGCTGGGGAGCCGATCTGGTGCGCGCCAGAACCGTGCCCTACGCGGTGACCTACAGCGCGGGCGTGCTGGCGGCGAGCGGCCTGCGCGGCGAGCGCCCCTACCTCATCTTGCCGGGCGGCTCTTCGCTGCGCGGCAATCTGGGCTTCGTCTCGGCCGGCCTCGAACTCGGCGAGCAGGTAAAGGAAGGCCTACTTCCCGAGCCCCGGGAGCTCTGGGTCCCGGTGGGAAGCGGCGGGACCCTCGTGGGTCTCGCCGTGGGTCTCGGCCTCGCAGGCCTCGCAACCCGGCTGCGCGGTGTCCTGGTCAGCGACATCCTTGCGCCCACACCCCGGCGGCTGGCCGGCGCGGCCCGGCGCCTGCTCCGCTCGTTGCGCCGGATCGACCCCGGCATCCCGCGGCCCACCCTCCCCGCCGAGAGCTTCGCGCTCCATCGCGGGCAGCTCGGAGGCGGTTACGGCGTAGCGAGCGAGAGCGGGGACGCTGCGCTGCGGGCCGCTGCCGAGCAGGGGATCGTTCTCGATCCGACCTACACGGCAAAATGTCTCGCCGCCCTCATCGAGGAGGAGCGCCGCGGAGCGCTGGTACCTGGCCCGCTCCTGTTCTGGAACACCTTCAACGGCGTCGATATGGCGGGTGTCACGCCCCTCGCAGCCACCCCTGACGACCTGCCTGCCTCCTTCCGGGAGATCTTCGAGGACGCGCCGCAATGAAGCGCGGCGTGGCGATGTGCGGGGATCACCGCCTCGATATGCTTGGACTGCGACAATGACGGAGAGGAGGACCATGTCGGAGCGAAACCCGGGTAAGTCCCTACACGACAAGGTCAGCGGTGAGCACCGCAGGCTCGAGGAGATGTTCGAAGACCTTCGCGCGGCGCTCCGGCCCCAGGAGAACGACGCTGGCGCGCTCCCAGCCGCCTCGGAGGTCCTCGAAGAGATGCGCGAGGAGCTCGAGGCCCACTTCGACGTGGAGGAGCGGCTCTACTACCCGAGCCTCTGGGCACTGCGCCCGGAGCGCAAGGCTCCTCTCCACGCGCTGCTGCAACGCCACCCGCGCTTCCTGACCCAGCTCGAGAAGATTGCCCGCTCTCTCCAGGTGGAGGCCCTGTCCGAGGCCGAGACCCTGTTCGACTCCTTCGCATCCGACTTCGCCCTCCACGAAGACGCCGAAGAAACCCTCCTCAAAAATCTCGAACAAACCCTCCCCCCCACCTAACGCAAGATCGGGGACGGTCCTTAACGGAAGGCTGGAGCTGTCTTCCGCTGAGGACCGTCCCCAATCTTGCACGAACTTGCGTTAAGGACCGTCCCCGATCTTGCGTTGCGGGGGGGGCTAGTAGGCGCTGCGCCAGGAGGCGGTCACTTGTACGCGCTCGAGGTGGGCCGGCACGATGGCGTTCCAGCCCAGCTCCGCCTCGATCTGCTCGCGCAGGGCCGCTGCGGGGCTCGGCTCCCCGTGCACCACGAAGACGCTGTCCGGCTCCTCCTTCGCGCTGCGCAGCCAAGCGATGATCTCACCCCGATCCGCGTGGACCGAGAGCGCGCTGACATCCGAGATCTCGCAGCGCACGGGCACATAGTGGCCGTGCATCTTGACCTGCCGGGCGCCCGAGAGCAGGCGCCGACCCCGGGTCTCGACGGCCTGGAAGCCCACGAGTGCGACGCTGTTACGCGGGTTCGGAAGGCGCCGCTCGAGGTGGTGCAGAATGCGACCCCCGGTCGCCATCCCCGACGCCGAGATGATCACAGCCCCTTCGCTTACGCCGTGGATCGCCTTCGAATCGTCGACGCTGCGCGCCTCCACGAGACCCGAAGGCTCCAGGATCTCGGCGCGGCCGCGCAGCTCCGGCCGCACCTCTTCCCATCCCTCGTCGATCGCCCTGCGATAGACCGCCAGGGCCGCAAGGGCCATGGGGCTGTCGACGTAGATGTCCACGGCGGGAATCTCGCCAGCGTTGATCAAGCGATGCAAGTGCAACAGGACGACCTCGGTTCGATCGACCGCAAAGGCGGGAATCAGTACGACTCCGCCGCGATCGGTGGTCCGGCACACGACGTCGACGAGCCGCTCCACGGCGTCCGCATCGCGGTGATCCCGATCCCCGTAGGTCGATTCGACCAGCAGCGCGTCGCACACGGAAGGCGGCTCCGGCGGGAGCAGGATCGGATGCTCGGGCCGGCCCATGTCGCCGCTGAAGAGGATGCGAACCGGCTCCCGGCCCTCCACGGTCAGGGCGATGGAGGCGGAGCCCAGGATGTGCCCCGAGCGCCGAAAGATGGCGCTGACGTCCTCGGCGACCTCGACACGCTGGTCGAAGGGCGCAACCTCGAAGTGGTGGAGCGCGGCTTCCGCGTCCTGGATGGTGAAGAGGGGGAGCGCGGGATCGTGCTTCGAATAGCCCATGCGATTGGCAAAGCCGGCTTCCTCCTCCTGCAGATGGGCGCAATCGAGCAGAACGATCCGGCACAGATCGATGGTGCCCCGGGTGGCGAAGACCTTCCCGCGGAAACCACTTCGATACAGGGCCGGCAGGTAGCCCGAGTGATCCACGTGCGCGTGGGTGAGCAGCACGGCGTCGACGCTCTCGGGCTCGACCGGAAAGGGAGCCCAGTTTCTCTCGCGCAGCGCCTTCGGCCCCTGATAGAGACCACAGTCCACCAGGACGCGCGCCCGGTGCCCGTCGACGAGGAAGCGACTCCCCGTCACCGTGCCTGTCCCGCCGAGAAAATGGATCAGCGGGACCGAAACCCTCGCCCTCGCCATGCTCCGCCTCCCGCTCGCCGTCCGGAGACCCACCTTACGCGTATCCTAGCACGGCGCCGCGAGCGTGAGGATCTCTCGCGGCCTCCAGTCAGCCGAGGCGGACGGGGGTCTTGACCTGCCCGGTGGTCGGCTGTACCTCCTCGCCTGGGAGGACATCATGACCAAGTTCGCCGAAGATCTCATGCAGACGCAGGTCGTCACCGTCGGGACCGACGACCCCCTCGCCAGCGTCTTCAGGCTCTTCACCGACGAAGAAATCAGCGGAGCCCCGGTCGTCAACGAGTATGGCCGTGTGGTCGGCGTCGTCAGCATCCGGGACCTGTTGCGCTCGAGGAACGAGGAGCAGGACTCCACCCAGACCGACCTCGACTTCTTCCGTGACGGCCTTGCCTACGCCAAGTCCGAAGGGATGATGGGAGATCTCGACTACGAGGAACGCCTCGCCCAGCGCATGGTGTCCGATGTCATGACCGAGGACGTGATCGCGGTCCGGCGCCAGACCCCCATCTCCGACGTGGTGAAGACCATCCTCGAGAACCGCATCCACCGGATTCTCGTGGTCGACGAAGGGCAGAACGGAACCAGCCTGGCCGGCCTGATCTCCCTCTTCGACCTCGTCGCCCTCCTCGATCCCGATCACACCTAGGCCTGACCCAAGTCGGCATTTCACACCGGCCCCGAGCCTTCGAGCGATCCCGCGCCGCCCCCTCAGTGTTCCCGGCGAACCGTGAGGACGGGGCAGGCGGCATGTTGCACGACGCGCTCGGCGGTGCTGCCCAGGAGCAGGTGTTTCAGACCCGAGTGGCCGCGAGTCCCCATGGCGACCAGGCTGACGCCTTCGCTGGCGACCAGCTCCGTGATCACCGCGGCCGGATCCCCCACGCGCACGACCACCTCCACCTCGAAGCCCGCCGCGCGGATGCGCTCGGCCTCGGCTTCGAGCCGCTCCCGCGCGGACGCCGCGAGGTCCTCGATAGTGAAGGGCTCGAAGGAGAGCTCCTCGAGAATCGGTTGAACGAGAGGGGGTAGCTGCCCGGCGTGCACCAGCAAGATGTGCGCCGAGCCCGCCTGGCTCCGGAAGAGATGGGTCACCTCGCGAGCCGCCCGCAGCGCATCCTCGGAGAAGTCCGTGGGCACCAGCACCTTGGCCAGGCGATCGAGGGCGTGGGCATCGCCGGGATGAACCGTCAGAACGGGACACGGAGCGTGGCGGATGATCTCCTCCGCCGTGCTGCCGAGCACCAGGTGCTTGAAGCCACTGAGGCCACGTGTCCCGATCACCATCAGGTCGGCGTCAACCTCCGCGGCCACCGAGTTGGCCATCCCGGCGGGAAGGCCAGAGTGGACCTTCGTCTCCACGTCGATCCCCTCCCCACGGATGGCCTCGGCGAGATTCTCCAGCCGCTTCACAGACGCCTCCCGCACCTGGTACTCGAAATCGCTAGGCAGGGTTCCGAGCTCGGGCCCGCCAGCCGCAAAGGGCTGGAGCGTGATCGCATGGGCCAGCACCACACGCGCGCCGTGCTCTCGGGCCAGCTCCTTCGCGCGCTCCAGTGCAAGCTCCGCCGTAGGTGAGAAGTCGGTCGCAGCCACGATCGTGGCCAGCCGACCGTCCGTATCCGATGCCTCTTCGCTCATGTCTTCCTCCGAGTCAGGCAGTCCTCGTAGACCTGCAGGTGTTCGTCGTGGCTCTCCCAGCGGTTCCGCAAGAAGCTGTCGCGAATCGTCGGCTCGACCACCGCGACGAGGAGCCGGTCGTAGAGATCAATGGCGTTGTGCTCGGCCGCGAGCGCCGCGCGGCACCCCTCGGCGAGGGAAGCGGGCACCGGGCCCTCGAGGACCACCTCTTCCTCCGGCATGGGCAGCCCGAAACGCTCGCAGATGTCGATCAGGGTTTCCATGCGGCGCTCCCGGTTGTTCCTGACCTCGGACATGCGGCCATCGGCGCCGTAGCGCTCGGCGAGCAGGCGCTCCACGGCAGCGCAATGCTCCTCGATGGCGAGAGCCGCGCCGACGGCCTTCCCTTCGCCTTCGCTGATGCCCTCGATGCGCACGCGCAGATCCGGATGCCGCACGGCAAGCACCGTGGCCAGGGTCGCGGCGCCAAACATCGTCCCGAGCCACAGCTGCAGCGCCCCTTCGCCCGGGATCGAGAAGAGACCGGCGAGATAGAGGTAGGAGGTGAACACCACCGCAATGCCGACGAACACCGCACTCCCCCCACGCGGTCGCTGTTCCACGAGGCGGACGGCCAGAGACGCCACGATTCCTGTGATTGCCCAGCCCCCGACGTGCAGCAGGGTGAAGCGCAGCAGCGCGACCGGCTCCGGCCGCACGCTGCCAGGGTCCTGCATTCCTCCGACCAGCACGGCGTCGAGCAGTGCGGGGGTACGCAGGGGCGTGCCGGCAGCGACGTCGTACACGAAGAGGACGAGGGCAACCATCAAGGCGCCGGAGACGCCCGCGATCAGACCTTCGGCGGCGGTGCGACGTCCTCTGCTCTTTCGGTCGCGTGCGTTCACGAGGGCTCCTCGCCGTGGTGAGGCGCTCAGTGCATCTCATGGCACTGGGCGCAGGCCCCCGCCACGGCGCCGGACGCGGCGTACTGGGGGGGATCCCGCTGCAGGTCGAGTCGCGCGCGCTTCACCGTCTTCATGAAGCGATCGAGATGATCGTTCAGTAGAGGATGGTTCGAGGAGCGCGCGCCGCTGTGCAGCCGGCGCGCCTTGCCCTCGATCCGCCCGAGCACCGCATCGAGCTTCTCCGGTGGCGGCGGCATCAGCTCCGGGTCCTGCTCCGCGAGCAGCAGGCGATCGAGCTGGGCCACCTCCGCGGCGAGCTGCCACATGGCACTCTGCAGCTCCTCCTGGGAGATGTAGCGGAAGTCCGGCGAATAGGTGTACTGGCGCACGTCTCGCGCGGGCTGGGAGTCGGCGCAGGCCAGCGCCCCCAGACTCGTCAAGAGCGCCAGGCCGGCGAGTCCCCGAGCCGCCCCGGCCCGCCACACTGCTCCGCTTCTCATCGCGCGCCTCCCCTTCCCTCATGACATCCCGCGCCTGCATCGGATCGACGCCCGGGCTCTGCGAAATCCCGCAGCTGAACCGGCAGGCGCCGCGGACCCCAGCTCCCGTGGCCTGCCTCGAAAACACCCGCACAGCGCGTCCCGCAGGATCCGCAGTGACCGTCGTCGCTGAGGTTCCAACGGGTGATCTCGTACCAGTCGCGTCCCACGAGACACTCGCCGCACTCGTGGCACCATGTGCTGCCGCCGCGCTCGTCGTGAACGTTCCCCGTGTAGACGTACCGCAGGCCGTGCTCTTCGGCGATGGCGCGCGCCCGGTGCAGGGTGTCCAGGGGGGTCGAGGCGAGGTCGCGCATCCGGTAGTCGGGGTGAAAGGCCGTGAAGTGCCAGGGCACGTCGGGGCCGAGCTGCTCCGCCATCCAGCGACTCGCCCGGCGCAGCTCTTCGTCCGAGTCGTTCTTCCCGGGGATGAGCAAGGTGGTGACCTCGAGCCACACGTCGGTCTGGTGCTCGATATAGAGCAGCGTCTCCAGCACCGGTTCCAGGGCAGCGCTGCACACCTTGCGATAGAAGTCGTCACTGAAGGATTTGAGGTCGACGTTGACCGCGTCGAGATGCTCGAAGAACTCCGCGCGCGGCTCCTCGCAGATATAGCCTGCCGTGACGGCGACGCTGCGAATTCCACGGGCGCGGCAGGCGCGCGCCGTGTCCACCGCGTACTCGAGGAAGATCACGGGGTCGTTATAGGTGAAGGCGACGCTGCGGCAATCGAGGGCCGCGGCAGCCCGGGCGATGCGCTCGGGAGGCGCCTCGTCGCAGAGCGTGTCGGTCTCGCGAGACTTGCTGATGTCCCAGTTCTGGCAGAAGGCGCAGGTGAGGTTGCAGCCCGCCGTGCCGAAGGAGAGCACCGGAGTGCCGGGCAGGAAGTGATTGAGGGGCTTCTTCTCGATGGGATCCACGCAGTAGCCGCTCGAGCGCCCATAGCTCGTGAGAACGACCTCCCCAGCCTGACAGGCCCGCACGAAGCAGAGCCCGCGCTGCCCCTCGCCCAGCTGGCAGTAGCGGGGGCAGAGCTCACACCGGACGCGCCCATCCTCGAGGCTTCGCCAGTAGCGCGTCGGCACCACTGACGAATCGATCTCACCGCTTTGCGCGGCCATGAGAAGACTCCCTGGGGAAGATGATGAAACTATACGGTTCTCCCCCGCACGCCGCTGTCAAACCGCAGGAGCGGCCTTGCCCCTTGGGCACTTCGTGCGCATTGTTCCACTCTCGGCTGCAATCGACTTGAGAGCAGAACAAAGCGCCGTTGGAAGCGCTGAGGAGGTGTGTAGTGTCGCTCATCCGACAGCCGGCCGTGGCGGGGAGTTTCTATCCCGCCGACCCCACGACCCTGGACGAGCGTGTCTCGGCCTATCTGTCGGAGGTGTGCGGGGGGCGCTCTTCGCCAACCCCCAAGGCACTGATCGTTCCCCATGCGGGCTACGCCTACTCGGGGCCCATCGCCGCATCGGCCTTCGTCACCCTGCGCAACCTGGCCTCACCGATCGAGCGCGTCGTCCTCCTGGGGCCCTCCCACCGGGTCCCCTTGCGCGGCCTGGCCGCCACCGAGGCGGAGGTCTTCGCGACGCCACTCGGCCCGGTTCGCATCGATCGCGAGGCCCTCGACCGTGCCCTGCAGCTGCCCCAGGTGCAGCTGCTCGAGAGCGCCCATGCCTTCGAGCACAGCCTCGAGGTGCAGCTACCCTTTCTGGTGAAGCTACTGCCCAACTTCGCTCTGGCTCCCTTCGCGGTGGGCGACGCCAGCGCGGAGGAGGTGGCCGAGGTGCTCGAGGCGCTCTGGGGCGGAGACGAGACCCTGATCGTCGTCAGCTCGGACCTCAGCCATTACTACGACTACGAGAGCGCTCGCCGCATGGACGCCGAGACCTCCCGGGCCATCGAATCCCTCGAGCCCGAGGCCCTGGGGAGCGAGTCGGCCTGCGGCCGGGTTCCCGTGCGCGGCCTCCTGCTGGCCGCCAGGCACCACGGCTTGCGGGCCCGAACGCTGGATCTTCGCAACTCCGGCGACACGGCGGGAAGCCGGGATCAAGTCGTGGGATACGGTGCCTATGTCTTCGCGTAAGCCCGGGTCTTCGCGTGAGCCCGTGTCTTCGGGCGAGATGCCGCGGCGCGAAAGCGAGACGGCCCGCCCCTCGGTGTTCCCCGATGGATGGGAAGAGCGCCACGAGGCGCTCCTCCTCGAGCTCGCGCGAAGCGCCATCCGCCACGGGACCCGCACCGGGAACGCTCCGTCCGTCGACCTCGACGGCCTGCCCGTCCCCCTGCGCGAGCCCCGCGCCTGCTTCGTGACCCTGCGCAAGCGGGGGGAGCTGCGCGGATGCATCGGCAGCCTGGAAGCCCGCCAGGCCCTGGCCTACGACACCAGCGACAACGCCTTCAAGGCGGCCTTTCGCGATCCCCGCTTCGCCGCCGTCGAGGCAGCGGAGCTCCCGGAGCTCGAGATCCACATCTCGGTCCTGAGTCCCCTGGAGCGAGTGCACGTGGACAGCGAGGGTGAGCTCCTCGCCCTCCTGCAGCCCGGGATCGACGGTGTGCTCCTCGTGCAGCCCCCTTGCCGGGGCACCTTCCTGCCCTCGGTCTGGGAAGGCCTGCCCGAGCCCGAGCAATTCCTGCGCGAGCTGAAGCGCAAGGCCGGGCTTCCCGAGGAGCACTGGTCGGAAGACCTCGAGGTGTGGCGCTACACGACTCAGTCGATGGACGGTCGATGGCAGTCGGTGGAATGACGGATCATCCGCCTCTCCCCCCGTCTCACACCTGATCTCGAGCGCCTGTCTCGAGCGCTTGGGCGGATGCCTACGCGCGGGCCTTCCGCCTGGCGGCCTTCTTCTTCACGGCCTTCTTCTTCACGGCCTTCTTCTTCACCGCCCTCTTCTTCTTGGCAGCGGCCTTCTTGCGCTTCGCGCCGGGCGCGACGGCCTTCTCCATGCGTTTGAGGAGCTTCTGGAAATCGCGACGCGCCGGACCGATGAGATCCCGCCAGCGCTTGTCACCCACGGTATCGAGGCGACCCACCTGACGGTTCGCGTCCCGCAGCAGCGTTGCAAGCGACTTGCGATAGCGACGCTCTGCCTTGTCGACCTCCTGCTCGATGCGCTTCAGGCTCTTCTCGATCTGTGCGGTGTACCGCTTCACGTCCGCCTCGAGGGCGCGCCTGCGCGCTCCCTTCTTCCTGGCCGCCTTCTTCTTCGCAGCTTTCTTTCGTCTCGCAGTCATGGGTGTCCGTTCCTCCGCGGCGCCGCGCGCCGGAGGGACCTCCCCTCCCGGTGCGGGCATTCGCCAAAACATGGGGCGGATGCAATCCCCATGCCGGTCCCCGGCATTCGCTCCCGACCGCCGCGCTCGTCATGGCGGTCGCTCTCGACCGCTGCGCCGGAGCCCACCTCTTTTCCCCTCAGCCTCTGTTCCCCCTCAGCCTCTGCTCCCCTCAGCGCGTTTGCTCCCCTCAGAACGATGCGCTCTCGGCCAGCCATGCTGTGCACTTCTGCCACACTTCGTGCCGAGCTGTCCAAGAACGCCCCAGCCAGCTCCCATGAGCGCCGTTCAGGCCGTCCGGCCGCTTGGCACGTCACGTGCTTGGTACCGTGGTATGGCTAAGCATCAATCTCTGATTGTAGTGGACGACGACCAGGCCATGCGGGAGATGCTCTCGGTGCTGTTCCGCAAGGAGGGCTACGCCGTTCGGGAAGCGGCCTCGGCTGACGAGGCCCTCGAGCTGGTCCGGGACACCGAGTTCGATCTGGTCCTCAGCGACATCAAGATGCCCGGCAAATCGGGGATCCAGATGGTGGGCGAGCTCCGCACCATCCGTCCCGAGACGCCCGTGGTACTGATGACGGCCTTCGGGAGCATCGACTCCGCGGTCGAGGCCATGCAGGCCGGGGCCCTCGACTACATCACCAAACCCTTCGAGCCCGAGGCGGTGCTCCTGACTCTCGAGCGCGCCCTCGAGCGGCGCGCCCTCGAGCAGGAGAACCGGCGACTGCGCCGGGCAGTGGACCGCACCAGCCAGTTCGGAGAGCTCATCGGCGAGAGCCCCGCCATGCGGGACATCTTCGCACTGGTGCGCCGCGTGGCTCACAACCGCAGCAACGTTCTCATCACCGGCGAGAGCGGCACCGGCAAAGAGGTCGTGGCGCGCACGATCCACTATCACGGGAATCGGGCGGAGAAGCCCCTGGTCCCCATCAACTGCAGCGCCATACCGGAAGGGCTGCTGGAGAGCGAGCTCTTCGGCCACGTGCGCGGCGCCTTCACGGGAGCCCACACCTCTAAGCGTGGACTCTTCGAGGATGCCCGGGGCGGCACCCTCTTCCTGGACGAGATCGGCGACCTGCCCCTCTCGCTCCAGGGCAAGCTGCTGCGGGCCCTGCAGGACCGGGAGATCCGACCCGTCGGGGGCAACAAAGCGATCCCGGCGGACGTGCGCATCATCGCGGCCACGAACCAGAATCTGCGCAAAGCCATGGAGTCGGGGCGCTTCCGGGAGGACCTCTACTATCGGCTCAACGTGATTCCCATCGAGATCCCGCCTCTGCGCGAGCGTCCCGAGGACATTCCGCCCCTGGTCCAGGCCTTCGTCGAGCGGCACTCGGACAACGGCCGCGGCGTCTCGCCGGCGGCCATGCAGCGGCTGATACACGCCGAATGGAAGGGAAACGCGCGCGAGCTCGAGAACACCATCGAACGCGCGCTGGCCCTCTCCGACTCCAAGGAGATCCAGGCCGAGGACCTGCCCCTGGAGCTCCCCGACCCGGCGAGCTCGCTCGGATCGGGCCGGGTGTTGATTCGCTCGGCGGCCCTGCGCAAACTCTCTCTGCGCGAAATCGAAGATCTCTACATCGACGAAATCCTGGAATCGACCGGAGGAAACAAGGTGCAGGCAGCGAAAGTCCTGGGGATCGACCGCAAGACCCTCTACCGGCGGGCCGAGCGCACGGCCGCCGAGACGATGCGTGCGACCGGGGCTGCGATCGGGGGTGCGAGAGGATGAGTGGCTACGAAACGATCCTCGTGGCGACCGACTTCTCGCCGCACTCCGAGCAGGCGCTCGAGACGGCGATCGATCTGGCGAGACGGCTCGGCGCCGGCATCCGCCTGATCCACGTCTTCGATCTCCCCCTTCCCCTGGTGAGCCCCTACGAGGTCGCGGTGCCTGACGCCTACCTCGAGGAGACCCGCAGCGTCGCAGCCGGCCGCTTGGAGGCGGCGGCGGCGCGGGTGCGGGACGAAGGCATCGAGGTGGAGTCGCAGCTCGGCGAGGTACCGGCCGCCAGGTCGATCAGCGAAGCGGCACGCGAAGCCGGAGCGGATCTCATCGTGATGGGCACACGTGGAAACAGCGGCCTCAAGCATCTGGTACTGGGCAGCATCGCCGAACACACCCTGCGCCTGGCCCACTGCCCGGTAATGACCGTCAAGGCCGAGGACTAGAGGCCAAGGGGCGCTACGCCTCCCCTCGGCGAACCGTCAAGACGGGGCAGCCGGCGTGTTGAACGACGCGCTCGGCGGTGCTTCCCAGGACCAGGTGTTCGAGTCCGGAACGACCCCGGGTCCCCATGGCGATGAGATCGGCGCCGCTGGAGGCGGCGATCTCGGTGATGACCGTGGCGGGCTCCCCGCTACTCACGAGCGTCTCGACCCGCATCCCGCGGGCGCGCAGGGACTCCGCCATGGGCTCGAGCTTCGCCTGCAGCTGGGCCTGCACCTCGTCGAAAGACAGCTGAGCCACGCCGGTGTCGCTGAGCAGGCGCTCGAGAATGGGCGGCACGTAGTCGCTGTGGACGAGCACGACGCGTGGGGCCCCTTCGGCCCGCGGGGAGAGCTGCGGGGCGAGCCGCGCCAGCTCCTCCGCCGCCTGGTCCGCGTCCTCCGAGAAGTCGGTGGGCACGACCACGCTCTCGAGGCGATCGAGCGGGGCGTCATCCCCTGGATGCACGGTCAACACGGGGCACTCCGCGCGACGCACGATGCCCTCGGCGACGCTGCCGAGGAGCAGATGCTCGAAGGCGCTGTGGCCGCGGGTGCCTGCCACGATCAGATCGGCAGCGAGCTTCTTCGCGAGAGTCGCGACGGTTTGGGCGGCGGGTCCCATCTCGAGCTCGACGACGACCTCGAGCCCCGCCGCGCGCACCCGGTCCTCGAGCTCTTGCATGGGGCCCTGGGAGGCATCGCGGATCTGCTGGTCGACGTCCGGCGCAAGCAGCCCGAGCCTGGCGCTGCCTCCCGCGAAGGCGCGGTAGGACACCGCATGGGCGAGGACGATTCTGGCCTCCCTCGCACGAGCCAGCTCGAGGGCCCGATCGAGGGCCAGCGACGCGGTGGGTGAGAAATCCGTTGCAACCACGATCGAGCGCATCTCGGCCCTCCCCTCCCCTGCCTCGTCAGGCCGCAGATCGAAGCCGCTCGATCAGGCCGGAGAGGGTCGACTCCTCTACCACCAGCTCGTCGTGATAGTCCTTCGTCGCCGTCCGGCGCACTTCCGCCTTCAGCTCACCCAGCGCCACTTCGGCGATCTTCAGCAGGAGCTGCCGCTCCCCATCGTTGATTTCGAATTGCATCGGCGTCCTCCTTGTCGCTCTCGTTCACGCTCCGTCTCACTCCGTCTGACTCCGTCATTCCCGCGTCGCCCCCCGTCTCGCCAGGAGCGGCCCGCGCTCTCCAGGCAGTCTACCGGAAGCGAGGGGCTTCCTGCCCCGGCCGATCCGGCACTAGCGAGCGGGGTCGAAGTCGATCGGGCCGCTCCCCGCCAGAGCCGCCTGCAGGTCCTCCCGACTGAAGGGCTTCGAGAGACAGCCGAAGGCGCCCGCCTGCGTGAAGCGATCGAAGGCCTCCGCATCGGCGAACGAGGTCATCACGATCACCGCGGTGCGCGGCTCGAGGGCTCGTGTCTCCAGCAAGAGCTCCATGCCCGTCTTCCCCGGCATCTGCATGTCGGTCAGTACGGCGTCGAAGCCGTGGCCGCGCAACACCTCCATGGCCGCATCCGCGCTCTCGGCCCCGACGGCCTCGATGCCCTGCTCTTGCAGCATCACGATCACCATCTCCCGCATGGGAGCGTCGTCGTCCACCACGAGAATCGAACGAATCCGGCCCATGGGTAGACAGACAAGCATAAAGTGTGCCACTGGGAAGCGTCACTTCCCCAGGCCCCATGAGGGCTCTGAGGGGCTCATGGGGCACGGAGATCCGGGGGAGCTTCGAGCCGGGGAGAAACGACCCACTCCTCCGCGCCCCAATGGGGCTCGAAGCCGCACCCAGGAGCGGAGCCGCTCGCGCGGGAGCGGCGCCCCCTCAGCGTGAGCCCCCGTCCAGGGGCAGCACGATCGAGAACTCGGTCCCCTTCCCGATCTCGCTCGCGACCCCGATGCTCCCGCCGTGATCCACGACGATCCCCTTCACCACCGCCAGGCCGAGACCGCTCCCCTTGCCGTGATCCTTGGTCGTGTAGAAGGGGTCGAAGAGCCGGTCCAGGGACTCCGCCGGAATGCCTGTGCCGGTATCCGCCACCACGACCGAAATCTCGGACTCACCGCGCCCTGCGAGCGTAATCCGCAGGATTCCACCCTCGTGCATGGCATCCGCACCGTTGAGACAGAGATTCAAGAAGAGCTGCTGCAGCTTCTCGCCGTCTCCACGAATCTCGGGGACGGGCTCGAAGCTGCGCTCCACGCGGATCCGCCGCTTGCGGAGCTTCTCCTGCAGGAGCGCGAGAGTCGCCTCGATGGTGTCCTCGAGCTTCACCGGCCCGAGCAGGGGCCTTCCCGGACGGGCCAGGTTCAGCAGGGTCTGGATGATCTTCGAGACCCGCTGAATCTGCTCGCGGATGATCCCGGCCCGCTCGCGCACGGTCTCGCTCTCGGCCGCCGACTGGATCATCTGCGCGTAGCCGAGGATGACGTTCATGGGAGTGCCGATCTCGTGGGCGAGGCCGGCGGCCAGGGTCCCGATGGACGCGAGATCCTCCGCGGCACGGGCCCGCGCCTCGGACTCGCGCAGAGCCGCGATGACCCGGTTTCGCTCGCTCAGGTCTCGGATCACCCCGGTGAAGAGCCGGCGGTCTCCGAGCTGGATCTCGCTGACGGTGATCTCGTGCTGGAAGACGCTGCCATCCTTGCGCCGACCCTTCACCTCGCGAAGGCGGCCGATGATCGCCCCCACGCCCGTCTCGAGATAGCGCCGGATGTGACCGTCGTGGGCTTCACGATCCGGCGAGGGCATGAGCATGCTGACGTTGCGGCCGAGCACCTCTTCTTCTTCGTAGCCGAAAATCTTCAGCGCCGCGGGATTCATGGCCTCGATGATGCCCGCCTCGTTGATGGTGACGAGGCCGTCCTGCACACTCTTCACGATGGCGTCGGAGCGCAGGGTGCTCTCGCGCAGGGCCTCCCGGGTCCGCCGCAGCTCGACGCTGCGCGCCAGCGCGGCTCTCAGGGAATCCGGATCGACGGGCTTGATGAGGTAGTCGTCGGCGCCGTGGCGCAAGGCCGAAACCACGCCCTCGAGATCCGAGTGGCCCGTGACGATCAGCACCGCGGCGTCGGGGGCGAGCATTCGGATGTCCTTCAGGTGATCGTCGGCGTTGCCGTCCGGCAGGCTACGATCGACCAGAATGGCCGCCAGATCCGCCGTGGCTTCCCGGCCGAGAGCCTCGGCGAGGCTGCGCGCCACCTCGACCTCGTAGTGGTCCAGCTGCAGGATGTCGCGCAGGTTGGCGCAGGTGTCGCGATCGTCCTCGATGACGAGCACACGCCCGAAGCGCCGCCTCCCCTTCATGGCGAGCCCTCCGGCGCGGCCGGCTCCAGGCTCGCGCTCGCGGCGGGCAGGGTAAGGGTGAAGGTCGTGCCGCGGCCGAGCTCGCTCGCCACCTGGATTCCCCCGCCCAGGGTTTCGAGCAGAAGCCGGGAGATCGCGAGGCCAAGCCCCATGCCGCGAGGCTTCGTGGTGAAGAGCGGGTCGAGAACGCGCGGGAGGTCCCTGGCCGCAATGCCGCAGCCCGTGTCCGACACCGCGACCTCGACCTGGTCGCCCACACGCCGGGCGACGACGTCGAGGCACCCGCCCTCCGCCATGGCCTCCCGGGCGTTGCGCAGCAGATTGCCGAAGACGATCTGCAGCTGGCCCGGATCGGCGAGCACGGTAGGAGCGCACTCGAGATTGCCGATGGTGACCACGACATCGCCCGAAACAGGATTGCGCTCCAGCGCCTCCTCGAGGCTCTCGCCCAGGGAGAGGGGAGCCGCGGCGGGAGCGGGCAGGCTCACGAAGGTCGACAGGGCGCCGAGGATCTGATCCGCGTACTCGACCTGCCGCCCGATCCGCTCGAGGTGCTCGGCGGTCTTCTCCGCCGAGAGCGCCCCGCCCTGCTCGAGCCCCACTTGCTCGAGCCCCTGTTGCTCGAGCCCCAGTTGCCCGAGATAGTAGGCCGAGCCGCGAATGGTATTGAGGGGCTGGCGCAGCTCGTGGGCGAGACCGCCCATGATCTGCTGGAGGGTGGTCATGCGCGCGCTGGACGCCGCTTCGGGCTCCGCCGCGGCCGCGTAGGCGTCTTGAATGACCGCCAGGTCGAGGTCGAGCCGCTTCTGCAGCGCGGCCAGACCGCGCAGCCCGTCGCCCCCGCTCCGGCTCGCGAACGCGTCCACCAGGGCGCTGCGCAGACGCAGCAGCAGGAGGGTGACGGTACGGCGGCTCGCCAAGCCGGCTTCGGCCTGCAAGAGGCCGATCTGCCACAGACGCATGAGGTAATCGCGATCGTAGGGCCCCGAGAGCACGCCTTCGATCCAGAGATCGACGTGCTCCTGAATAGACTCCATGGGGCTCGCCGCCCCAGTGCCGCCCCCGCCCGGCGCCGACCCCAGCTCAGAGCCCGGATCGACGGAGCGAAGGATCTCGTCGCTCAACCCGGAGAGTAGATCCCGCAGCTGTGGCGCGAGCTCGGAGAGGAGCTGTGCGTCCTCCTCGGTCCAATCGAGACGCTCTGCGAGATCCCGATATCGAATGTCCGTTCGCGTGAGGTCTACCACCTCACGCAGTATAAGGCCCGATGGGAGGATCGTGGGGGAGAAACAGCCACGACCGACAGGCTCGCTCTAGAGGCCATCTCAGGGCCGCACGCCGTAGTCGGCCCGCTCCACCGACCTGGGCGCAGCTCACCCCCCGTCCGTGTCGGGGTCGTGGCGGCACAGGGCGATCACCTCGGGGCTCTCCAATCGTGCGTAGTCCGCGTAGCGGACGCGGATTGCGTGGTCGTGGGAGCCGGCGTTGAAGGTGATCTCCTCGTCCTCGGTCAGCGAGGGGCTCACGTAGACGGGCAGCTCGTACAGGCTACCGAAGGGCGGCCACGCGCCGAGCTGGCTGTCGGGACACAGGCCTTTGAGCTGCTCCTCGTGGGCGACCTCGACTGCATCGGCCCCGAGCGCGTCGCGCACGCGAGCGAGAGCCACGGTCTCGTTCGCGGGCAGAACGGCCATCACCATCTTGCCGTCGACTTTGAGGATCACCGTCTTGGCAAACTCCTCGGGCGGGGTATGGGTGTCCGCCGCCGCCTTCATGGCCGTGTAATCGGCCGGGTGGTAGACGGTTTCGTACTCGACCTGCTGCTCCTCCAGGAGCTGCTCGAGGCGCACTGCGATTCCCCGCATGCTGCTTTCTCCTCGTTCCCACGGCATGGGCCGGATTGATGCGCCACCCCGACCGCCCTAACTTACCCATGTATCGCAGTTAGCGCTTCCTGCTGCGGCGAAGCCACGAGGATCCCGAAGATGAAGAACATCGTAGTGCCGGTCGACTTCTCCGGTGTGACCGAGCGGGTGATCGAAGAGGCGGGAGGCCTGTGCCAGGCCCTCGGCGCAAAGCTGTGGCTCGTGCACGTGGCCGCTCCCGATCCGGATTTCGTCGGCTACGACGGCGGGCCCCAGTCCGTACGGGACTCGGTGGCGCACCATCTGCGCGACGAGCACCGCGACCTGCAGCAGAAGGCCGAAGCCCTGCGGGCCACGGGCCTCGACGCGGTCGCGCTGCTCGTGCAGGGGCCGACGGTGGACACCATCCTAGCCGAGGCAAAACGCCTCGCTGCCGACATGATCGTCATGGGCAGCCACGGCCATGGCGCCCTGTACCGGGCGCTGCTCGGGAGCGTCAGCGAGGGGGTGCTCCACAA
>JAFDEK010000153.1 GCA_019310385.1 Deltaproteobacteria bacterium
CGGTCGCCTCACCCGCGCCGGCCGCCGCGGCCGCACCCGCGGCCAGAGCCACGCCGGTCGCCCGACGCATCGCCGAGGACGCCCGGGTCGATCTCGGCGCGGTGCAGGGAACCGGGAGCGCGGGACGCATCACCAAGGATGACGTGCTGCGCCACTCCGATGCGCCGACTTCTGCCGCGTCTGGCTCGCCGACTTCTGCCGCGTCTGGCTCGCCGACTTCTGCCGCGTCTGGCTCGCCGGCTTCTGCCGCGCCCGTCTCTTCGCCCGCCGCCGCTGCACCCGCTGCCCGGCAGCCCGCGAAGGCGCCCGCGAGCGCCGGCTATGCGCTGCAGCCGGGTGATCGCGTCATCCCCATGAGCCGCCTGCGCAAGCTCGTGGCGGATCACATGGTGTACTCGAAGCGCACGAGCCCCCACGTCGGCACTGTGGCCGAGGCGGACATGAGCGAGGTCGTGAAGCTGCGCGCGCGCAACAAGGGCAGCTTCCAGGACAACCACGGCGTGGCGCTCACCTTCCTGCCTTTCATCGTCCACGCGGTGGTGCGGGCCCTGCGCGAGACGCCCGCCCTCAATGCCTCGGTGGTCGAGGACGCCATCGTGGAGAAGCAGGCCATCCACATCGGCATCGCGGTGGAGACCGAGAAGGGCCTCGTGGTCCCCGTCGTGCGCAGCGCCGACCGCCTCTCCATCGCGGGCCTCGCGGCGGCCATCGACGACCTCTCCAGTCGCGCGAGGAGCAAGAAGCTCAGCGCGGACGAGCTGCAGGGCGGCACCTTCACGATCACCAATCCCGGCCGCAAGGGGAACCTCTACGGCTTTGCGATCATCAACCAGCCCCAGGTCGGGATCCTGCGGCTGGGCGAGATGGTGAAGCGCCCGGTGGTGCGCAGTGTCGGCGGAGAGGACGCCATCGTGATCCGCTCCATGATGCACCTCGCGCTCTCCTACGATCACCGTGCACCTCGCGCTCTCCTACGATCACCGCGCCGTCGACGGCCAGCCCGCCAACGCCTTCCTCTACCGCATTCGGGAGCTCCTCGAAGCGGCGGAATTCGATCTCTAGGCCGGCGTGTCCCGGGTCGCAGAGTCCGCGGAGCGCCTCGCCATCGAATGGCTCGGGCGGGTGGACTACGCCGAGTCCCTCGAGCTGCAGGAGCGCGCCCTCGAGGCGCGCCGCCGCGACGAGGTGGGGGACCGGCTACTCCTCCTCGAACACCCGCCCGTCGTCACCCTGGGCCGCAGCGCCGATCGCAAGAACCTGCTGCTCTCCGCCGAGCTTCTCGCGCTTCGTGGGATCGCGCTCCACGAGGTGCGCAGGGGAGGGGACGTGACCTACCACGCTCCCGGGCAGCTGGTGGGCTATCTCATCGCCGACCTGAAGGCGCGCGGGCGTCCAGACGTCCATCTCTTTCTGCGCGACCTCGAGCAGGCGCTCATCGAGGCGCTCGCAGAGCTCGGGGTGCCGGGCCGGCGCAGCGAGGGCCGGACGGGGGTCTTCGTGGATGATCCGGCCGGCAGGGCGGCGAGGGATCGCAAGATCGCCTCCATCGGAATCGGTGTGCGCCGCTGGGTCACCTGCCACGGCTTCGCGCTCAACGTCTCCCTGGATCTCGCGGGCTTCGAAGCCATCGTGCCCTGCGGTCTGGCGGACGTGGAGATGACTTCGGTCGCGCGGGAGCTGGGCGAATCCTGTAAGGGAGCCAAGCGTACCCTCGCCGGTGCTCCCGCTGATCTGGACGCACGCGCGCGGCAGTGCGTGGCGCGGGCCTTCTCGTCACACTTCGGCTAGCGACTCGCGCGCCATCTCCTATCATAGTCGCCGCCATGGCGGGAAGCTCGATCGTCGTCGATCGCAGGAAGAAGCTCGGTTGGGCGGCTCGTCTCTACCTGCCGACCATGTTGCGTGGTCTGGCGGTGACCGGCCGCCACTTCGTGGGCAATCTCCGGGCCCTTGTGCTGGGCAAGGAACGACGGTCCTTCGCCGTGCGCTATCCCGAGGAGCGGGTCGATTTCCCGGACGCTTTCCGCGGCATGCCGGTGCTGGTCGCGCGCGAAGACGGAAGCCCGCGCTGCGTCGGCTGTCCCCACTGCGCAGCGGCCTGTCCGGCCGACTGCATCCGCATCGTGCCGGCCGCCCGCGTTGCGGCCGGGGGAGCCGCGGTCTGGGCAGGCGCGGTCGGGCCGCAGCCGCCCGAGCGCTTCGACATCGACATGTCGCGCTGCATCTTCTGCGGGTTCTGCGAGGACGTCTGTCCCGAGGAGGCGATCGTGATGAGTCGGCTGGTGGAGCTCGCGACCGACGATCGCGCCGCGCTGCAGTACGACCTCGAGGCCCTGCTGGTTCCTGCGGAGCTGCTCTCGCGTCGCCTGAGCTTCCTGGCACGCAGTTCGGCCAGGGACGAGCCGAACGCCGGATCGGGCGACTGATGCCCTGGTCCGCCGAGGAGCTTCGCGAGCGAGTGGGTCAGCGTCTCGGCGATGCCGCGACCGCGATCCGCGTCGAGCTGGGCGATACCCTCGTCGAGGTGCCGGGCGCGCGCATCGTCGAGGTCATGCGCGGGCTGCGCGACGATGAGGCTCTCGACTTCCAGATGCTGGTCGATCTCACCGCGGTGGATCGCTCCGCCCTGGCCCGGGGCGGAGACGCGCCGCGCTTCGAGATCGTCTACCAGCTCTTCTCGCTGGAGAAGCGGCACCGGCTGCGCGTCAAGGCCGCAGTGGCCTCGGAGCCTCCGGAGATCGACTCGGTGGTCTCGGTCTGGCCGGCGGCCAATTGGATGGAGCGCGAGGTCTGGGACCTGTACGGGATCCGCATCGCGGGTCACCCGGATCTGCGGCGCATCCTCCTCTGCGAAGAGTTCGAGGGACACCCGCTGCGCAAGGACTTTCCGAAGCGTGGCCTGCAGCCCTCGAGCGCAGCGGGCGAAGGAGATTGACCCGTGGCGCGTGAGCCTCGACTTTTCGGCGAACGGTCGCGGGAGGGCGAAGAGGAGGACCTGGCCCGGGACCTCCACACCGAGCACACGATCCTCGACATGGGACCCTCCCATCCCGCCACCCAGGGAAGCGTGAAGCTCCGCGTCGAGCTCGACGGGGAGAGCATCGTGGGTCTCGACGTCGAGGTGGGCTACCTGCACCGCGGCTTCGAGAAGGAGTGCGAGAGTCACGAATGGCACCAGGCGATCCCCTACACCGACCGCCTGAACTACAACTCGGCCATCCTGTCCAGCACCGCCTTCTGCCTCGCCGCCGAGAAACTGCTGCAGCTCGAGGCACCCCACCGCGCCCGGTGGCTGCGCGTCCTGGCTGGCGAGCTGGCCCGGGTGGCGGATCACCTCACGCGCTGCGGTAACCTGTGTCGCGAGCTGGGGGCCGCTACGCCCTTCCAGTACGCCATCGCAGCGCGCGAGCTGGTGTGGGACCTGCTCGAAATGCTGTGCGGGGCCCGGGTCACCTCGGGCTACCTGCGCATCGGCGGCGTGAAGTACGACCTGCCCGAGGGCTTCGCGCAATGCTGCGACGAGAAGCTCGCGGGGCTCCGGAAGCGACTGGCCGACTTCGACGCGCTGGTGACCCGCAATCGCATCTTCATCGACCGACTCAAGGGGACGGGGATCCTCTCGCGCCAGGACTGCCTTCGCTACGGCGTGACAGGACCGCTCCTGCGAGCGACCGGCGAGGATTACGACCTGCGCAAGGTCGAGCCCTACCTCGTCTACCCGGAGCTCGACTTCGACGTCCCCGTCGGCAGCGTGGGCGACAACTATGACCGCTACCTCGTCTGCCTGGAAGAGATCCGCCAGAGTCTGCGCATCGTCGAGCAGTGCGTGGACGCGCTGGCGAAGATCGGCCCGGGGCCGGTGCAGACCCGGGATCCCCGGGTGGTGGGTGGGGTCCCAGGGGAGCGCGGCGGCAGGACGCCCGGGCCGCTCGCCAACCCAGAGGTGGGGCCGAAGGTACCGGCGGGCGAGACCTACCACGCCATCGAATCCGCCAACGGCGAGCTCGGCTTCTTCCTGGTTTCCGACGGCTCGGCCTCGCCCTACAAGGTGCGCTGCCGGCCTCCCAGCTTCCTGAACCTGCAGCCGCTGCCCCTCATGGCGCGGGGCGAGCTCCTGGCCGACCTGATTCCGACCCTGGGCCTCGTCAACATGGTCGGCGGTGAGTGCGATCGGTGAGCGGGGAAGGGCGGCGGTCGTCCGGCGACGCTCTCGAGAAGGCCATCGAGAACGCCAACGCCAACACGAACGCGAACGCCCAGGAGAAAGACAACGAGATCCCGGGACCGCCGTCCCTGCGTCCCTTCGGGCTGGTGCTCCATCACGACGGTCGCTGGACCCACGAGGGCCAGCCCTTCACCAATCGGAGACTGCGGGAGCTCTTCGACCGCTCGGTTCGCTACCTCGCCGAGGAAGACGCCTACGTGGTGCAGGTGGGGCGCTTTCGCGGCCTCGTCGAGATCGAGGAGGCGGGCTTCTTCGTGCGTAGCCTCGACGTCGAGCAGGGGAGCGTCGCGCTCTCCGACGGCAGCAGCGAGCCGTTGGAGGTCGGCAGCCTGCACACCTCGCCCCGGGACGGCGCGCTGCTCTGCAGCGTGAAGCGGGCGCTGCGGCCGGCGGGAGTTCCCGCGCGCTTCAGCCACAGCGCCCAAGCGGATTTCATGAACGCCATGGACGAGAGCGGCGAGTGGATCCGGCTCGGCGGTCGGCGCCAGGCCGTGCCCGAGCTCTGAGTCGCGCGGTCCCGCCAGTGGCTCGCTGGCTTCGAAGCAAGCATCGTCTCGGCGATGGCGTCGATGATGGCATCGGCGATGGCGGCGGCTCCCCGGGGAATTGACTGGGGCCGTGAGCCGCGGTAATTCTCCTGCCCCATCGGCGGCGTGGCCAAGTGGTAAGGCACGGGCCTGCAAAGCCCAGATCGTCGGTTCGATTCCGACCGCCGCCTCCAACCGCCGCCTCGAACAGCCGCCGCGAACAGCCGCCTCCGAGCCCGCTCGAAGGCATCCCGGTCGACGCCATGCTCCACCGCGTCGTGCGACGGCGGCTTCCCGCCGCGTGTGCGATCCTGCTCTGGTGCTGAGGCTTCTTCTTCTATTCCTGGTGCTGCCGGCGCTTGAGCTCGCCTTGCTCATCGAGGTGGGGCGCCGCATCGGCACCGGTCCGACCATCGGTCTCATCGTGCTGACCGGTGTGGTGGGGGCGAGTCTGGCCCGCAGTCAGGGCCTGCAGGTCATCGGGCGGCTGCAGAGCGAGACGGCCGCCGGGCGCCTGCCTGCCTCGGAGCTGATGGACGGCCTCATGATCCTGATCGCGTCCGCCCTGCTCGTGACGCCGGGGGTCCTTACCGACGCCTTCGGCTTCGCCTGCCTCACGCCGGGCTTCCGCGCGGTCGTGAAGCGCGACCTGCTGCGCCGCTTCGAGCGCGCGGTGGCGGAGCAGCGCCTGCACGTCCACGCGGAGGGGGTCGTCTTCGACACGGAGCCCGGGGATCGCGGCGAGCCCCTGCGGCGCCCGCCCTTCGACCGCTCCTTCGATCGGCCCTTCGATGAAGGAGAGGTGATCGACGTGACCCCCGAGGCCGAGTCGGCAGAGCTGGGCCCCCGCGAGACCGGCAGGCCGAAGCGGAGCGGCCCCCGCGACTGAAGGCCCCGGAAGCCACCCGGGTGGCTCAGCTCTTCTTCTTCATCCCTCTCGGGGCACCGGCCGCAGGATGATCTCGGTGCGGCGGTTCTTCGCCCGCCCCTGCGCGCTGTCGTTCGGCGCGATGGGCGCAAAGGGCCCCCGGGAGATCGCGCGCAGCAGGGTGGGGTCCACGCCGGACTCGCTGAGGGCCCGCACTACGACGGCGGCGCGTGCGCCGGCCAGCTCCCAGTTGGTGGAATAGCGGGCCTTGAGCCGGCTGCTGATTGCGACGTTGTCGGTGTGGCCTTCGACGGCGATGATCGCCGTCTCGTCCCTGATCTGCTGCGCCACCCGTGCCAGGACCTCGCGGCCCCTGGCGTGAAGGTCGGCGGAGCCCGACTCGAAGAGCAGCTCTTCCGAGACGTTCAGGTGGATGCCGTCGATGAGCTGCTGGATTTCGATCTGGCCCGCCGACACCTCGACCTGGAGCTCACCGACGAGCTCGTCATAGGTTTCGACCAGCTCGGCCGCCACCTCCCGGGTCTCGACCAGGCGCTCGGCAATCTCGCTGCGGGTGGCGTCGAGCTGGGAGATCCGCTCGCTCAGCCGCTTGTTCTCCTCGTGCAGGTCGGTGTTCTGGCTGCGTACGACTTGGTAGCTCGCGGTGAGGCTGTTGTACTTGCCCTGGGTCACGCAGCCCGTCGTGCTCGCGAGCGCCGCCGCTGCGAGCAGAAGCATCCAAGGTCGTGCCGTTGCCATGCTCTTTCTCCTCGTTGCTCGGGTCACTTGGACGCCGAGCCACGGATCAGATCCGCTACTCGGGCTCCGCTACTCGGGCTGCACTAGTCGGGCATGGTGGACTGGAGGCGCTCGATGGCGTCGTAGTAGCCGTCGATGAGCTCCGACATCACGTCCTTGACCGGCAGCACCTGCTTGAGGGAGCCGACGATCTGGCCCACCGGGTTGAAGGCCACTTCCTGGGCCTTGTCGGCGTACTTGTGGGTGCGAGTCACCATGTCCATGGTGACCATGCCCTGGAGCGGCATGGCGAGCGGGTCGGGAGTGTCCTCGCGCTCCCAGGCTTCGGTCCACTTGTTGCGCAGCATGCGCGCCGGCTTGCCCGTCACCGAGCGCGAACGCACGGTGTCGCGGCTGCCGGCCTTCAGGTAGGACTCCTTCTGCTCCATGGCGGCCTGGGCCTCCTTGACGGGGAGCCACAGCGAGCCCGTCCACACGCCCGATGCGCCCAACGCCATGGCGGCCGCGACCTGGCGCCCGCTCCCGATGCCGCCGGCGGCGAGCACCGGCGTGGGCGAGACGGCGTCGATCACCTCGGGCCAGAGCACGATGCTTCCGACCTCGCCGGTGTGGCCGCCGCCTTCGTGGCCCTGGGCGATGATGATGTCGAGGCCCGCCTCCTTGTGCTTGAGGGCCTGGTAGGCGCTGCCGCACAGGGCCGCGACCATCCGCCCCGAGGCGTGGATCATCTCCACGACTTCCGGCGGCGGCGTGCCCAGGGCGTTGGCGATGAGCTTCACGTTGGGACGCGAGAGGGCGACCTCGATCTGGGGCATGGCGGTCGCGAGGGTCCAGCCCAGCAGCTCGTGGTGCTTCTCGTCCTCGGGCATCTCGGGCACGCCGGCGTCGGCGAGCAGCTTCGCCGCGAACTCCCGGTGCTGCTGGGGCACGGCGGCGCGCAGCTGCGCCTCTAGCTTCTCGGGGTCCATCTCGCCCATGCCCTCGTACTTGCCGGGAATGACCGTGTCGACTCCATAGGGCTTGTCGCCGATGTGCTTGTCGATCCAGTCCAGCTCGGTCGCCAGCTGCTCCGGCGTGAAGCCGACGGCGCCGAGGACGCCGAGCCCGCCGGCCTTGCTGACCGCGACGACCACGTCGCGGCAATGAGTAAAGGCGAAGATCGGGACCTCGATCCCGAGACGTTCACAGAGTTCGGTATGCATTTCGGAGGGGCTCCACGATTCGAGAGGTTTCGAAGGCAGCGGAGTCTAGCAGTCCCTCAGTGCCAGCCACCGTTGCGTATGCGGTCGATGGCGTGGCGCGGCGGGTGCTCGTTGCCCTCGTCTCGCAGGCGCAGGGCCAGGTCGATGCGCGCGGCCGCCTGGATGAGCCCGAGGTGGCTGAAGGCCTGGGGGAAGTTGCCCAGGGCTGCGCCGCTGGTGGGATCAACCTCCTCCGAGAGCAGCCCGACGTGGTTGGCGGTCTGGGCCTGATCCTGGAAGACCTGGAGGGCCTCGTCCAGGCGGCCCGTCAGGGCGAGGGCCTCGGCGAGCCAGAAGCCGCAGAGTACGAAGGCGCCTTCCTGGCTGTCGATGCCGTCGTGGGCGTTGTAGCGCCGCAGATAGCGGCCGTCCCCGAGCTCCTTCATGACCCGATCGACGGTGCGGGCGACCCGGGCGTCGTCGGCCGGCAGGAAGCCGTAGATCGGGAGCAGGAGCAGGGTCGCATCGAGCTCTTGCTTGTCGTAGATCGAGACGAAGGTTCCGCTCTGGTGATCGTAGCCGCGCTCGAGGATCTCCTCGCGTAGATCGTGTCGCGCCCGGAGCCAGTGGCTCTGCTCGCGGTCACCGCCGAAGAGGGGCGCTACGGCGAGGGCCCGATCGAGCGCAACCCAGGTCATGAGCTTCGAGTGGAGATGGTGCTCGGGCTCCGCGCGGGGCTCCCAGATGCCGTGGTCGGGTTGGTCGATGGTGTCGATGGCCTTGTCGACCAGGTGGCGGATCTCACGCCACACCCGCAGCGGCACCATGCCGCCCGAACGCTCGTAGAGCACGGCGGCGTCGAGGAGAGGGCCGGTGATGTCGTGCTGGATCTGATGAGCCGCGGCGTTGCCGATGCGCACCGGGGTGCTGCCCGCGTGACCCTGCAGGTGACTGAGCTCGATCTCCGGGGCGACGTCGCCTCCGTCGAGGGCGACCATGATGTCGAGCCGGCCACGGCGATCGACGCAGTCCTTCACGAAGTGGAAGAAGTCCCGGGCCTCCTGGCTGTAGCCGATGAGGTTCATGGCTCGGATCGCCATGGTGCTGTCCCGGGCCCAGGAGAAGCGGTAGTCCCAGTTGCGGTCGCCTCCCAGCCAGGCCGGAAGGCTCGTGGTCGGTGCGGCCACCATGGCGCCGGTGGGCGCGAATTGCAGCAGCTTCAGGGTGAGGGCCGAGCGCATTACGTCATGGCGCCAGGGACCGTCGTAGCGCAGCCGGGAAGCCCATCCGCGCCAGAAGCGCCGCGTGCGCCGGAGCTGCTCGAAGGGGCGGAAGGCCGCGACGGGCTCCGGGCGTTTGCTGCGCCAGGAGAGCACCGCCCAGATCCTGCGCCCCGCGCGCATCTGGAAGCGCGCCGTGACCCCCCCCGCGGCGCGGGGCGCGAAGCGGATCCCGGGACTCACCGAGAGCGCGAGGCGCTCTCCGTTCGGGCCCTCGGCGATCGCGCCCTCGTCGGCGACGTAGACCCGGGTCTCGCCACGCCCGTAGTCGAAGCGGGGGTCGAAGACGATTTCCATTTCGAGGGAGCCCGTGCGCAGCTCTACCAGGCGGTGGAGCTCGTGGACCGAGGAATGTAGATCGTCGGTCCAGGGCATGAAGTCGGTAAGTACGACGGCGCCCTGGTCCGGCCGGCGGAACAGCGTCTGCAGCACGTTGGTGACGTCGTCGTAGGCCTGCAGGCTCTCGTAGGCGCCGTCCACCGGGGCGATGCGGCAGGTGCCGCCCCGCTCGGGGTCGAGAATCGATGCGAAGACGCTGGGCGAGTCGAAGTGGGGAAGGCACTGCCAGGCCACCGAGCCGTCGACCCCGATGAGGGCGCAGCTGAAGCCGTCCCCCACCAGCGCGTGCTGGTCGATGCTCGGGGCCGCTCCGGCCAGCTGGAAAGAGCCGGCGAGTCGACCTGCCGCAGTGTAGAGATCCACCTGAGTCTCCCGAAGTGGCCGAATCGAGGGGGGGCGCCCGGCCGCGTTGCCTCCAGGCCTTCATATCGGCCTGCGGGCAGATGCCCTGAATGCGAGTCCCGGTTCCAACCTGTCTGGACCGGATCTCGCGGCCGCGCCGGCGGGTCCCCTGGCGGGCGGGTCCCTTCCTTGGAGTGAGGAGGGAGCGAGGAGGGAGCGGCGAGGCCCTTCTCAGCCGGCCGGGGCGGCTCCTCCCTCGGCGGCGCCGGGAGCCGCCTCGAGTCGGCGCCCGTCGGGCGCGAAGATCCGAAAGGAGGCCCAGCCCCTGCGCTGGAGGAAGAGCTGTAGGGAGACGGCGAGGACACCCAGCCCGTAGCGCATGGAGCGGCGGAAGTTGATCGAGGAAGCTTCTTCGAAGTAGGCGGCCGGGCAGCTCACCTCGCCGATCTTGAAGCCGGCGTTGATGATCTGGGCGAGCATCTGATTGTCGAAGACGAAGTCGTCGGAGTTCTCGTTGAGGGCCAGGCTCTCGATCACCGGCCTCGAGAAGGCCCGGTAGCCGGTGTGGTACTCGGAGAGCTTCGCGCCGCCCAACAGGTTCTGGAAGGCGGTGAGCAGGCGATTCGCGAAGTACTTGTAGACCGGCATCCCGCCCTCCCGGGCGCTGCCGCCCAGGATGCGCGAGCCGAGCACCACGTCGAAGGGCCCGTCGGTGATCATGCTGATCATGGCCTGATCATGGCTGGCAGCAGCTTCGGCGTGTACTGGTAGTCGGGGTGGAGCATCACCACCACGTCGGCGCCCAGGCGCAGCGCCTCCGTGTAGCAGGTCTTCTGGTTGCCCCCGTAGCCGCGGTTGCGCTCGTGGACCAGGGTGTGCAGGCCGAGGCGTCGGGCGACCTCGACGGTCTCGTCGTGGCTGGCGTCGTCGGTGACCACCACCTCGTCGACGAGGTCCAGGGGAATCTCGCTGTACGTGCGCTCGATCGTCTTGGCGGCGTTGTAGGCCGGCATGACGACCACGATCCTGTTGCCGTGGAACACCTGAAACGCGTCTCCCTACACTAGTCCGGGTTATGCATGAGAGTCCGTAGCGAGGTCGTGCAGATGCGTGCTCTGGGGCGAGAAACCGGCGCGCGGCCGCGGAGGCGTACTTGGCAGTACGTCGAGCAGCCGTGCGCCGATTTGTCGTTCCAGAGTGCGTAGATGTGCGACCGCAGTAGGACTCTCATGCATAATCCGGGCTAGGCTTTTGCTGACCAGAAAGTATAGACTGAGTGCCGTTCGAGAGCGCCCGGGTGGCGAAATAGGTAAACGCGGGCGACTTAAAATCGCCTGGCCCACGGCCGTGCAGGTTCGAGTCCTGCCCCGGGCACCACGCTCTTTCGCGATCCTCCGCGATCCACCGGCATCTCCGGAGTGGGAACCCGCCCAGCGGCCCCGAGCTGAGGCCGCGTCAGCCCAGCCTGTCGACCACCAGGGTGCGCACCTCGTCATGGGCGAGGAGCTCTTCGAGGGCGTCTCCATCCAGCAGCGTGGTGCGCAAATAGCTCATTTCGGGCATCTCGATCTCCAGCCGGTAGACCGAGCGGGGCGAGTCGAAGATGCGCCGGATCCGGAGGGTCTGGCCGCTTCCGCCGCTGACGATCTGATTGCGCAAGGACTCGACGATGCGCATTTCGCGGCCCGAAACCAGGGCAAAGGGATCCATGCGCACGGCCGCCTCGGCGGCTGCGCTGCGCTGGCGACCGAAGAGCTTGAAGCTTCCGGGGGGGCGCATGAGCGCCGGATCATACCCCAAGGCCCGGTAGCCAGCGGAGACCTCTGCGGCGATTCGCCGTGAACTCTACCTTTGCCCCGGAGGGACGCAGGCCTTCCGCGCCCCCGTCTGCTCAAGGCAGGGGGCGAACAGGTCGAAACGAACGCACGAACAGCGGACTTGCGGAAACAGCCGCTCGTCCCCTGCCTGGGATCTGCCCACGCCTCGGAAGAAGCCCGCCAGGGTGCCGATGTCGGGTGGCCTGGGGCCGGGAAGCGAGGAGCTTCGATTGGCGACAGAGCTGTCGATGAGCGGCGATGGGGGAGGCCTGAGCGTATCCGACGAGATGCGCGTGCAGCTCGGGCTCGGTCCCGAGGAGTTCCTGCGCCTGCTCCACTCGGGGGACCGCACCGTGCTGCTGGAGCGCAGCAGCCAAGCCTCGACTCTCGTGGTGCCCTGGGATCGCGATCTGGTTCTCAGTGCCGACGTGTGCGCCTTTCCACTTGCGGACATCCTGAGCATGCTGCATCGCTCGGGCATGTCGGGCTTCCTCGTCTTCGTGCAGGATTCCCACGAGAAGTCTGTGTACCTGCATCGCGGCGAGGTTGTTTTCGCGGCGTCGAATCAGGACGTGGATCGCCTCGGCGAGTGTCTCTTTCGCGCGGAGATCATCACCCTCGAGCAGCTACGCGACGCCCAGAAGCGCTGGACTCCGACCTCCCGGCTGGGCAAGGTGCTGGTCGAGCGGAGCATTCTGACCCCGCGCGAGCTCTGGAACGGCGTGAAGCTGCACGTCGAGGAGATCGTTCGCTCACTCTTCGCCTACACGACCGGAATGGTCCACTTCTGGGAAGGGGAGGTGCAGCCCGATAACGTGGTGCGCCTCTCGCTCCCCACCCGGAAACTGATCTCCCAGGGACTGCAGCGACGCGACGAGCTGCTGAAGTTCCTCGCGGCCCTCGAAGATCCCAGGGTTCGCCTCGAGGCCGTCCCCGAGCAGGCCAAGGATCTTTCGGGCAACGCGCGCTGCCTTTTCGACGCGCTGGCCCACCGCCCCCGGTTCAAGGCGGCCTGCCGCCAATCCGGGCTCGATCCGCTCTCGGGTGCGAGGACCGTGCAGCTGCTGCGCCTGTTGGGAGCCGTGCGCGTAGTCCGCGACCAGGCGGGGACCGGCAAGAAGGGGGATGCCGCGAAGGCTGAGTGCGAGGGGCCGGAGGTCGTGCGGAGCGTCGTCCAGAGCCACGTGCAGCTCATCGGCGAGCTCGCCGCTCCCCTCGTGGCGGCGGACGGCGCGGAGGCAGTGGGCGCCCGAGTGGAGTCGGTGCTGCACGATCTGGCCCAGCGTCATCCCAAGCTTCTCGAGGGCCTCGTGCTGGGGCCGGGCGGTACCCTCGATCCGAGCGAGCTAGAGCGGCGCGCCCTGCGCCTGACCGGCAACCGCCAGCAGATGGTGCACGCGGCCCTCGGCGAGCTGGTCACCTATCTCGAGTTCGAGCTGCAGAACCACCCGCGAATCGACGATCCAGACGAGTATCTCGACGCCCTGGAGGGACTGCGCGCTAAGATCGACTCCTGAGGCCGGCCGGCCTGCCCCGTAGGCCTCCGGCATCCCGTTAGCTGCCCACTCGGGCAGGGGATCGAAGGGGTCGAAGTTCCATGCAGCCCTCCAAGCGCCCAGGGCGCTCCCGTCAGCGTGGCCGTCGCCCGAGGGAGGGGACGACGGAGCGCCTCTTTGGTCTCCACAGCGTGCGGGAAGCGATCCTGTCGGGTCGCCGTCCGCTTCTGCGTCTGCTGGTGCGTCGCGGCGAGCGGCGGGACGAGGTCGCGGAGCTGGTTCGGGCCGCTGGCGAGGCGGGGCTCGAGGTGATCGAGGTCGAGGCCGACGATCTGGCTCCAGGCGAGGACGAGGGAAGGGGCTCGGGCTTCTCGGGCTCGGGGAATCCCCAGGGCGTGGCGCTGGATGCGGGCCCCCTGCCCGAGCTTTCCCTCGCGGAGCTTTGCACTCCCGCGAAGGGTCCACGGCGCATCGTTGCCCTGGATGGGGTTGAAGACCCGCAGAATCTGGGTGCCATCGCGCGGGTCGCGGATGCGTCGGGTGCACGCGGGATGATCCTCACCAGCCACCGCGCTCCAAGGCTCAGTCCCGCGGTGGCTCGCGCCAGCGCGGGGGCCATCGAATGGCTGCCCGTGGCCCGCGTCGGCAACCTCCGGCGAGCCCTCGAGGAGCTGAAAACCCAGGGTTTCTGGGTGGTTGGGGCCGATCTCGAAGCTCCTGTCTCGATCTACGAGGTGTCGGATTCACTGCTCCAGGGAGACCTGGTCGTGGTCCTGGGAGCAGAGGGCCGGGGCCTGAGGCCGGGCGTGCGGGCCCTGGTGGACCACCCGGTGCAGATCCCCATGCAGGGAAGGGTGGGCTCCCTCAATGTGGCAACGGCCGGTGCGGTCGTGCTATTCGAATTGCTGCGAAGATCGCAGAAATCCGGGGCCTAGAGGCACCATGGAGTCTGATGGAGCCGGATGGAGAAGTGCTGGGGATCTGCCTAATCCCCCGGCTCGGCGAGGGAAAATTGCGGCCGCGCTTGCTGGTACGGGCGGGTACGTTATATTCGGCCCGTTCTTTCCCAGGCTGGCGTAGCTCAACTGGTAGAGCATCGGATTTGTAATCC
>JAFDEK010000154.1 GCA_019310385.1 Deltaproteobacteria bacterium
ACTTGCGGTGAAAGGAGGGGATCATGACCGGGAACGGCGGCTGCTTGTGCGGTGCTGTGAGATACCTCTGCAGCGAGGCACCCGTGCAGGTGTACCACTGCCACTGCCGCGACTGCCAGAAGGCTAGCGGCGCGGCCTTCGCAACCTGTCTGGTCGTGAGCGAGTCGGCTGTTGATGTTACAGCTGGGCGTCCCCGCCAGTTCAATGTGAAGTCGGCGGAAGGAAATACCGTGACGAGGGAGTTTTGCGGTGACTGTGGCTCTCCGTTATTCACTCGAGCCGCGATGCTTCCGGATTTCCGAATCATCAAGGCCGGAACTCTTGATGACGCGAGCTGGCTCAAACCGAGGATGCACATGTGGACGAGCACGAAGCAACCATGGCTGGCGCTTGGCGATCAACTCCGGTGCTTCGAGAAGCAGCCACCGGTAGAGTGATCCCCTGGCGCCGCCCAACCGGTTCGTAAGCAAGCGCTCCCAGCTCCCCTCACCCCAGATCGAATCGCTCCCCCAGCATTTCCTCGGAGAGCTCCCACAGCCGCGCTGCCGCGGCGGGGTCCACCGCGTAGCCGCGATAGCCGCCGGCCGAGTCCTCTGCTTCGTCGAGCTCACCGATGTGGCAGTCTTCGAGGTAGAGGGCACCGCGGCCTTCGAGGGAGGGGGCGGTGGCGGCCCAGGTGGAGGTGGCGGCGCCGGCCTCGACGGGCTTGAACTTGAGCCCTTCACCCTTGGGTGCCTTCTCCATGAGCTGCTTGATGTCGTTCTCGTCTAGGTGCCGGGCGAGCTCGGTCAGGATGACGCCGGGATGCACGGCGAGGGCGTGCACCCCGCTGTCCTGCATCCGCCTCTCAAATTCACAAGTAAAGAGCACGTTCGCGGTCTTCGCCTGCCCATAAGCCACCCACTTGTCGTACTCAGTACTCTCGAAGTGGATGTCGTCGAAGAGCACCGGCGAGAAGCGATGGCCGCCCGAGCTGAGGTTCACGACCCGCGCCGGTGCGCCGGCGCGCAGGGCCGGGGCCAGCAGGCAGGTGAGGAGGAAGTGTCCCAGGTGGCAGGTGGCAAACTGCATCTCCCAGCCCTCGGCGGTGCGCTCCAGGGGGCAGGCCATGACGCCGGCGTTGTTGATCAGGATGTTCAGGCTCGGATGCTCGGCCAGGAAGCCCTTCGCGAAGGCGCGCACGCTGGCGGGGACGCTGAGCTCGAGCTCGCGCACCTCGATGTGGGCGCCGTCCACGCTCGCGCGGATCGATTCTGCGACTCCCTCGCCCTTGGCGACGTTGCGAACCGCCAGCACCACCTCCGCCCCGACGGACGCCAGGGCCCGTGCGGTCTCGGCCCCCAGGCCGCCCGAAGCGCCGGTGACGAGGGCGAGGCGCCCGCTGAGATCGATGCCATCGATGACCTCGGATGTCGTGGTCTCCGCTCCAAAAGAAGCTTCCGCGCCTTTCCCCATGGCCTCTCTCCTCCTTGCTGGACTCGAGGGAGCGTAGGACAGGAGGCATGCTGTTGCGGCTGCCTTCGCGCCCCCGGGACTTGCGGCGACCGCGTTTCGTTCATACGATACGGAGCGTCTCGAAATAACGACCTCCCCGCCCCCGGGCGAATCAACCCTCGGAGATGAGAGAACCATGGCCCACACAAACCGTCCCCCCCTCGCCGGCGTTCGGGTGATCGAGAGCTCCATGCTCGGTCCGGCGGCTATCACGACCCATTTCGCCGACCTCGGCGCCGACGTAATCAAGGTGGAGCCGCCCGCCGGCGACTACGTGCGCGACATGACCTGGCCCATCATCGAAGGCGTCTCGCTGCTCCATTACCACGTCAATCGCGGCAAGAAGAGCGTGACCCTCGACCTGCGCAAGCCCGAGGGCGTGGAGATCTACAAGGAGCTCGTGAAGGGCGCGGACGTGGTGGTCGAGGCCATGCGTCCCGGCTCTCTCGCAAGGCGCGGTCTGGGCTACGACGATCTCAAGGCCATCAACCCGAAGATCGTCTTCTGCAATATTTCGGGCTACGGGATGACGGGCCCCTACAAGAGCCTCCCGGCCCACGGCATCGCCTTCGACACCTGGGCGGGCATCGTGATTCCCGCGTACGACGAGGAGGGCTTCTGCTACATCCCCGAGCACGCCTCTGTCGGCATGCACGCCGGCCCGATGTTGGGCGCCATGGGGATCCTGGCCGGTATCATCCGTGCGCGGGAGACCGGCGAGGGATGCATGATGGAGATCGGCCAGAGCGACGCCGCCGCCTACATGGACTGGTATCGCAGCGAGAGCTGGATGGCCTACGACCGCCCCAAAGACGAGGTGACGGGCAACAAGGCCGACAACTACGAGCGCCGGGCGCCCGGCACGGCGGGCATGAAGGAGGGCGTTCGCTACCAGATCTACGAATCCAGCGACGGCCACGTGCTCTTCATGGCCTCCGAACAGGCCTTCTGGAAGAACTTCTGCGAATGTGTGGGACGCCCGGAGCTCTTCGAGAAGTGGCCGGGATCGAAATTCGCCGACCACGCCCGGGGCAACCGTGAGCTGCAGCGCGAGCTGCGAGAGGTCTTCAAGGCGCGGAGCTCCCAGGAGTGGATCCAGCTGGGCGGTGAGAAGAACTTCCCCATCGCCCCGTGCAACACGCCCAAGACCCTGGTCGACGATCCCCAGTTCCAGGACCGCTTCCCCATCTATCCCCACGAGAAGCACAAGGCCGACATGCTGCCCTTCCCCCTGAAGATCATCGGCGAGACGCTGCCCGACCCCGCCGTGGCGCCCACGGTGGGCGAGCAGACCGAGAAGGTGCTGCGAGAAGTGCTGGGCTACGACGCGGCCCGGATCGAGAAGCTGCGCGATTCGGGTACCTTCGGCTGAGTCGAGAGCATCGAGGGGGGGGTGAGCGGCCGTGACTGAGCTCGCCGGCAGGCGGGTCCTCGTGGTGGGCGCGTCGTCTGGGATCGGGCGTTCCATCGCCCGCGTGCTCGCCACCGAGGGTGTGCGGGTCGCGGCTGCGGCGCGGCGCTTCGATCGGCTGCGGGAGCTCGTCGAAGAGGCCGGTCCCGGGGTCGAGGCCATCGCCTGCGACGTGCGCGACCCCGCCTCCTGCGCGTACGTGGTCGCTCGCAGCGTCGAGCTGCTCGGTGGCCTCGATGCGCTGGTCTATGCCGCGGGGATCGCGCTCCTCATGGGTCTCGACGACGCCGACGACGAGGCCTGGCGCGAATCCCTCGAAGTCAACGTCGTGGGCCCCTCCCTCATCACCCGGGCCGCGCTGCCCCACCTCGAAGCGAGCCGCGGCAGGGTGATCTTCCTCTCCTCCATCGCGGCCCAGGATCACCCGCCCCGCCGCGGCCTCGGGCTCTACGTTACCGCCAAGGCCGCCATGAACATGCTGGTCTCGGCCTGGCAGGTCGAGCAACGTGCCGTGAGCTTCACCCGGGTGAACGTCGGCGACACGGGGTCGACGGAGATGGCCTGCGAGTGGGATCCAGCGGCCGGAGGGTATTACGTGCGCGAGTGGATGGACCGCGGCTTGCTCTTCGGGCGCAGCATGCTCCCCGAGTCCGTGGCGCGCCACGTCGTGACCCTGCTGGCGAGCGACGAAGCCGTTCCCGAGAGCACCATCACGCCGCGCTTCCCGAACGAATAGCGACATGACCCCCGGGGCCTCCTGGCGCCCCCCCTTTCAAGAGCAGGGGCCGGGCCGCCGATAGGCTCCGGAGGCTCTCCGCGCCTGCGGCAGGCCTTGGTTGCGCGCTCTCCCACGGCTGCGGGAGGGGGGGACGGGAGAGGTCGCTCGAGTCATGAGTTCTGATGGTCTCAATCTGCCGGGAGCCGATCGCGCTATTCGGCTGTTGTTGGTCGGCGCGACGGACGAGCAGGCGGGCTGGCTGCGCGGGCTGCTCCAGAAGTCGAAGACGCTGCGCTTCGAGACGCTGCGCGTTGCGGCAATCGATCCCGCGCAGGGTGAGCAATCCGCGGCGCCAAGAGTAGATGCAGTCCTGCTCTTCTGCCCCACTGCCGACCCGACCGAGCTCGAGGCGCTGGTGTCGGCGGGGATCGCGTTTCCCGAGTGTGCTTCGCTGGTCATCGCCGACCTGGAGGACGAGCATTTTGCCATGGAGGCGCTGGCCGGCGGCGCCCGGGTCGCGCTCGTGCGCGGCGGGCTCACCGCCAGCGCCCTCGTCTCCGCGCTGCTTGCAGCCATTGCGAGCCACCGCACAATCCGCGCACTCGGCGTTGCCCGCAAGCGCGAGCGGCACCTGGGCAACCACGATCAGCTGACGGGCCTCGCGAATCGCTACCTCTTCAACGACCGGCTACAGCAGGCCGTAGCCGCAGCGGGGCGCAACGGCCGGAAGATGGCGGTTCTCTTCATCGACCTCGACAATTTCAAGCTCGTCAACGACACCCTGGGGCACGGGGTCGGGGACGGTTTGCTGCGAAGCGTGGCGGGCCATCTGAGCTCCTCCCTACGCGAGAGCGACACCGCGGCCCGGGTGGGCGGCGACGAGTTCGCGCTCTTGCTCACCAACCTCCACGACGAGCTCGACGCCGAGCGTATTGCGAGGAAGATCCTCTCGGCGCTAGACCATCCCATCGAGCTGCGTGACCGCTCCATCTCCTGCACGGTGAGCATCGGCATCGCGACCCTGCCCGGCGATGGCTCGGACCCGAAAGAGCTGGTCCGCAAGGCCGACACCGCCATGTACCACGCCAAGAAGCGCGGCCGCAACCGCTGTGAGTTCTACACCGACGACATGAACGAAGCCGTCCTACGGCGGGTCCAGCTCGAAGGCGGCCTGCGCACGGCGATCCAGGACGGGAGCCTGAGGCTCCACTACCAGCCGCTCTTCGACCTGCGGCGCGAGCGCATCGTGGGTGCGGAGGCCTTGATTCGCTGGCAGCACCCAGAGCTGGGATTCCTCGCACCCGCGGACTTCCTGCCCCTCGCAGAGGAGACCGGCCAGATCGTCACCGTGGGCGAGTGGGTGCTCCAGACCGCGTGCCGCCAGAACGTCCGCTGGCAGCGTGGGGGCAACGAGGGCTTCCGCATGTCCGTCAACGTCTCTGCCCGGCAGCTCCTGGAGGCCGATTTTGTCGACCAGGTGCGCGAGGCCCTGATGACGAGCGGCCTGAGCCCCGAGCTCCTCGATATCGAGATCACCGAGAGCAGCCTGGTGAGCGATGCCGAGGTTACCGTGAACGCCCTCCGTGCGTTGAGCGAACTCGGTGTCCATATCTCCATCGACGACTTCGGCACCGGCTACTCGGCCCTCTCCTATCTCAAGCATCTTCCCATCGACGCCCTCAAGATCGATCAGTCCTTCGTGCGCTCCCTGAAGTCGGATCCCGCCGACGCGACCATCATCCAGGCCGTGGTGATGATGGCTCGGGGCCTCAACCTCACCACCGTGGCCGAGGGCGTCGAGACCCACGACCAGTTGCTTCTGCTCGGCTCCTACGGCTGCAACCGCATGCAGGGCTATCTCTTCGGGAGGCCCGTGGAGGCGGAGGCCTTCGAAGAGCGCCTCAGGGATCCGACCTTCCACTGGCACCGGGGGGACGAGGAGTCGCCTGGCGACTGAGTCGTCCTCGTGTCCTCCCGATGGCCGTTCGAGGCGCCACCGGGAGGATGGCGGCCGCGTTGACAGGTGCCGCCGAGGGCGAGACAGTCTCCCTCGAGCGCGCGCCGCTGCGGGAGCTCTGCGCTGCGTCGGGTTTGAGAAGGCCGGGGCGGGCTCCGCGACGCGCGCAGGAGGATGCCATGGTCCCCGTTCGGGTGAAGCCCGTCCATATCGTCGGCAGCGCCTGGCACGTCTTTCCTCGGGCTGACTTCAAGCTCGAGGTGACGACAGACGCGGATAGCTCGCGCGCCAGGGTCGAGACCCTGCATCAGGATCTGCAGGAGCGGCTCGGCGGGGAGCTGCTCTTCCTCGATCCGGCGCTGATTCGCGAGCCCGCGGATTTCGCCGCCTTGCGCGAGAGCCTCGGCGAGGCCGACGCCCTGCTGGTCAACATCTCGGGCGGCATGATGCTGCACCAGATGGGAGGCGACGCGGCGGACTTCTGGTCCTGGGACATCCCCATCATTGCGTACAGCGGCGAACGGACGCCGATGATGGGGCTCTACAGCCTCCCCTTCGCGGAGCGCAAGAGCCGTCCCGGAATCAGCTACGCCCTGGACGCCGACGCGGTGGCGGCGAGGATCCGGCTCATCAGCGTCAAGAAGCGGCTGGCGAGCTCCAAGGTCCTGATCTTCGGTGAGTACGCGTGCGCGGAACATCTCCCCGATCCCGCGCAGGTGAAGAAGAAGCTCGGCGTGGAATTCGTATCGATTGCCGGCCCTCAGCTCCTCGCCGAGGTGGAGATGGTGGAGGACGGCGCGGCGGAGGAGCTCGCGCGGGGCTGGTCCCAGGGCGCGACGGGAGACGCGGAGTCCTCGGCGGCGGAGGTGCTCGACGGGGCGCGGATCTACCTCGCCATGGAGCGGCTGCTGCAGCGCGAAGACGCCCAGGCGGCGTCGGTGGGCTGCCTCGAGCTCATGTACGCCCACGGCTACACGCCTTTTTGTTTCGCCCTGGCAGCGCTGCGAGATGTGGGGCTGCCCGCCGGCTGCGAGGCCGATGCCGGCGCCACGCTCACCATGCTGATCTTCGAGTACCTGGCCGAGCGCCCGGCCTACATGGGGAACCTGGTGCGAGCCGAGCCCGAGACCGGGCTCGTGAGCATCTCTCACGGCTGCTCGCCGGCCCGGGTCGCGGGACGCGATCGCCCGGCAAAGGCCTACCGCCTGGTCCACTCCCACTCGGTGCCGCCTTTCAGTCGCGATTTGAGCGGAGGAGCGGGGGTCACCTCCTACGTCGACTATGGCGATGTCGGGCAGGCCGTCACCGTGGCGCGGCTCGATGCCGATCTCGGCGCCATGATGGCCGCGCGCGGCGAGATCGTGGAGTGCCGCGACACCATTTGCGATCGCACCACGCTCACGGTGCGGGTACGTGACGCCCGGGACTTCGTGCACAAAGCCGCTGGAAACCACCAGGTGGTCGTCTACGGCGACTACCTCGATCCGCTGCGCGAGCTGTGCGAGCTGCTGCGCATGGAGCTGCGCGAGGCCTGAGTCTGGCAAGGGGCAGGGGAGAGACTTCCAGGCGGAAGGGGCGGGATAATTCCGGCCTTTTCCGATGGGATAAGGGCAGAGCGATGCGCCGCGTCACGCTGGAGAAGCGGCTTCGATGAACTAAGCTCGGGCGTCCTGGCTGCTCCGTCGGCCAGGGACTCTGCCCCGGGGAGGATGGCTCTGGATCCCGAAGTCGAGACCATCTATGGCCGGATCCGCGGATCCGAGAACGGGGGCATTCGGTCCTTCCGTGGCATTCCCTATGCGCGGCAGCCCCTGGGCTCCGACCGCTTTCGAGCCCCCGGGCCGCCTGAGCCGTGGACGGAGGTCCTGAATGCGAACCGGCCGGGGCGGGTTCCCATCCAGGCCAGCGTCCCCTGGCTCTCCTTTCTGAACGCCGGCGCCGCGCCCCAGTCGGAGGAGTGCCTCAACCTCAACATCTGGACGCCGGGTCTCGATGCCGCGAAGCGGCCGGTGTTGGTCTGGGTCCACGGCGGGGGCTTCCTGATCGGCGCCGGTTCGACGCCCATCTACGAGGGGCACAACCTCGCCCGTCGGGGCGACATCGTGGTGGTCACCTTCAATTACCGCCTCGGCGCCCTGGGCTACATCCATCTCAACGGCGTCGGCGGCGACGACTTCAAAGACGCTTCGAACGCCGGCGTGCGCGATCAGATCGCGGCCCTCGAGTGGGTTCGGGACAACATCACGAGCTTCGGCGGCGACCCCGAGAACGTGACGGTGGCCGGGCAGTCTGCGGGCGCCATGAGTATCGGTGCCCTGCTCGGCGCGCCGCGGGCTCGCGTCCTCTTCAAACGGGCGGTGTGTCAGAGCGGCGCCATGGAGCACGTGCTCACCCAGGACGAGGCCGACGAGGCCGCTTCGATCTTCCTGCGCGAGCTCGGCGGTCCCCCGCGTGAGGTGGACGTTCTGTCGCGCATCCCCGTGGAGAAGATCCTCAAGGCCCAGGGCGTGGTGAACCAGGAGCTCACCAGTATCGAACGTCTCATGGCCTTCCTCCCCTGCGTGGACGGCGACCTCATTCCGGAGCATCCCCTGGATGCGGTGCGCAAAGGGGAGGTGGCCCACATCCCCCTCCTGGTCGGCACCAACCTGGACGAGTGGAAGCTCTTCACGGCCCTCGATTCGGGACTTCCCTCCCTGAGCGAAGACGACATGGTGCAGCGCTTCGAAGAATTGCTTCCCAACGTGACTTCGCAGGCGCCCGCCGGCGCGCAGGCCGCCGAAGAGTACCGCGAAGCGGTGCGGGCGCGTGGCGGCAAGACCAGCGCGTACGAGGTGTGGAGCGCCTTCCAGTCGGCCCGGGTCTTCCACTATCCCGCCTGGCAGCTCTCCGAGGAACAGAGCAAGGCGGGTGGGACGGCCTATTCCTACCTCTTTACCTGGCGTCCGCCGGCGCTGCGCCGCACCCTGGGCGCCTGTCACGCCCTCGACATTCCCTTCATCTTCGGCTTCACGGGGCATCCAGTCGCGCTCCCCTTCACGGGATTTTCTCCCGCTGCGAATCGCCTCTCCCGGCGCATGCAGCGTTCCTGGATCGACTTCACTCGCGATGGGGATCCCGGCCATGATCAGCTGCCCTCCTGGCCTGCCTACGACACCCACTCGAGGGCGACGATGGTATTCGGACGCAAGAGCTACCTCGACCACGCGCCACTCGAGGACGAGCGCAAGCTCTTCGAGAGCTGGGCCTGAGCGAGGGAGACCGGCCCACGATCCCACTCGGGGACTACTTCAACTCGATAAGAACACCACCTCAAGGACAAGGCGGACTCGCAAAATGGAACACATCCCCCCCATCCGTTCAGTAATGACGCCCTTTGCGCTCACGGTGGACATCAACGAGCCCGTGCGGGTTGCCGAGGACATGATGATCGACCACGAGGTCCGCCACCTGGCCGTGACGGATGCAGGCCAGCTGGTCGGCGCGCTCTCCGATCGCGACATCGCCTTCATGTCCAACGGCCCCGAGGAGGATCTGCGCGACCGCATGCGCGTGCGCGACGTCTGCTCCCTCGACGTCTACTCGGTCGATCGGGACGAACCCCTGGACCACGTGCTCACCCAGATGGCCGAGCGCCATATCGGCTCGACCATTGTCGTCGAGAGCGGGAAGATCATCGGGGTGTTCACCGCCACCGATGCCTGTCGCAGCTTCGCGGAGTTCCTGCGCGGAAGCTCCTGAGCGGCATCCGGGCTAGGTCTCCGGCGCCGCGTCGAGATCGAG
>JAFDEK010000155.1 GCA_019310385.1 Deltaproteobacteria bacterium
ACGCCGGCGGAAGATCGCCGTGTTCTCGAGCAGCTCGAGGGTGACCGCTCTCCCGAGCTCCTCGTCATGCTCGCCTTCTCCGGCGGAGGCACGCGCGCTGCGGCCTTTGCGTACGGCGTGTTGAAGGAGCTGGCCGCGACCGAGGTCGTGACGTCAAAGGGCGTGCGGCCTCTGCACCACGAAGTCGACGTGATTTCGTCCGTCTCCGGCGGGAGCTTCACCTCGGCCTACTTCGGGCTGAAGGGCGACGGGATCTTCGAGGACTTCGAGGAGCGCTTTCTGCGCAAGAACATCGAGGGACACCTGATCTGGCGCTCCCTCGCCCCGCGCAACTGGTTCAAGCAGATGGGCCACAAGTACGGGCGAAGCGACATCGCGGCGGAGTACTACAGCGAGCAGGTCTTCGACGGCGCGACCTTCGCGGATCTCCAGCGCCCCGATGCTCCTGTGCTCGTCATCAACGCGACCGATCTCGTCACCGGCGTCCGCTTCCCCTTCTTCCGGCAGTACTTCGACCTGATCTGTGCGGACATCGACAAGTACCCGCTCTCGCGCGCGGTGGCGGCCTCGTCCGCGGTGCCCGGGCTCCTCTCTCCCATCGGGCTAGAGAACTACGCGGGAAGCTGTGGCTACCAGCCCAGTGAGCGTCTGAAGCGGGACGCCCGGGACGAACGAGTCAGCTTCCGGGGCGACGAAGCGAGGGCCCTCGAGGGCTATCTCGACGCCAAGAAGCAGCCGTGGCTGCACCTGGTCGACGGGGGGATTGCGGACAACCTGGGACTGCGCGCCTACTACAACCGCATGAGTCTCGCGGGGAGCTTCGAGCAACATCCTGTTGATCCTCGTGGACTCACGCGTGACGAGCACCCCCGATTGGGCGCTCTACGCCAAGATCCCCTCACTCATCCAGGTGATCGGCAGCGTCAGTGGCATCGAGCTCGCCCGCTACGATGTAGACACCATCGAGCTGGTGCGCGATTCCTTCGAGAAGGCCACGCAGGCGAACTCGAAGCGGGGGAGGCCCGTCACCTTCGACTTCGTCGACGTCCACTTCGGCGCCGTCAAGGACGAGAAGCAGCGCGCGGCGCTCAACAAGGTGGGGACCAACTTCCACATCAGCGATGCGCAGGCCGACGCGCTGATTGCCGCCGGCCGTCAGGTGCTACGCGAGTCGGTGGAATTCCAGAGCTTTCTCGCACGGATCCGCTGACGGCGCGTCACCCCGCGTCACCGCGCTGACCGGAGCGACGGTAGTCGCTGGGGGATTCCCCCATCCAGCGCCGGAAGGCCCGGGTGAAGTGGGCCTGCTGCGAATACCCGACCTGGAGCGAGATGTCCATGAGCGAACGGGCGGGATCCGCCATCAGCTCGAGTGCCGCATCGCAGCGGACGCGGTCGACGACCTGCCTCCAGCTCGTCCCCTCGCTGGCGAGCCAGCGGCGAAGAGTTCTTTCGCTCGTGGACACGAACTCCGCACCGAGATCGATGGTGAGCTCCCTCTCGTGAACGAGCGGGGTCAAGGCCTGACAGAGCGAGCCGAGGAAGTCGCCAGCGGGAAGCTCGCCCGCGGGCGGGAGCGGCAGCCAATCCTGGCTGGCGTGGGTCGAGGGCAGCCGGCGCCTCAGGGCCGATCGCGGCAGCGCGAAGGCGGTCCACGTCTGCTGGAAATCGATGTGCGCCTCGCGTAGAAACTCGGGGCGCCCGCTGCGCCACTGGCCTTCGCTGGCTTGAACCGTGACCTGACGTGGTCGCCAATCGGCGCCCTCGACCAGGCGCACGATCTGAACCATGAGCCCCAGGATGTACTGCTCGCCGAACTCGTAGCCGGGTAGGTGCCGGCACTCGGTGTCGTGTCGGCGCTGGAACCAGGCCTCCTCCCCTCGAATCGAAATCTCGATTTCGACATTGGGCATGTCCGAGCGGACATGGGTCTTCATGGCGAGAATGGCCTGGTGCAGGGTAGGGGCGCGCACGACCTTGGGCCCCCAGCGTGCGGCCCGGTGAATCGTCACGCGCTCCGCGATGCGGAATCCAATGTCCGGAATGTCCTGGGAGCGCGCGGCCGAGTCGAGCAAGGACCAGACGGAGAAGGTCGGTACGAAGCCGGTCGGCTCGTCGTAACCCAAGGCCGGAAGCCTCTCGTTCCGCAGGAGACTCGCGGTCGGCGCGCCGATCTGGTCCAGGATTGCGATGGCGGGGCACAGGGTCGAACGATGGAGGAGCTCGATCTTCTGGGTCACGCTTCGGCTCCCCCGTCCCTGCGATCGGTCCGCTGCGCGGCGTCGAGCGGCTCGTCGATCAACCCAGCGGGATTGGATCGCAGAGTCCGACACGAGACGAATCGGGATCGGTGAATGAGCGAAATGATCGACACGAAGCCCACTCCCAAGCGAGATCGCTAGTGTATATCCTGGAAGATGAGCCAGCGAGAGGATCCCTCGGGTGGCCGAAAATGGCAACTCTCGGAGTGGCGGATTGTGTACGGTCACCCAGTGGCGCATGTCATGGGGCGCGGTTCATGTCAGGATCTGCTGGAGGCACGAACAGGGCCATGAATCTCAGTAGCAAGGTCAAGCGGGCCGCCAGCGAGCCCCTGCTTCACTTCCTGCTTCTCGGCGCGGCAGTCTACGCGCTCTACGGACTCGTGGGCCCCGGCTCGGAGCCCAAGGCGGCGGGCAATCGCATTACGGTGACCTCCGGTGAGGTCGACTGGTTGAGCGCGAGCTGGGAGAAGCGCTGGAACCGCCCGCCGACGCCCGAGGAGCGCGACGGCCTCATTCGAGAGTACGTGCGCGAATCGGTCTTCTACCGGGAGGCCCTCGCCATGGGGCTCGACCGGAACGACACCATCATCCGCCGCCGGCTCGCCCAGAAGCTCGAGTTCCTGACCCAGGATCTCGTCGCCACGGTTCCGCCCGAGGCGGGCGAGCTGCAGACCTGGTTCGACGAGCACGCGCAGCGCTACGAGCTGCCCGCGCTCACGAGCTTCACCCATGTCTTCGTCGACCCGGATCGGCGCGAGGATGCGACCCTCGCCGACGCCGAGGGGATCGGCGCCGCGCTCCGGGCCCTCGACCCGCCCACCGAGGGCGCCGAGGAGTTCGGGGATCCCTTCATGCTCCAGAGCTACTACCCCGAGCGCTCCGAGGCGGAGATCGCGAAGCTCTTCGGCGGCGAGTTCGCGAGCGAGGTCGCGGCCCTCGAGCCCGGACTCTGGCATGGACCGGTGCTCTCCGGATACGGGGTGCACTGGGTCTACGTGGACGGGCGCAGCACGGCTGAGATGCCCCAGTTCGCCGCGGTGAGCGAGCGCGTCGTGCAGGACTGGGAGGACGCCAGGCGCGAGAAGTTCGGCGCGGAGTACTACCAGGGGCTGCTTGCCCGCTACGAGGTCGTGATCGAGGACGATCGGGAGCCGGTCGCGGACTACGCGGTCGCGCCGGAGGCCGAACGGTGAGCAAGCGGACAGTGCGCGGCGCTCTGGTGGCTCTTCTGCTCCTGGCCGGGCTCCTTGTCGCGTCCGCGGCCCAGGCCCATGAGATCCGCCCTGCGCTCCTCGATATCCGCGAGCAGGAGGGCGGCACGATCCAGGTGACCTGGAAGGTGCCCATGCGCGGAGATCGGGCGCTCGCCCTCGAGCCCGTCTTCCCCGCGGACTGGGTGCGCCTCGGCCCGCCCTCCGAGCGCGTCGTTCCCGGCGCCGCGGTCCAGCACGCGACCTTCCGCAGCGAGAAGGGCTCCCTGGTCGGTGAAAAGGTCGAGATCCAGGGCCTCTCGGTGCTGCAGACGGACGTGCTCTTGCGGGTCGACCTCGCCGACGGGTCGAGCCACTCCGCCATCCTGCGCCCGTCGGATCCGTCGTTTCGGATCCCCGCCCACGAGTCCAAGGCCGAGGTCGCGGCCTCCTACTGGCGCATGGGCGTGACCCACATCCTGGAAGGCGTCGATCACCTGCTCTTCCTGCTCGCTCTCCTGCTGATCGTGTCCGGCTTCTGGAAGCTGCTGCAGACCGTGACCGCCTTCACCCTGGCCCACAGCGTCACGCTGGCTCTGGCCACCCTGGGCTTCGTCCACGTACCGCCTGCGCCCACCGAGGCCGTGATCGCCCTGAGCATCCTCTTCCTGGCGGGCGAGATCGTGCGCAAGCACCAGGGCGAGGTCGGGCTCACCGAGCGCAAGCCCTGGGTCGTCGCCATGGCGTTCGGGCTCTTCCACGGCCTGGGCTTCGCCGGGGCGCTCTCCGAGGTGGGCGTGCCCGCCCACGAGGTGCCGCTGGCGCTACTCATGTTCAACGTCGGCGTCGAGACCGGGCAGGTGCTCTTCGTCGTCGCCGTGGCCTCTGTGTTGGCGGGCTTGCGGCGAATTCCCTGGGAGTGGCCCCAGGGCGCCTGGCGACTCGCGCCCTACAGCATCGGAACCGCGGCCGCGTTCTGGACCCTCCAGCGCGTGGTGACCGCCCTCACGAGGGCGGCTTAGCAAGGCCAGGAACGAGTGGAGCGGCCAGGATCACCTACGCCTGCGCAACAGGCGGAAAACGCAAGTCGAGAAGGAGAGGTTTTCCATGCAGTTCGTGAATCGACTCTCGAGCATCGCGGCGGTGCTGCTGCTGGCGGTCGTTGCAGCGGGGACGGCCGCCGCCGACGCCGCGAAGCCGGCGCCTCACAACATGAAAGAGGATCACGGCGACTTGGCGGCGATCGGGGAGAAGCTCAACGACCCCACATCCAACGTCTGGGCCATGTTCACCCAGTTCAGCATGACGCTCTCCAGTGGCGACTACAATCTGGACGGCGCGGAGCCCGCCGGGCAGGTCTCCTTCCAGCCCATCCTGCCCGTCCCTCTCCATGGCGAGGGGAAGGATCAGTGGAAGCTGCTCGTTCGGCCCACCATTCCGATCGTCTTCTCCCAGCCGATTCCCACCGGCACGGGCCCCGCCGACCTCGACGAGTTCCGGTATTCGACCGGCCTCGGGGACATGCTACTCCCCCTGGCCGTCACACCGGCTCCATCGATCACGAAGAAGTGGATCTTCGGATTGGGGCCGGCCTTCAGCTTCCCGACCGCCACCTTGAAGGATCTCGGCACGGGGCAGCTCGGCATCGGTCCGGCGCTGATTCTCGGATACAAGAGCGAGAAGTGGACCGCGGTCACCTTCCCCCAGTACTTCTTCGGGGTCGCGGATACCGGGAGTCGGGGAGCCAACGATCCCACCATGAGCCAGATGACCTGGCTCTACTCCTTCTGGTACAACCTTCCCGACGCCTGGTTCATCGGATTCAACCCGAGCATCAGCTTCAACGCCAAGGCGGACGACGGGAACAAGTGGAACGTGCCGGTGAGCTTCGCCGCCGCGAAGGTGGTTGCCATCAACAAGCGGCCCTGGAAGTTCCAGTTCGGCATCGAGTACTCGGTCGTCAGCGAGGATGACTTCGGGAAGCGCTTCTTGTTCAAGATCAACGCCATCCCCGTCATCCAGGGTTTGATCCAGAATCCGATCTTCGGAAAGTAGGCAGGAGATAAACCATGCGACATCTGATCCTCCTCGCTGTCATTCTGATGGCCGCGGGCGCCCAGGCGGATTCTGCCGGCGAGCCGGGCCGCGGCTCGGGCAAGCCCAATTCGCTCAACAACGTCTACTTCGGCGAGCAGCATCTGCACTCGGCGAACTCGCCAGATGCCTTCGCGATGGGTACGCGAAACACGCCGGACGACGCCTACCGCTACTGCAAGGGCGAGGCGGTCAAGAAGAACACCACCGGCAAGATGGTGCAGAAGAAGACGCCCTACGACTGGTGCGCGCTGACGGACCATGCCGAGTATCTGGGCATCATGCCGATGCTGCTCGAGAAGGACAATCCGCTCGAGGATACGGAGATGGGCAAGCTGATCGCGACTGGCGATCCGAAGAAGGGCGAGGCCGCCTTTCAGCTGATCATCAGCTCGGCCGGCGCCGGCAAGCCGATCTCGTACATGGCCGATCCAAAGCTCATGAGCTCGGTCTGGGAGAAGCAGAAGGCGGTTGCCAACAAGCACAACGACCCGGGCAAGTTCACCACCCTGATCGCCTTCGAGTGGACTTCGATCCCCATGTTCCAGAACCTGCACCACAATGTCTTCTTCCGGGACGACAAGGGACCGGACACGATCTTCTCGAACTTCGACTCGGTCAAGCGGGAGGATCTCTGGACCTATCAGGAGGTCCAGCGCGAGATGGGGCACGAGAACTTCTCGATCCCCCACAACGGCAACGTCTCCAACAGCCTGATGTACGCTCCGACGAAGTCCGATGGCTCGCCGATCACGCGGCAGTGGGCCGAGCGCAGCAATCGCAACACGGTGGCGACCGAGATCCTCCAGACCAAGGGGCAGTCGGACACCCACCCGGCGCTCTCACCCAATGACGAGTTTGCGGACTTCGAGACCAGCTACAAGCATCTGCTCGGCTCGGGGGGCGTGGTTGGGAAGATCGACCACAGCTACGTGCGCCAGGCGCTGATCGACGGCGTCGGGTTCCAGGAGAAGATCGGCGCCAACCCGTGGAAGCTGGGCATCGTCGCCGGCGCCGACTCCCACGACGGCTTCTCGGTCAACGAAGAGGACAACTACACCGGCGTGCACGGCAACACCGACAAGACGCCCGAGATTCGCCTGCGCTCCGGGAGTACGGTGGCGGGCGAGGCGCCGAAGGACTTCGGCACGCCGGGCGCTACCGGTGTGTGGGCGCCGGAGAACACCCGCGAGGCGATCTTCGACGCGATCAAGAACAAGGAGACCTTCGGCACCTCTGGCCCGCTGATCCGGCTGCGATTCTTCGGCAGCTGGGGCTACCCGGCCAGTCTGGTCGAGGACAAGGAGTTCGTGAAGAAGGCCTATGCGGGCGGTGTGCCCATGGGTGGCGACCTGAAGAAGAAGCCCGCCAGCGCCAAAGCGCCCACCTTCGCGGTTTGGGCGCTGAAGGACCCGCAGAGCGGCAACCTCGATCGTGTCCAGATCATCAAGGGCTGGTCCGCCCGGGGCTACAGCTGGGAGAAGGTCCATGACGTGGCGCTCGCGGACGGGCGCAAGGTCGACCCCAAAACGGGCAAGGCTCCGCCGGTCGGCAACACGGTCGACATCAAGAACGCGAGTTACAAGAACACCATCGGCGACAGCCAGCTCGCCGCCGTGTGGACGGACCCGGACTTCGATCCCTCCCAGCACGCGGTCTACTACGTGCGGGTCCTCGAGATCCCCACGCCGCGCTGGAGCACCTACGACGCGAAGGCGCTGGGCATCGATCCGCTGCCGGATGTGCCCGCCATCATCCAGGAGCGCGCCTGGTCGTCGCCGATCTGGTACACCCCGGATCCGAAGCTGGTGAAGAAGCAGGACTTCTATCCGGGCCTGCAGCAGTCCCTACCCTGACGGGAGCGGGAGCTCCGAGGAGAAGGTGATGACCTTCGGCAATGCGCGAATTTCTCTTCTCGTTCTACTACTTCCTACGCTCGCGATCGCAGACTCGCCGGGCGAGCCCGGCCGCGCTTCGAAGGGGCCCAACGCCCTGAAGAACGTCTACTTCGGCGAGCAGCACCTGCACTCCGAAAACTCGCCGGACGCGTTCGCGGCCGGGACCCGCCAGTCGCGAGATGACGCGTTCCGCTATGGCCGGGGCGATGAGATCACACTTTCGACGAACGGCCAGAAGATCAAGAGGCAGACGCCCTACGACTTCGTTGCCCTGACGGATCACGCCGAGTACTTCGGTGTCATGCCGCAGCTCATCGATCCGAAGAGCCCGCTCAGCAAGACGGCCCTCGGCAAGGAATTGACGAAACCCACCGTCCCCCCCAGCAGTCCGAAGTCCGCGGTGAACCAGATCCTCCACTCGATCCTGACCAGCACGGCGATGTCCGAATTCGTCTCCCCCGATCTGCTCAAGTCGAACTGGAAGGAGGCGATCAAGGTCATCAACAAGTACAACGATCCGGGCACCTTCACGACGCTGATCGCCTTCGAATGGACCTCGATCCCGGGCGGCCGGAACATGCACCGCAACGTGTTCTTCCGGGATGACGTCGGTCCCGAAGTGCCCTTCTCCTCCTTCGACTCCATCTATCCCCAGGATCTGTGGACCTATCAGGAGATCCAGCGAAACATGGGGCACGAGAACCTGTCGATCCCCCACAACGGCAACGTCTCCGACGGCTGGATGTACTCGCCGAACAAGTTCCTCGCCGGGCCCATGGACGCCCGCTACGCGAGGCGGCGGATGCTGAACGAGCCCCTGACCGAGATGATCCAGACCAAGGGGGGCTCGGAGACTCATCCCCTGTTGTCGCCGAACGACGAGTTCGCCGACTTCGAGCCCTTTCCGAACCTGATCAACGTAGGCAAGCCGAGCCAGGTGAAGTACGGCTACGTTCGCCAGGCGCTGACTGATGGCTTGATGCTGCAGCGAACTCTCGGGATCAACCCTTTCAAGTACGGCATCGTGGCCGGCGCGGACAGTCACTCGGGCTATTCCAATAACGAAGAGTCCAACTTTCACGGCTCCCATGGCGGGCTCGAGGATTCGCCAAAGAAGCGCCTGAATCCGGCTCCCAACGCGTCCGGTGACATGCCGAGCCGGCTCGGCTCGGCGGGCGCGACCGCGGTCTGGGCCGAGGAGAACACGCGCACCTCGATCTTCGACGCCATGAAGCGCAAGGAGACCTACGGCACCTCCGGCACCTTGATTCGACTGCGCTTCTTTGGTGGTTGGGGCTATTCGGACAATCTCGTCGAAGGCAAGGACTTCGTGAAGAAGGCCTACGCGGGCGGCGTCCCGATGGGTGGCGATCTGCCCGCGAAGCGCGGGCGCGCCACGGCGCCCACCTTCGCGGTCTGGGCGCTGAAGGATCCCGAGAGCGGCAACCTCGATCGCGTCCAGATCATCAAGGGCTATCTCGGCGGGCGCTTCGACGACCAGATGCAGAAGATCTACGAAGTCGCGCTCTCGGATGGTCGCAAGGTCGATCCCAAAACAGGCAAGGTGCCGCCCGTCGGCAACACGGTCGACATCGCGAAGGCGACCTACACCAACGACATCGGGGACTCCCAGCTGAGTGCCGTCTGGACCGATCCCGACTTCGATCCGACTCGGCCCGCCGTCTACTACGTGCGCGTTCTGGAAATCCCCACTCCGCGCTGGTCGACCTATGACTCGGTAAGGAGCGGACTCCCCGTTCCTGAGGGCATCCCGGCGACACTACAGGAGCGCGCCTGGTCGTCGCCCATCTGGTACACGCCGGCCAGCGCCAAGAAGTAGATGCCTGAGGACCACCCGGACTCGTCGTCCGCGGCTCAGGAGCGGATGCACGAGATTCTCGACTCGTGTCCCGTGCGTTCCCATCATTATCATTTGTGGGTGCGTTCGGCCGGAGGGACGCTGCTCGACGGGATGTCGGTGGCGTCACTGGCCATCGCGGTTCCCCTGATGAAGCAGAGCTTCAGCATGAGCCCGCTCATGATCGGAGCGGTGAGCGCGGCGAGTGTGGTGGGAATGGCGGTCGGGGCGATTGTCGGCGGCCGGGCTTCGGATCGCGTTGGCCGCCGCCGCCTCTTTCTCATCAGTATGGCGGTCATCGCGGTCGCGGCCCTCGGCTCGGCGGTGGCGTGGAGCCCGCAGGGGGTCCTCGTCGCGCAGTTCGTCCTGGGCTGTGCGATCGGGAGCGAGTTCCCCAATTCCAGCGCCTACGTTTCCGAGATCATGCCGGCCAGTGTGCGCAACCGGATGCTCGTCGCCACCATCACTGCGCAGTCGGTTGGGATGCTGATTGCGGTGGGTCTGGGTTACGCGATTCTGCACTTCGATCCCTCCATCGCGGCCTGGCACTACTTTCTCGGCGCACGCGCCGTCGTGGCGGTGTATTTCCTCGTCATCCGCTTCACC
>JAFDEK010000156.1 GCA_019310385.1 Deltaproteobacteria bacterium
GGCGGGCGAAGACGGACTCCGCGGCATCGAGAATCCGCTCCTCCATGTAGGCCGCGCGCTGCGCCCGGGCGGCCTCCTTCGCGTCTGATTCCTTAGGAATTACAGACATTTGCGAAAATCTCCCTGAGGGCTCTGGCGTACGAACGAACGTTTATTTATTCTCACGAACAAACGTTTGCCCATCGTGTGACCGGACGCAAGCTCGGTCCCGTGACCCGGACCCGGCCCGATGGGCCCCAGGATCCAGGGAGCAGCTCCCCATGGCAGAAGGCGATCGCGGCCCCGGCCTCTCACCCACCCGGCGCCAGTTCCTGAAGCTCTCGGGCGCGGCGGCCCTCGCCGCGGGCGCGCTTCCCCTCTTCCATTTCCAGCGCGAGGCGGGCGCGGTCTCCTTCGAGGCCGGTGCCGCTCGTCGGACCGAGAAGCTGGGCAGCTGGGAGGATCTCTACCGCCAGCGCTGGACGGACCGCATCACCAAGGGGTCCCACGGCTGGGCGAACTGTCGCAGCGCGTGCGAGTGGGACCTCTACGTGAAGAACGGCATCGTGGTGCGCGAAGAGCAGACCGCGACCTACGCGGCCTCCGAGCCCGGCGTACCGGATTTCAACCCCCGAGGCTGCCAGAAGGGGGCCTGCTACACCGAGCTGATGTACGGGCCGAGCCGACTCACGGTGCCCCTCAAGCGCGTGGGGAAGCGGGGCTCCGGCCAGTGGGAGCGCATCAGCTGGGAGAAGGCCATCGACGAGATCGCCGAGAAGATGGTCGTCCTCGCCGAGCGCTACGGCCCCGACACCATCTACCAGGACCTGGGCCCCAACTACGACAACGGGGCCAGCACCATAGGCCGATTCAAGTTCCAGATGAAGGCCGGTGGGATGTTTGCCGACCCCTGGGCCGAGATCGGCGACCTCAACATCGGCGCCAGCCTCACCCTGGGCTTCGCCCACCTGGGCGGCTCCAGCGACGAGTGGTTTCTCTCCGACTACCTCGTCGTGTGGATGATGAACCCTTCGGTGACCCAGATCGCCGACGCCCACTTCCTCTACGAGGCGAAGTACAACGGTGGCGAGCTCGTCGTCATCGACCCCCAGTACACCGCCACGACGGTTCACGCGGACCAGTGGCTCCCCATCGAAACCGGCACCGACGCGGCCCTGGGCCTCGCGGTGGCGCGTCACATCTGGGCGAGCGGAAAGCTCGACGTCGACTACGTGCGCGAGCAGACCGACTTTCCGCTGCTCGTGCGACTCGATACGGGCCGCTTCCTGCGCGGCGAGGACCTGATCGCAGACGCTGGCCGCAAGCAGAACGTGCTCTACATGTGGAACCCCGAGGCCGACCGGCCCGAGGAGGCGCCGGGCTCCGAGGGTTCCGACACCTCCCAGCTCAGCGTGGAGGGCTTCACGCCCCCCATCGAGGGCAGCTTCGAGGTAGAGCTACTGGGCGGAAAAAAGGTGAAGGTCGCCACCATGGGGAGTCTCCTCAAGGAGCAGCTCGATCCGTGGACCTTCGCGACCACCGCCGACGTGACGGGATTGGCACCCGAGCTCATCGAGCACTTCGCCGACGGCTTCGCGAAGGCCGAGCGTCCCATGATCTTCTCGAGCTGGGGCTCCAACCGCTTCCTCCATTCGGACCTCATGAACCGCACGAAGCTGCTCTGCCTCGCCATGAAGGGCGCCCTGGGCAAGAAGGGCGCCGGCTATCACGCCACGGGCTTCATCGACATGGCGGGCTTTGGTGCCGCGCTCCAGCTCGACCATACGGGTATGCGGGGACAGCTCGAGATGATGCTGGGCCTGGTGACGCCGAGCGAGCTCTTCGAGATCGTGGTCGACTACGTGAAAGGCCGGAAGAACGTCGAGGACCTGCTCCACGACCAGAGCATCAAGGGCGAGGAGAAGATGGTCTGCGCCACCGGCGTCTCCTACGTGAACTACGACCACCAGGGCATCAAGGAGAGTGTCGGCGAGGCCGTGGATGGCATCTTCCCCCGGCCTCTCGACGACTACGTCCAGGAGGCGAAGGAGAAGGGCTGGGTGCCTCCGGTACCGTCCAAGGGCCAGCCCAGGGTCTACATCACCGGGGGCTGCAACCTGCTGCGTCGCACCAACCAGACCCAGGCCATGCTGGACAACATGTGGCCCGGTATCGAGCTGGTCCTCGGCATCGATCAGAAGATGAACTTCACCCTGATGCACTCGGACTACATCCTGCCCGCCGCGGGCTGGTACGAGAAGGTGGGGATCAAGTACACGCTCGCCTACGTGCCCTACCTGCACTACTGCGACGTCGCGGTTCCGCCCCTGGGAGAGTGCAAGGACGAGTGGGAGATCTACTCGCTCCTCACCAAGCGCATCGAGGAGATCGCCCAGGAGCGCGAGACGCCCGTCTTCGATCCCTGCGGCAAGCGGACCGTCGACTGGAAGGAGCTCCATCAACAGTTCAGCTGCCACGGCGCCTATGGGCCCAAGGACGCGAAGAAGGTCACCCAGGACGTCATCACCAACAGTCCTTCGACGGCGAACATGACCATCGAGAGCCTCGAGAAGACGGGCATCGCGAAGTTCCACAACGCGGGCGTGAACATCAGCCCCACCTTCCAGTTCAATCCCGACTGGCAGGGCGAGGGTGTGCTCTCGCCCCTGGCCCACATGGTGAAGTACAAAGGGCGCTGGCCCACCTTCACCGGGCGCCAGACCTTCTACCTCGATCATCCCTGGTTCCTCGAGGCCGGAGAAGCGCTCCCCACCCACAAGGCCAGTCCCAAGGCCGGCGGCGACCTGCCCTTCCAGCTCATCTCGGCCCACAGCCGTTGGAGTATCCACAGCACCTGGCGCGACACCGACATGCTCAACCGCCTCCAGCGGGGCGAGCCCGTCGTCTACCTGAACCCGGACGAGGCCGCAGGACTCGGCCTGGCCGACCACGACTGGGCGCAGCTCTACAACTCCCTGGGCGAGATCCGCATGCGGGTCAAGTACTCGACCATGGTGCGGCCAGGCGTGGCCTACTACTTCCACGCCTGGGATCCGAGCCAGTTCCCCGAGCACAAGAGCTACAAGTGGTTGATCACAGGTCTCATGAAGCCGCTCCACATGGCGGGCGATCAGGGGCAGCTGCGCTTCGGCACGAATCATCTGCAGGCAGGCTCCTTCGTGCAGGACACCCGGGTCGGAATCCGGCCCTGGGGCGGCGAGGATACGCAGGCGGCGCCGTTGCGCCGTGGCGAGGATACGCAGGCGGCGCCGTTGCGCCGTGGCGAGGATACGCAGGCGGCGCCGTTGCGCCGTGGCGAGGATACGCATGCCCCCGAAGCCGAGGCTTGAGGAGATGAGCGGCATGGCAAACGCGCAGACAGCCCACCCCGTGAAGCACCAGGTCGCCATGGTGCTCGACCTGAACAAGTGCCTGGGCTGCCAGACCTGTACCGTCGCGTGCAAGAAGCTCTGGAACACGGATTCGGGCACCGACTACAGCTACTGGAACAACGTCGAGACCCTGCCCGGCAAGGGCTATCCCGCGAACTGGTCCAGCGAAGGCGGGCGCACGGAGACCGGCACGGTAAAGCGGGGCCGCATCCCGGGCCTCGACGACGGCTACGGCCGTGCCTGGAAGTTCAACCACAAAGACGCCTACGCGAGCGCGGGCAAGCCCGGCGCCCAGAAGCAGTGGCTTCGGCCCTCGGGCAAGCCGAAGTGGGGCCCCAACTGGGACGAGGACGAGGGCAAGGGCCACTACCCGGCGAACAACCACTTCTTCTACCTGCCCCGGCTCTGCAACCACTGCACCCACCCGGCCTGCCTCGACGCCTGTCCCCGCGCCGCCATCGCCAAGCGCGAAGAGGACGGCATCGTGCTGGTCGACCAGGACCGCTGCCACGGCTATCGCTTCTGCGTCGAGGCCTGTCCCTACAAGAAGGTCTACTTCGACACCGAGCGGCAGGTGGCCGCCAAGTGCATCTTCTGCATGCCGCGGGTCGAGGAGGGCGTGGCGCCCGCCTGTGCGCGCCAGTGCCCGGGGCGCCTGCGCTTCGTCGGCTACCGTGACGACGAGAAGGGCCCCATCTGGAAGCTGGTCGACCAGTGGAAGGTCGCGCTCCCGCTCCACCCCGAGTACGGGATCGGCCCCAACGTCTTCTACGTGCCGCCGCTGAGCCCCCCCCAGCTCGATGAGCGGGGCCGCCCCACCGGCGAGCCCCGCATCCCGAGCAGCTACCTCGAAACGCTCTTCGGCGAGGCGGTGCACGCAGCCATTGTCACCATCGAGCGCGAGCGGGAGAAGCGCAGGCGGGGGGAGTCGAGCGAGCTCATGGACCTGCTCATCGCCTACGACTGGAACGAGAGCTTCCAGCTCGAGCCCCGAACCCGGGAGGTGATCTCGTGAAGAAGACCCTGAAGCTCGTCGCGGCGCCCACCGCCATGCAGCCCGGCGGCTACGTCCCGAAGGCCTACGCGGAGCGCTCCCAGCCCAGCACGCCCGAGGCGCAGCTCGAGGTGGAGCGCGTGGGTGACATCTGGCGGGTTCGGCTGGGCTGGCAGTGCCCTCTTGCGGTCAACGATTCCAGCACCGACACGAACCACTTCGTCGACGCGGCGGCGCTCCTCGTCCCCACACTGCCCGACGCGCCCTGGATCACCATGGGAGCGCCGGGCAAGGCGGTCGAAGGGGTGCTCTGGCGCGCGGATCGCGAGAGCGTCCTGCGCATGCGCGCCGAGGGGCTCGGGACCATGGAGCGCGGCGACGCGCCGGATGGGTGGAGCGTCGAGGCGAGTTGGGAGGCGGGGCACTGGAGCGTGGTCTTCGACCTGCGCGCCTGGCCCGCCCTCGACCGCAACGGACAGCTCGCCTTTGCGATCTGGCGCGGCGCGGCGGGCGACCGGGCCGGCCTCAAGTCGGTCAGCCCGGGCTGGATCGCCGCCGCGTGATGGCCGAGCCCGACCTCGATGCCGCGCTGCCGCTGATCGCCTGGTCGCGTATCTGGAGCCCCGTCGTTCCCGAGGAGCTGCAGAGCGAGGCCTGGGAGGCCCTGGGGCTGCCCGGCTCCTTCGAGGGCAACAAGACCGGGCTCTGGAGCCTCTTCCACCTGGGCACGCCACAGCCGCGGGTTCCCCTGCTCCTCCACGCGGCCCTGGGCCGTGAGGGCGCCGCGGTGCGCGAGGACTGGTTGCGCGTCATCTCCTACCTGGAGCTCGCATGGGACGAGGTGCACCTTCCTCCGGATCAGCTCGGCGTCGCTTGCGAGATCTACGCCTGCGCGGTGCAGAGCCGCGAGCCGGTGCTCATCGAGGCGCTGCGCGAGCGCTACCTCCTACCCTGGTGCGCCTTTGCGAGCGAGGAGCTCGCGTTGCAGGGCTCGAGCCTCGTATTCCTGCCCGAGCACTTCGAGGCGGATCTGCGCGCCTGCGGGTAGCAGGCTTCGAATCGAGTTCCGGTGGCGCGTGACCGGGGAAATCGTCAGTCCCCCGGTCCGAGCATGGTCAGGTGGATGGCGGCCTCCTCTCGCCCGTCCAGTCCCAGGAGATCGTTGAATGCATCATCGCGATAGGCCGCGAGATTGCGAGCCGCGACCCCTGCAGACTCCGCAGCAAGATAGATGCGCTCTCCGATCGAGCCGGCCTCGACGAGCAGGTCCCGGTAGCGCCGCGTTCGGGCGAGGACGGCGTTCGGTCCCAGCCGCGCGACCATCACACAGCCCACCGCCGCATCGCCCGCCTTCTTCTGACGAAGGCAGGCCCGGACCATCGCGCCTTCGAGATCCCCTTCTCGCAGGAGATCGAGACTCCGCGACGAGGGCACATAGAGGTAGTGACCGGGCGAGATGCCCGCGACTCGGTGAATGACGAGGTGAAGGTCGACGCCTGGCACGCGCGCGAGCACACGGCGACCCTGCGCCATCTCGAGAACGAAGGCCAGAGCGGCCAGAGCCATGGGCTGGCGCGTGAACTGCCGCGCGGACCTTCGCGTTCGGATGCTCTGCTGGACGGACATGGACGGAGCCCGCTCGACGCTCGGGAGCCCGATCGCCGGTCCCTGTCGCTCCCGCTCGCTGGATCCAACTCGCATGGGCGCGCCCGGTCCCGACCCGGGCACGAGCTTGGTCGCTTCGTGCCACCTGTCCACGACGTCCGAGTGCTCTCCTTCGTCGCGCTTCTCGGACAGGCTTCGCACTCGGGGCCAACCCGGCACTTCGCCACCCGCTCGCCCCAGCGCGTGCACGGCGCACACGGCTTCAGCGGTGCCATCGAGGCCCAGGAGCTCGTTCAGGTGATCGTCGTGAAAATCCAGCACCTCGACGGTCGACAACCCGGCCGCCGCAGCCGCGAGTCGCAGATTCTCACCGATGTGCCCGGAGTCGATGAGCGCATAGCGGTAGCCGCGGTTCGCGTAGCGGTGCCGGTAGCGGGCGAAGACGTTCGAGAGGAAGACGACGGCGGCTGCGTTCTCTACGGCCGCGGGTTGCTCGAGAGCCTCGGCAACTCGTGCGAGGAGGGGGCCGCGCCGCACTTCGACGAGCGTGTGACGCTCGACGTCGTAGTACCAGGCACCCCGAGGCAATCCATCGACGCGGTGGGTCACCGCGTAAACCTCCCCCGAGTAGAGCGCCCCGGCAGAGGGAGCCGCGCGAAGCTGCGCATTGGCGCTACCCGGATTCCGAGAGCCCGTGAGTCCGTTCGTCGAACGCAGGAGCTGTGAGAGGAGCGGAAGCGGAATGCTCTCAGCGCTCAGCTCGCGTGGCTCCCAGCCACGGATCACCTCGGCCAGGGGCATTGGCGAGGCCTTCGCTTCCCGTGGCAGCACCCATCGCGCACGATCGGGATAGGGCTTGTGGTCTCCACGCCAGCCCTCGATGGCGCGGCCGCGCGCTCCGACGGGACCCAGGAGACGGTTTCGGGTCTCCCGATGCAGATCGGCGATCTCGGGGTTCGCTGCGGGGTCTGAAGAGGCTGCAGTGGACCTGCGCCAGGGACCGATCGCTCCAATGATCGCGCCGTAGAAGGCGCTGATGAGAAGTTCCCGGCGATCTCTCCGCATGGCCCTCCTCAGGAGCGCGGCGCCTGACCTGGCCTTTCAGCCCAGCTTCGGGCCCGCCGCAGCGACCTCCTTGGACACGTCGGCCTGGAATTGGGTGAAGTTCTCGTTGAAGAGCTTCGCCAGCTTCTGCGCCTGGGCGTCGAAGGCCTTTGTGTCGTTCCAGGTGTTGCGCGGCGTCAACACATCGCTCGGCACCTCCGGCACCTCCTCGGGCACCTGGAAGCCGAAGATGGAGTCGACGCGCATGGGCGCCTGCTCGAGGGAGCCGTCGAGCACCGCGTTGAGCAGAGTGCGCGTGATGCTGATCTTCATGCGCTCGCCTACGCCGTGAGGACCGCCCGACCAACCCGTATTGACGAGCCAGCAGCTCGCCCCGTGCTGCTCCAGGCGCTCGGCGAGCATCTTGGCGTAGAAGGCGGGATGCCGCGCCATGAAGGGCGCCCCGAAGCAGGAGCTGAAGGTCGCAACGGGGTCGGTGACGCCGGCCTCGGTGCCCGCCACCTTCGCCGTGTAGCCACTGATGAAGTGGTACATCGCCTGGGCGGAATCGAGCTTCGCAACCGGAGGCAGCACCCCGAAGGCGTCGCAGGTCAGCATGATGACGTTGCGCGGATGGCCCCCCTTGCTGTCGGGCACGATGTTGGGAATGGCGGGGAGCGCGTAGGAGGCCCGGGTGTTCTCGGTGAGACCCGCGTCGTCGAGATCGAGGCGCCGCAGGGCCGGGTCGATGGCGACATTCTCGAGCACCGTCCCGAAGCGCCGCGTCGTTGCGTAGATCTCGGGTTCCATCTCGGGCGAGAGGTTGATCACCTTTGCGTAGCAGCCGCCCTCGAAGTTGAACACGCCCTCGTCCGACCAGCCGTGCTCGTCGTCTCCAATGAGCGCACGCTTCGGATCGGCGGAGAGGGTCGTCTTGCCCGTACCCGAAAGGCCGAAGAAGATCGCGACATCGTCGGGATCGCTATTGCTGACGTTGGCCGAGCAGTGCATCGGCAGGACGTCGCTGTCGGGCAGCAGATAGTTGAGGCTGGTGAAGATCGACTTCTTCATCTCGCCCGCGTAGGCGGTGCCGCCGATGAGGACGAGGCGCCGCTTGAGGTTCAGCGCCACGAAGGTCCCGCTGCGCGTGTCGTCCAGATCCGGGTCGGCGTGGAAGTCGGGGCAGCAGAGCACCGTGAAGGTGGGCACGAAGTTCTTGATCACGTCGGGGGTACGCGGCGGCCGTCGGAACATGTTGCGGACGAAGATCGACTGCCAGGCGTTGCGCGTGATGACGCGCACCGGCAGCCGGTAGCGCTCGTCCGCGCAGGCCCAGACATCCTGGACGAAGACGTCCTTGGTCCGCAGGTGCTGGCGCATTCGCTCGAGGATGCCGTCGTACTTCTCCTCCGAGTAGGGGACGTTCACCTTGCCCCACCAGATATTGTCCCTGGTCTGGTCCTCTTCGACGACGTACTTGTCCTTGGCCGCGCGTCCGGTGTGCTGCCCCTGGCTCACCACCAGGGCGCCCAGGTGAGCGAGCCGGCCCTCGTAGCGCCGCAGGGCGTGCTCGTAGAGCGCGGGAGTCGAGAGATTCCACCACACATTCTGGAGATGGTCCAGACCGAGGTAATCGAGCCCGTAGTCGGGCGTGAGGTCCGACATCTCCATTCGATCAGTCTGCGTCGTATCCGTCTCACTCACTTGCACACCTCATCAGTTTTCGAGATCACCAGGAAGCACTCCGAGACCGTCGGGAAAAGCGAGACCCTCGAGTATGAACTCGGGGGCCAGGGGGGTTCCGACGGCGTCGAGAGTAATACGCCAGACCCTTCCGTTGGGGCCCGTATCCACGCTCCAGCCCGATCGTTTCAGGTCCAGATCTGTGTGGTGGAGATTACCATCTGAATCGACGAAAATCCCCTGCGGAGTGCCCGTCCTGTAAGGGGGAATCCACTCCCGTGGAGCCAGGGCGAGGCTCGTGTAGGTGAAGAGGCCGCTCAGGGGCCGCATGCGGGCAAGGACCTCCCGCCCCACCGCATCGGCCAGGAGCGCGCTGTCGGCGTAGCGCCTGCCGCAACCATCTGCTGCGGCAGGCCCGGTGGGAAAGGGCGGCTGACCGATGTCCTCTTCCGCAACCAAGCGCCCCGAGCTGTCGGGCAGCCGACAGACCATCCCGTTGATGTCACGGCCACGCTCGGGATCCCCGGGCAGTGGACCGGGGACATCCCGCGCCCGGCCCCATTCTATTCTAACGTTTGATGGATCGTCAGATTCTTCAGCCGCCGGGAAGCGCCCGATCTCGACCATGCTCGTTGCGAGTCTCCGTACACCATTGGTGCGCTGCCTGCTCCCGCTCCTCGCGTTGCTGTGGGGCTGCGGCTCCGAGGCGCCGCCTGTAGCGCCGGGCGGAGCGACCGCGGGCTGGCCGAGCTACGGGGGGGATCCGGGCGGCAGCCGCTACTCGCCCCTCGAGCAGATCACGCCGGAGAACGTGTCCGCTCTCGAGGTGGCCTGGCGCTACCGCACCGGCGACTACACGGGCGGGCGCCCGGCCGCCGCGGGG
>JAFDEK010000157.1 GCA_019310385.1 Deltaproteobacteria bacterium
TTCGCACCTTGGCCATTCGCGTCCCAGGCGCGAGCGCGAGGCCACCAGCGCTATCGCGCAGCGTTGGAACCGAGTGCAGAACGCACTTGCGAACAGCCTCGTGCGCCTGGCCGAGCAGGGCTACCGGCCACTCCTCGATCGCGCTCTGGTATGGCGTTACGCGACCCTGGCCGCTGGTGTCGTGGCGTTGGTGTGGTGCCTCACCATCGTTGGGACCGGGCACCTGCGCTTCGCCTTCTTTCCGCCCGTCGAGAGCGACTACGTGACCGCGAAGCTCACCATGCCCCTGGGCGTCCCGGTGGAGGTCACCGCCGAGGGGGTGGCGGCCCTCGAGAGCGCGGCGGTGCAGCTGGCCGGCGAGCTCGACGCGGAGTTCGAGCTGGGCGAGCCCGTAGTTCGTCACGTGCTCGTGGCGGTGGGCGAGCAGCCCACGGGAGGCCACGGCCCTCCAGGCGCCTTCGCGCGCTCGGGCGGCAGCCACCTGGGCGAGGTCAGCATGGAGCTCATGAGCCCGGAAGGCCGGCCCATCAAGGCCGGTACGGTGGCGGACCGCTGGCGGGAGCTCACGCCCCTGATCCCCGATGCGGTGGAGCTCACCTTCTCCGCCAACCTCTTCAGCGCCGGCGATCCCCTCAACCTGCGCCTGCAGTCGGCCGACGTCGAGGATCTGCGCCGCGCGGCCGATTCCCTCAAGGCACGCTTGTCCGAGTATCCCGGCGTGATCGACATCCGCGACTCCTTCCGCGAGGGCAAGGAGGAGATCAAGCTCTCCATCCTGCCCTCGGCCGAGGTGCTGGGTCTCAGCATGGAGGACCTGGCCCGGCAGGTACGCCAGGCCTTCTACGGTGAAGAGGTGCAGCGCATTCAGCGCGAGCGCGAGGACGTGAAGGTGATGGTCCGCTATCCCGCGGAGCAGCGACGCTCTCTGGGCGATCTCGAGGGGATGCGCATTCGCACGCCGGAGGGCGTCGAGGTGCCCTTCGACACCGTGGCCCGCGCCGAGCTCGGCCGGGGCTACGCGACCATCCGGCGCACGGATCGCCAGCGGGTGATCAACGTGAGCGCCGACGTGGATCTCACCCAGGCCAACGCCAACGAAGTGATGGCGGATCTGCGCGAGAACTTCATGCCCCAGCTCCTGGCCGAGCACCCGGGTCTGCGCTTCAGCCTGGAGGGTGAGCAGCGGGAGCAGCAGCGGGTGATGATGGGCATGCTGCAGGCCTACGGGCTCGCCCTGCTGATCATCTTCACTCTGCTCGCGATCCCCCTGCGCTCCTATGCCCAGCCCTTCATCATCATGTCGGTGATTCCCTTTGGCCTGGTGGGGGCCATCGGTGGCCACCTGATCATGGGGATGCACCTGAGCATGATGTCGGTGCTCGGCGCGGTGGCGCTCTCCGGTGTGGTGGTGAATTCGAGCCTCGTCATGGTGCACTACATCAACGGGCGCAGGGCCCTCGGGCTTCCGTTGGACGAGGCGGTGCGCGCGGCCGGCGTCGCACGCTTCCGCCCCATCGTGCTCACCTCCCTGACCACCTTCGCGGGCCTCACGCCGCTGCTCAGGGAGCCGAGCATGTCGGCCCAGTTCCTCATCCCCATGGCGATCTCCCTGGCCTTCGGCGTCGCCTTCGCGACGGTGATCTCGCTCTTCCTGGTTCCGAGCGCGTACGTCGTGCTCGAGGACTTGAAGTGGCTCTTGGCGGGCCGACCCGAGGAGGGCGAGATAATCGAGTCGCGGGAGGCGGGAGCCGAGGTGCCGGATCGCCCGAAGCTGGATTCCATTGCGTCTCCCGCAGGGGAGGGCGCGGTGGTGCGCGAGATCGTGCGGGATGGCACGAGGCGTTGAGCCCTCCCCACGACGAACGCGAAGGCGCGAACTCGGAGGGCAACGGGGGGCTCGCCCGGCGCTTCCTCGTTGGGGGGCTCTACGTCGGCTTCGGCAGCTGGACTGCGAGCCTGCTCAACTTCGCCATCAACCTCGGGGTGGCGCGGCTGCTGGGGCCGGAGGTCTGGGGCTTCTACGCCTTCGTCTTCGCCATCAACGAGTTTCTCAACATCGTTGGGGCCTTCTCGATCTCCGCGGCCTTGATCCAGGCTCCGGAGACCTCGCAGCGGCACCAGGACACCGCCACGGCAATCTCGGCCCTGCTCGGCGCCGTGGCGCTGATCGGGGCCGCCGCGGTAGCGAGCTGGCTCTACGGCCACCACTCTCCCATGGCGGCCTGGTTTCTCGTGATCCTCGGCGTGACCCGGCTGATCGAGCTGGTCGGCTCGATTCCCTACGCGATCCTCGAACGCGCCCTCGAGTACCGCGCAGTGGCGCTCATCGCCTGGGTGTCCACGGTGCTGCCCGCTCTTGCAGCCCTCGCCCTGGCGTGGTTCGGCGCCGGCGCCTGGAGCCTGCTCACCCAGCACTTCCTGGTGTCGTTCATGATTCTCGTACTCGCGGGCCTCCGCTCGAGCTATCGCTTCCGCGGCGCCGTGGACCGGGAGGTCGCGGGCAAGCTCATGCACTTCTCGCGCTCGGTCTTTGTCGCGCGCTCCCTCGAGATCGGGATGGAGCGTGCCGACCGCTTCGCCATCGGCGCCGCCTTCGGAGACCTGAAGCTGGGTCTCTACAATCAAGCGCGCACTCTCTCGGAGAGCGGCTACATTGCCGCGCGACCCGTCACCCAGCTGGCCTTCAACCTCTACTCCAGGCTGCAGGACGATCCCCCGCGCCTTGCCCGGGGCTTCTCACTCGTCAACCACTTCCTGGTGCGGCTGCTCTTTCTGGGCGTGGCGACGCTGCTCGTCTATCCGCAGCAGACCATCCGGCTCCTGCTGGGAGACGACTGGCTGGGCGCGGCGCCCATCCTCGGCTGGCTCGCTCTCTACGCGGGCTTCTTCCCCCTCTTCGAGAATCTCAAGTGGCTGCTCTACGGCCGCGGGATGGCGGCCAGGGTGGTGTGGCTGCGGCTCGTGCAGCTGCTGCTCTTCCTGCTCGGAATCGCCCTGGCCATCGCCCTCGACGACGTCCATGTGGTGGCCATGACGCTGCTGTGGACCGTGCTGCTCGGCGTCGTACTGGCGTGGCGAATGAACGGCGAGCTGCTGCGCGGCACCCTCGGCCCGATCTTCCTCGGGCCCTGTCTGGTCCTGGCCGCCACGGTGGCGCTCTTCTGGCTTCCGCCTGTGGCGGAGCGCCTCGCTCTGCTTCCCTTCTGGCTGCTCCCCTTCCTGCCACCCGCGGTCTACGCCGGCCTGACCCTGCTGGCCGAGCGCACGAGCCTGTTGCGGGAGCTCCGGCTCCTGGCTGGCCTGCTGCGGGCGGAGTCCTGATCTCTCGCTCTGGGGCTCGGGGGTTCCCCCGGGCGTGCATCTCCCGACCGCGTGCGATCCGCGGGGCGACGGATGATGCGACCGCCGATCACCCTTGCGCCAAGTGTCGTGTTCTCGGGATGCGAATGATCGAAGGTGAAATCGGGCTCGAGTAGCACCGGAGCCGCTGGCGAAGTGCGTGCTGCTCGAGGACGAGCGCGGCTATGTGCTCGCCCTTCTGCCGCGGCCGGCTCGGCGCCGGAGCGCTACGCTGACTCTCCCAGGGCGCCCTGGTGGATCGCCTCGGCTGGAGGGGGTGGGCTTGGTCTGCATGCCTGGTTGGGGCGCCTGCTTTCCGCGCGGGCCCGTACTCGCGTCAGTCGCCTCACTGCTCGCGCTGGCGGCGTGGGTGGCCTGTACGGATGCCAGCTCGACCCACGAGGAGGCTGGAAGTGCTGCGGCAGGATCCGCGCCAGTGGTGGACGCGGGGGGAGAAGGGCGCCCGATGACGGCCTCGGACGAGAGCGGGGACGCCTATACCCGCCAGCGCGAGCGCATGGTCACTCGCCAGCTCGAGGCGCGTGGGCTCTCGGATCCCCGGGTCCTCGCCGCCATGCGCAAGGTGCCGCGCCACGAATTCGTGCCCGAGCACCTGCGCCGACATGCATACGAGGACCATCCCCTGCCCATCGGCTCGGGGCAGACCATCAGTCAGCCCTACATCGTGGGCGTCATGAGCGAGCTGGCCCGCCTCGACGCCAGCGCGAAGGTCCTCGAGATCGGGACCGGCTCGGGCTACCAGGCCGCGGTACTCGGCGAGCTCGCCGCAGAGGTCTTTACGATCGAGATCGTCGAAGAGCTTGCCGCCTCGGCGGACGCCACCCTGGATCGTCTGGGCTATACCGGGATCCACGTTCGCCAGGGTGACGGGTATGCCGGCTGGCCCGAGGAGGCGCCCTTCGACGCGGTCGTGGTCACGGCTGCACCGCCCCGGATTCCCCAGCCCCTCATCGATCAGCTGAAGGTCGGAGGGCGGCTGGTCATCCCGGTGGGAAACTGGGATCAGAGCCTCGAGGTCCACGAGAAGACGAGCACCGGCATCGAGCGCAAGGTGATCTTCCCGGTGCGCTTCGTCCCCATGGTGGGTGACGTTCAGAAGTAGCAACTCTGTCCTCGAAGAAGTGGAGAAGAACGTTGTCGAACTTTCAGATGCCCGTAGATCTCTACATGAGCGCACCGGCCCAGACCGTGGGAGAGGATGCCGACCTGCGTGAGGCCCAGCGTCGCATGACCGAGCTCTCGATCTCGAGCCTGGCGGTCGTGAACGGCGACCAGCAGCCGGTGGGCGTGATCTCGCGCACCGACCTCATCCGGGTCGGGCAGCGCCAGGCCGGCGGCCAGGGGAAGGCGGCTCTCCTCACCCTGCCCGACATGCCCGTGACGCGGCGCATGTCCAAAGAGCTGGTTACGGTCACGGCCGATACACCCGTCGCCGAGGCGGCCCGGCAGATGGTGGAGGGACGTTTCCACCGCGTCTTCGTGAGCGACGCAGGCAAGCTCGTCGGCGTGCTCAGCACCCGGGAGGTGATGCTGGCCATTCGCGACAAGCGCGTGCGCACGCCGATTTCGAGCGCGATGTCTTCACCGGTCTTCACGATCCGCCACGACGAGCCCATCTCCCTCGCCACCGAGCGGCTCGGCAAGGCGCGGGTTTCGGGTCTGGTGGTGCTCGAGGACGAGTGGCCCGTCGGTCTCTTCACCCAGCGCGAGGCCCTCGAGGCCCGGGACGAGCCCCGGGAAACACCCGTCGAGGCAGTCATGAGCGCGGCCATGCTGGCGCTGGACATGGGCACGCCCATCTTTCGTGCGGCGGAGCAGGCCAGCGCGGTCCGGGTACGCCGGGTGATCGCGGTGAAGGGCCGGCGTATGGAGGGCATCCTCACGGGCCTCGACTTCGCGCGCTTCGCCATGTGAGGCCGCCATGGGGGCCGTCCCCGCTGCCGCCCTACTTCAGGAAGCCGTAGAGCTTGCCGGCGTTCTCGCAGAAGAGCTTGCGCTTGGCCTCGGCACTGATGCCCTGGGACATCTCGTCGATCAGGTAGCGTGAGTTGGGCCAGTCGGTGATGTGGTGGGGGAAGTCGCTGGTCCACATCATGGTGTCGACCCCAACCGCGTCGCAGTTGCGCACACCGTAGTGGTCTCGCACGAAGCCCACCTTGCAGTTGCGCATGTAGTACTCGCTGGGGAGCATGGTGAGCTCCACCTCGCACCAGTAGCGGTTGCGCCGGTAGCGGTCGTCGAGCTCCTGCTTGAGGAAGGGAACCCAGCCGGCTCCGACCTCGCCGCCCACGACGGTGAGGCTCGGGAAGCGCTCGAAGACGCCGGTGAAGATGAGCTCGGCGAAGAGGGTGGGCATGCGGCTCATGGTGGACGCGAAGGCGACGAGCTGAGCCGCACCGCCCTTCTTGGTTGCAACCCGCATGGTCTTGTACTGGGGCGGCGTCAGGCCGACGTGAATGTGGACCGGCATGCCCATCTCGTTGGCGACGGCCCAGAACTCGTCGTCGGTCTTGGAGAGCAGGAACTCGCCGCTGGGCCAGGTGGCGAGGCCCACGCCCACGGCGCCGGACTCCTTGGCGCGCCGCAGCTCGGCCACGGCGGCCTCGATCCCGGAGGCCGGCATCTGCCAGATGGCGCCCAGACGCTCGGGGCAGTGGGAGACGAAGTCGCTGATGAAGTTGTTGTAGGCCTGCATGCCGGCGACCTGGTACTCGGGGTCCTCGGCGAACATGAAGTAGATCATGGTGCGCTGGGGCGGGAAGAAGACGGCTGCGCTGACTCCGTCCTCGTCCATGAGCTCGAGGCGGCCCGCCGGCTGGGTGATGCCCGGGTGCAATTCGTCGTAGCGCACGCCGGTCCACTTGAGGGTCTTGGGAGTCTGGTTCATGGCCGCGACCAGGCCGAGGGACTCGACGTGCTCGCCGAGCAGCCAGCCGTCGCCCCCGTCTTCGTCCTTGGCGAGCTTCGGAGCCTGGTCGGCGAACTTCTTGGGCAGGTACTTCTCCCACAGGTCGGGGGGCTCGATCACGTGCTGGTCACAGTCGATGATGCGGTAGTCCACGTCGACTCTCCTCTTCTTTCGTTCCCGGTCCCGGCTCGTGGCATCCCGCCCCATTCGGCCCCGAGAGGCGCGGAATCACCAAATTTGACGATCCGTCAGATTCCTATCGCTGTCAAGGGCATCGCTGTCAAGGGCATGGCTGTCAAGGGCAAACGCTTGCGGCGCGGGCCTTGGGACCCGCCCGGCGGGGAGCAGGGCGTATCGCGCCGGGGCGTGGCTAACATGAGAAGGCGCTGAGAAGGGATATACAGGGCAGGGGGGGTGCATGGCGGAGATACACGGCAGGGTCGAGGCCGGCTGGGAGGCGGTGCGGGCCGCTTTCGCCGAGAACTTCGAGAAGCACGGCGACGTCGGGGCGGCTTGCTGCGTCTACCGCGAGGGCCGCTGCGTGGTGGACTTGTGGGGGGGCGTCGCCGACCCGGCGAGCGGGCGACCCTGGGCGGAGGACGACATCCAGATCGTCTTCTCGGCCACCAAGGGCGCGACGGCCCTCTGCGCGAACATGCTCGTGGAGCGCGGTGACCTCGATCTCGACGCGCCGGTCGCTCACTACTGGCCGGAGTTCGCGGCGCAAGGGAAGGGCGAGATCCCGGTGCGCTGGGTGCTGTGCCACAAGGCGGGGCTCGCCGCTGTCGACGGGGACCTGACCCTCGAAGAGGTGTTGGCCTGGGATCCGGTAGTCGCCGCCATCGCGGCCCAGGCGCCCAACTGGAAGCCCGGGACGAAGCACGGCTACCACGCGCGCTCCTTCGGCTGGATCACCGGTGAGATCATTCGCCGGATCACAGGCCGCTCTCTGGGGCGCTTCTTCGCCGACGAAGTCGCTCGGCCGCTCGGACTGAGCTTCTGGATCGGCCTGCCTGCCGCGGAGCGCGGACGCTGCGCGACGCTGATTCCGCCGCCCGAGGGCTCGCCCAGCGTTGCCGAGATCCTGGGCTCGAGCTCCCTCACCGCAAGGGTCATGGGCGGCCCCTCGGAGCTCTTCGCCTACGACGAGATGTGGAATCGCGACGACGTTCTCGCGGCCGAAATGCCCTCCTCCAACGGCGTCGCCGACGCCCGGGCCCTGGCGCGCATGTACGCGGCCACCATTGGGGAGATCGACGGGGTGTGCCTGCTCGCTCCCGCGACCGTCGAGGCCGCCTGCGTCGAGCAGGCCGAGGGGCCCGACGCGGTGATCCTGGTGCCCTCGCGCTTCGGCGTCGGTTTTACCCTGCCGCCCATGCTCACGCCGGGCTGCGGCGCGAAGAGCTTCGGGCACCCCGGAGCGGGCGGCTCCCTGGGCTTCGCGGACCCCGAGGCGGGGATCGCCTTCGGCTATGTGATGAATCAGATGCGCTTCGATCCCAGCGGCGATCCGCGCTCCGCGGGCCTCGTCGAGGCGGTCTATGGCTGCTCCGGCTGAGCCTGCCGAACTCCGCGGAGGGGCTCGCATCGTCGCCCGCGAGTCCTCGAGGCTCGAAGTACCCACAAGGTTCCCAATGCACAGAACGTAAGCAGGCTGGGGTCGGGCTCCGGGATGAGACGCAAGTCGTCGACCTCGATCTCGAAGGGATCTGCGGCGCCTTCGCTGGTCCAGAAGTCGAAGCCCAGCGTCTGCACGCGCGTCAAATCGACGGCGTTCGCTCCATCCATGGCCTCCAGGGAGCTCGGCTTGAAGGTATGCTCGAAGGTCTCGAAGTCGGCCGCGAGGGGGCCGATCGGCGCGCTCACGCTGTAGTTTCCGTCGGCGTCACCGATCACGAAGCGAAGATCCGCGCCTCGCTGCTGGAAGACCTCTCGCACATCCACGCACATCGAGGCGGAGCGCAGGTCGACTGGCTCGGAGAAGAAGGTCGCGAGGGCGCCAGACCGGCCCAGCTCGGCGTCGGGATCCGTCGGAATGCTGGCGTCCGCAACGAAGGGCCCCTCGCTCGTCGATTCGATCCTCCACACCTGGTCGCCGAGGGGGGACTGCGAGATGGCCGCGCTGCCCCCTTCGACGGCGAGGACGCTCGCCACGGTGCCACCGATATCGCTCACGCTGTAGAAGGTCTCACCCACGGCAGGCACGAAGACGCCCGATCCATCGCTCTGGAGCGGGAGTGATTCGAAGTCCTCCCACACCAACGCGACCGGCGCCTCGCCCCCGATGCATCCCTGTGTCCCGTCGCAGACCTCGCTCCCGTTACAGAGACTTCCGTCGCTGCAGACATCGTGGTTCGGCACGTTCGCCAACCCATCGACGGGATCGCAGAGATCGGTCGTGCAGTCGACGCCGTCGTCGACGATCAGCAGGGGTGTTCCTTCCAGGCATCCGAGGGTGGGGCTGCACAGCTCGCGCCCGGTGCAGACGTCGCCGTCATCGCAGGCGGCATCACTCGGCGTATTCGTAACGCCGATGAGGGCAGAGCAGCGGTCAGCCGTGCACGCGATGCCGTCGTCCACGACCGGCGGCGTTCCCTCCTGGCAGTCGAGCGTGGTGCTGCAGAATTCGACTCCAGTGCAGAGGTTCCCGTCATCGCAGAACGAGTCGACGGGTGTGTTCGAAACGCCTTCGAAGGGCGAGCAATGGTCGACCGTGCATGCGATGCCGTCGTCGACGACGGGTGCTGGCCCGTCCTGGCAGTCGAGTGATGGATCGCAGAACTCGACCCCGGTGCAAAGATCCTCGTCGCTGCAGATGGAATCGTCTGGCCTATTCATGAGTCCCAGAATGGGATCGCAGCTGTCCCAGGTGCAGTCGATGTTGTCTTCGGCCACCAGTGGCGTCCCGGGCTGACAGTCCTCGATCG
>JAFDEK010000210.1 GCA_019310385.1 Deltaproteobacteria bacterium
CTCGAATGGTCCCCGGATCTCTTCGGGAAGGCCTTCGACGCCATGCTCTGCGGAATCGTCGAGCCCGAACAGACCTTTGCCGCCAAGGCGCCCAAGGAGAAATCAAATTGAGGCACCATCCTTTCAGCGCGCGCTTCATCGCGCTGGCCCTTCTTCTCTTCGCTGCTGGTGCTCTGCCCGGCTGCCGTGAGGAAGAGGAGCGCGCCACCGTCATCGAAGCGCCACCGGTCATGCTCACGCCGGTGGTCGCCCGGGACATCGTCGATCGCGTCGAGGCCACGGGGCAACTCACCGCCAAGGCCGAGGCGAAGATCGCCGCTCAGGTGGGCGGGCAGATCACCTCGATCGCCGCTCGGGAGGGAGACGCCGTCGAGGCGGGCCAGGTCGTTCTCGAGATCGATCCCGGACGCCGGCAGCTCGAGCACGCGAGCCAGACGGCTCTGGTTGCCGAGGCCAAGGCGGCTCTGGTGGAGAGCGAGCGCGAGCTGGAGCGGATCCGCAAGCTGCGCTCCAGCAACGCGGCCTCTGCGGCGCAGCTCGATGCGGCGGAGACGATCTTGTCTCTCAGCCGAGCCCGCCTGGAGGCAGCACGGGCCCAGCTCGGTCTTGCGGCGCGGGCGCTGGCGGATTCGAGCGTCAGGGCGCCCTTCGCCGGTCTCATTGCGCGGCGCTATGTGAGTCGCGGCGAGTTCGTGAGCATGGGCCACAAGCTCTTCGATCTCGTGGCCCTCGATCCCGTCGAGGTGGAGTTCCACCTCTCCGAGGTGGATTCGAGCCTGGTCGAGCTCGGTGACCCGGTGGGGGTACGCCTGGCGCCCTTTCCCGACGAAGTCTTCGCGGCCGTGGTCACCGTCATCGCGCCGATCATCGACCCCGCCAGCCGCACCCTGCGCGTGAAGGCCGAGCTCGCGAACCCGGCCGGGCGCCTGCGGCCGGGACTCTTCGCCCGCGCCGACCTCGGGGTGAGTGAGCGCAGCGGCGTCCCCATGGTGCCCGAGGACGTGATTCTTCAGCGCTCGGACGGTGCCGTGGTCTTTCGTATGGCGGGCGCCCAGACGGTGCAGCGCGTCAATGTCCAGCTGGGCGTGCACCGGGACGGCTTGGTGGAGATTCGCGCAGGTCTGGCGGCGGGCGACCAGGTCGTGATTCGCGGGCAAACCAGCCTGATCGATGGCTCGGTGGTCTCGCTGCGCAATGCCGACGGAAGCGCCGTGGTCGCAGTGGGCGCCGAAGCCGATGAGAAGGCCGCGCGATGACACTCTCGGATGTCGCGATCCAGCGCCCCATCCTGACCTGGATGATGACCCTCGGGCTCATCGTCTTCGGGGTCCTCGGCTATAACCGGCTCGGCGTCGACCAGTTCCCCAACATGGAATTTCCGGTCCTCGTCGTTACCGCAAGCCTGCCGGGTGCGGGTCCGGAGGGTATGGAGGAGGACGTCGTCGACGTTCTCGAGGAGTATCTCAACACCATCGCGGGCGTGCGCTCGATCCGCTCCACCAGCTATCAGGCGGCGGCGCAGATCGTGGTGGAGTTCCAGCTCGGCGTCGATCTCGACGTCGCGGCCCAGGACGTGCGGGACAAGGTCGCCCACGCGCGCATCGAGCTCCCCGGCGAGCTCGATACACAGGTGGTGGGCACCTTCAATCCCAACGATCAGCCCGTGCTCTGGATCCCCATGCGCTTCGACATTCCCCAGGTCGAGGCCAGCGAGTACGTCAGGCGGCAGATCAACCCCATCATGGAGACGATTCCGGGGGTCGCCGGGGTCGCGATGTTCGGCCGCGAGGATCGCAACATCCGCATCTGGCTCGACGGCGAGGCGCTGCGCGCGCGTGGCCTGGCGGCGGGCGACGTGTTGGCCGCCATCGCGCGCGAGCACGTGGAGGTCCCGGGCGGCGCCATCGAGAGCCGGCGGATGGAATATGCGGTGAAGACCGACGCCGAGTTCCGCACCGTCGAAGAGCTCGAAGGGCTGGTGGTGGCCCACGCGGACGGTGCCGACGTGCTGCTACGCGACGTGGCCCGGGTCGAGGACGGCGCTCAGGACGTGGACATGGTGGCCCGCTACAACGGCGCCAATACCGTCGGCCTCGGGATCCGTAAGCAATCCGGCGGCAACACCGTGGGAATCGTGGACGAGGTGCTTCGGCGTCTCGACCGGATCCGCGAGATTCTGCCCGAGGGTCTGGAGATCTACGACGAGGAGGGCTTCATCGACTTCTCCAAGGGCGTGCGCGAGGCCGTCGCGGAGACGAAGTTCGCTCTGCTCTTCGGAGCGCTGCTGGCCGTGCTCACGGTCCTCTTCTTCTTGCGGCGCACGCGTCCCACCCTGATCGTGGCCGCGGCCATTCCCATCTCGCTGCTCGCGACCTTTGGCCTGGTCTGGCTCTTCGGCTTCACGCTGAACACCATGACCCTGCTCGGAATGACCCTGGCCGTGGGCGTGGTAATCGACGACGCCATCGTGGTGCTGGAGAACATCGAGCGTCACCGCGAGATGGGCGAGAGCAACCACGAGGCCGCCGCCAAGGGGACCCGGGAGATCGCCTTCGCGGCGACGGCCGCCACTGTCTCCGTCGCGGCGGTCTTCCTGCCGACCTTCTTCATCGAGGGCCTGGTGGGGAGCTTCCTCGGCGAGTTCGGTCTCACCGTGGCGGGCTCGGTGATGATCTCGCTCTTCGTGGCCCTCACCCTCACCCCGATGTTGGCCGCCCGCATGCCTCCGCCCAGGGCGCGGCGTCACGGTGGCTTCTCCGCCCGCCTCGGGCGCAGCTGCACTTCGCTCGAGAGCGGCTATCGCGGGGTTCTCGGC